>NZ_JBICYZ010000008.1:0-228111 GCF_043201465.1 Kitasatospora sp. NPDC048298
GGGGTCGGCCACTACCCCCCCCCCGCAGGCCCGGGCGGCCCTTCCCCCGGGGGGGGGGGGGGGGGCCGGGCCGCCCCCCCCCCCCGGCCCCGGGGGGGGGGCCCCCCCCCCGGGGGCGGGCCCCCCCCACGTCCGTCTTCGGCGCAGGCCGCCGGGTCAGGCGGTCAGCGAATCGAACACGGTGAAGAAGTCGTCCAGCGGCGCGCTGCCGCGGACGACCTTCGCCTGCATGGCCGCCCCCTCCCAGGCGCTCACCAGGAACCGGGCCAGGACCGCGCTGTCCACCTCGCTCGCCAGGGCCCCGGCCGCGCGGGCCTCGTCCAGCGCCGAGGCGAGCGCGGAAGCCCACCGCCCGAGCCTGTTGCCCACTTCGTCCCGGACCATGGGGCTCTGCGTGGACAGCTCCGCCCCGAAGTTGCCGAACATGCAGCCCCGGGTGTAGTCGTACCGCTCCAAGTCCGCTATCAGGTAGGCGAAGTGGCCGCGAATGCGGTCGACGGGCGGAACCGACCTGTCGGCGAGCATGTCCATCCCGCGCGACTCGGCGTAGCGGTGCATGACCTCGACGGCCATGGCTTCCTTGCTGTCGAAGTGGTTGTAGAACGAACCCTTCGGCGTGCCGGCGGTGTCGGTGATGTCCTTGATGCCGATGCCGTTGAAGCCGTGCTCGTGGAAGCGATCGTGCGCGGCTTCGATCAGATGTTCGCGCATGCTGGGTCGCGGCATTGTGCACACTCCTTCTATTGTTTTCAATATGTCCGGTCGTCTTTCGATTTGTCAAACGGTGCGGTCGGCGTCGGGGCGGTGCGGGAACTGCCCCACGGCCTCGCCCAGGTTCCGCTCCAGGTCGCCGGGCGTCTGGAGGCCCCGGCTCGCGAGGTGGTCCAGGCGCGCGCGTGTCTGCGGCAAGGCGATGAGGCCTTGGAATACGGCGGCGTCGGAGCGGACCTGCGCGGGGTCCGCCAGCGTGAGATCGCCGATGGCGCGCTTGGCGGCCCTGACCCCCTCGGGCGGGAAGCCGGCGATGCGCTTGGCCAGGCGCTCGACGAAGCCGTCCAGCTGGTCGTCGGGCAGGGCGCGGTTGATCCAGCCGTAGCGCTCGGCGAGGTCCGCGTCGAAGTCGTCCGCGCCCACGATGGCCTCCACGGCCCGCGCCCGGCCCAGCCGTCGGGTCAGGTGCTGGATGCCGCCGGCGCCGGGCAGGGCGCCGGTCCCGACCTCGAACTGCCCGAAGACCGAGTTCTCCCGCGAGGCGAAGACCATGTCGCAGGCCAGGGCGAGCTCGTTGCCGTCACCGCGGGCCCGACCGCGGACCTTGGCGATGGTGATCACCGGAAGCCGCGCCAGCCTGTGCAGGAACATGCCGAGCGAGGCGTCGCCCGGGCCGCCGGCCTTCGCGGCCTCGGCGGTGTACTGCGGAACGGCCGCGAGGTCCACATGCGCCGAGAAGTACTCGGGGGCGGTGCTGTCGAGGACGACGACCCGCACGTCGCCGGGGTCCGCGTCCAGCGTGTCGACGAGCCCGGCCAGGTCGCGGACCAGGTCGACGCCGATCAGATTGAGCGGGCCGGCGTCGAGGGTGGCGAACAGGACGCCGTCCTCCAGCCGGGTGCGGATCGAGGGGTGGTCGAAGCTCACGATGACTCCCGAAGGTTCATGGATGCGGGCAGTTGCGGCCCGGAGCCCGCCGGGCGAGCCCGCGGAGGACCTCCTTGACACTATCAAGACGACCGGTCATATTTAAGTCCGGTGCATGGTCGCACGGACCATCACCGAAGCCAGGAGGGGTGCGGATGAACACACTGCTCGACGAGGTGCTCGAAGCCCATGGCGGGATGGACCGCTGGCGCCGGTTCACCTCCGTTCGCGCGACGATCGTCAGCGGCGGCGACCTGTTCGCGATCAAGGGACTTCCGCAGGACCCGACGCCCCGCGAGATGACGGTACGGCTGCACGAGGAGCGCGCCTCGGTCGCCCCGTTCGGCGCCCCCGACCAGCGGACCGACTTCACCCCCGACCGCATCGCGATCGAGCGGACCGACGGCACCGTGGTCGCCGAGCGCGCACAGCCGCGCAAGGCCTTCGACGGGCACGTCCTGCAGACCCCATGGGACGCGCTGGACCGGGCGTACTTCAACGGCTACGCCCTGTGGACCTACCTGACCACCCCGTTCCTGCTCGCGATGCCCGGTGTCGAGGTCCGGGAGATCCGGCCCTGGCACGAGGACGGCCAGGAGTGGCGCGCACTGCGCGCGACCTTCCCCGCCTCGATCGCCAGTCACAGCACCGTTCAGGACTTCTACTTCGGCCCGGACCGGCTGCTGCGCCGCCACGACTACCGGGTCGACATCGCCGGCGGCCTCGCCGCCGCCCAGTACGTCCACGACATCGTCGAGGCCGACGGCATCCTCGTGCCCACCCGGCGCCGCGCCTACAACCGCGACGCCGACCTGCGTCCCGTCCCCGGCCAGGTCATGGTCGCCATCGACCTCAGCGACATCCACTTCAGCTGAACCCGGCGCCCGCCGCCGACCAGGCCCCCTCCACCGGGGCCGAACCCTTCCACCGGGGCCGAACCCCGACAAGCCCGAGGAGGCGACTTTCCATGGTCGAACGCAAGGACGTCGAGTTCGAGGCCGACGCGGGGGTGATGCTGCGGGGCCGGCTCCACCTGCCGGACGGGCCGGGCCCCCACCCGGCGATCACGATGGCCCACGGCTACGCCGGGGTCAAGGAGCACGGCCTGGAGCCGTTCGCCCGCACCTTCGCCGAGAACGGGTTCGTCGTGCTGCTCCACGACCACCGCGGCTTCGGGGCCAGCGACGGCCTGCCGCGCCAGGACGTCGACCCCTGGCGGCAGATCGCCGACTGGCGGCGGGCCGTCTCCTACCTGGAGAGCCGGCCCGAGGTGGACCCCGGCCGCATCGGGCTGTGGGGTACCAGCTACGCCGGCGGCCACGCCCTCGTGCTGGGCGCGACCGACCGCCGGCTGCGCGCCGTGGTCGCCCAGGTGCCGACGATCAGCGGGTACGAGCAGGGCCTGCGCCGCGTCGCCCCGGAGGCCGTCGCCGCCCTGGAGCAGGCCTTCGACGAGGACGAGCGGGCCCAGCTGCGCGGCGAGGCTCCGCGCACCCAGGCCGTCGTCAGCGACGACCCCGCGGTGGCGGCGTCCTACCGCACGCGGGAGGCCGTCGACTTCTACCTCCAGCCCGTGCCCGACGGCGCGTGGGAGAACCGGGTCACCATCCGCTCCACCCGCGCGGCCCGCATGTACGAGCCCGGCACCTGGATCGCCCGGGTCTCCCCGACGCCGCTGCTGATGGTGGTCGCCCTCGCCGACACCGTCACCGTGACCGACCTCGCCCTCGCGGCCTACGAACGCGCCCTGGAACCCAAGCGGCTGGAGCTGATCCCCGGCGGCCACTTCGCGCCCTACACCGCCCGGTTCGAGCAGTCGAGCGGCGCAGCGCTGGCCTGGTTCCGGGAACACCTCGGGCGGGCCGGGGAGCCGGGCGCGCCGTGACCGGTACGCGGCCGGGATGTCAGGCCCCGCCCGCCGTGGTGTCTCGCCTGCGCGCGCGGTGCGCGCGCAGGTTCGCGGCGTTGCCGCAGGTGCGTACGTCGTGCCAGACGCCGCTGTTGTTGCGGGACCGGTCGTAGAAGGCGACCGCGCACCGCGGGTTGCGGCAGAGTTTGAGCCGCCGGTCGTCACCGCTGTTCTGGGCCTGCCACAGTGTCAGGAGCAGCGTGGCGACCAGGAAGCCCGCGCCGCCGCCGCGCGGCTCCAGGCGCACCGTGCCGGTGGCGTCGAGCTCCAGCGCGGCCTGTGCGGTCTCCACGACGGGGGATCCGGTGTCCCCGCTCGGCTCCGGCGCTCCGTCGAGCGGCGGCGTCAGGGCGTCGCGCAGTGCCGTGCGCAGGTCGCGGAGCCGGGTCAGGTCCTCCTCGTGGAGGCGCGGCCTGGGGGCGGGCTGCCGTGTCGTGGCCGTCCAGGCGGCCAGCGCCGAGTCCGCCCAGGCCTGTGCGGACTCGGCGTCCGCCAGCAGGTCGGGCCTGCGGGGCCGGCCAGCCGGGAGGGTGTTGAGCAGGTCCTGGACCAGGCCCAGCGGGCCGGGGGCCGACGCGAGCTCGTACCGGCCGGTCGCCTGCCACGTGGCGTCCATGGAACCCATCGCCTTCCTGTCCCGGGGCGGTGACGACCGCCCTCCCGCACGTCGAACGACCGATCCTAGTCGGTCCTTCCCGAGGGCCCGCCGGCCCCGCCCGGACAGATGCACTGCCCTGCCCGGGCGGGGCCGGCCGTGCTGCGCCGGGTTCACTCCCGGACCGCTCCGGAGGCGGACCAGCCCGGTCCGTCGACCGCCGAGTACTCGTCCCCGTGGCGGTCGATCCGCCGCATCCGCCGCGTCGCCCGCTCGGCCATGACCTCGTCGAGCAGCGGGGGGACGAAGGCGTTGTCGACCACGGTGTACTCCGCCGCGAGACGGCCGACGGGGGCGAGCGCGCCGAAGTCGATCCGCCCGTCGACGTAGACGTCGTCGCGGACGTGGAAGCTCACGACCTCCCCCCACACCACGTGGTGCAGTCCGTCCGGGGCGGAGAAGATCTTGTCCACCCTGCATTCCAGGGCGACCGGCGCGCCCTTGACCCGGGGCGGGGTGACCAGCGCGGACGGCTCCTTCTCGACTCCCACCGCGTCGAACTCGTCGACGTCCGGTTCGAACTCGATGGCGCTGCGGTGCAGCGGCATGATCTGCGGGAGCGTCGCGAGGTTCGTGACGAACTCTCCGGTGTCACGGATGTTCAGGAAGCTGTCCTTGAGTGACAGCCCGTCCGACTTGGGCTGGATGGACAGCGAGACCTTGGGGGGCTTGCGCCCCACGCAGGTGAAGAAGGAGACGGGGGCGAGGTTGCCGACGCCGGCCGCCGACTGGGTGCTGATCCACGCGATGGGCCGCGGGATGATGCTGCCGATCAGCAGCTTGTACGCCGCTTTCGCGTCCAGCGTGTGCGAGTCGATGTCCATGGGTGCTCTCTCTTTCCGTCTCAGGCGCCCAGCAGGCCGACGGCGCCGTACCAGACCGGCCCCGGGTTGAGGCGGTCGGGGTGGAGCCGCAGCAGCTCCCGGTAGAAGTCGCGGGCGGTCGGCTTCTGCTCCAGCAGGCGGATCACGTCCCGCAGGTACTGCCGAGTGTCGGCGATCGCCGCGGGGTCGTCCGGCAGCGCGGCGTTCTTGTGGCCGGCGACCACGTGGCGGGGATCGAGCGCCTCGATCACGTCGAGCGCCGCCAGCCAGGACTCCAGTCCGCCCTCCCCGGCCTCCAGGAGGTACTGGTGCACGCCGTTGTAGACGGCGTCGCCGGCGACCACCAGGCCGATCGACGGCACGTGCAGCACCGAGGTGCGGTCGGTGTCCGTGTGGCCGACGTCGACGGCCCGCAGCAGCTCACCCTCCAGCAGGAACCCCTCGTCGGGCACGGGCTCGGCGAGCACGGGGGAGGGCGGGACCCGGCCGGGGAAGTCGACGTCCCACAGGGCCGCCCGCCCCTCGGTGGCCTGCTGGTGCATGACCTCGATCGTGCCCGGGGTCGCGTAGATCCGGGCGTCCGGGAAGCCGGGGAGCAGCGTGGCGGTGCCGAACCAGTGGTCGCCGTGACCGTGGGTGGCGAAGACGTACCGGACCTTCCTGCCGGAGGCGGCCACCCAGTCGCGTACCTGCGCGATCTGGGAGTCCAGGAACGGCGGGTCGACCAGCACCGCCTCCTCCCGCCCGTACACCAGGACGGTGGAGACGGGCGAGGAGACGAGTGGATCGCCGTTCGGGAGGGTCTTTCCGGCGCGCTCCGCGCCGGGTGTGACCAGCACGTCGTAACCGAGGTGGGAAGCCATGGGGCTGTTCCTCCAGCCGGGATGCGGGGGAGTTGCGGTCCGAAACAACCATACAGCTCATGACTCTTTCGTACACTGCATCTGGCGCTTGGAGCTCTCGCATCCATAAGATGCAAAAAGGATTGGTTGGTACTCGCTGTCACGGAAGCGGGACAGGCGGACGATCAGGAGGTCGCGACATGGGTGAATCGACGGCACGGCCGGGCGGGAACACGGCGCCCGGGGTGGAGGGCGGCGTGTGGACACGGGCGTTCGCCGCCCGCGAGGAGGACGCCTTCGCCGACGCCCTCTCCCAGGACGTCGTCCTGGAAGGGCCGACACTGAGCCGGCCGGTCCGAGGACGGGAGGAGGTCGCCCTGATCATGGCAACCGCGAGCAGGGTCTACGAGTCGCTGGTCTTCACGCACGAGGCGCACCACGGCGACCGCACCTACGTCGAGTGGGAGGCGACCGCCCTGGGCGGGACCGCGCTGCTGGGCTCGACCATCCTCGTGCGCGACGGTGAGGGGCGGATCGTCAAAGCGGTCGTCCAGCACCGGCCGCTGCCCGGCCTGCTCGCCTTCTCCGCCGAGATGGGGCGACTGCTGGTGGGACAGGTCGACGGCGACCTGTTCCACCGGCCCGTGGAATGAGCCCGGTTGGACCAGTAGGTGACTCGTCGCCGTCAGCGTCGCGCGTCGAGCGTCGCGAACGGCGGCGCGTCGCGCCGGAGCTCCTGCAGCTGCGGACTGCTCCGGCGCCGTGCCCTCGTCGGCCTCTCGCGCGGCCTCCGGTGGGTTCGTCCCGCTTCCGGGGCGGTCCGGTCACGTCACGCAGGTCAGGGCGAGGAGGACGAAGTTGCCGGTGAGGACGGGGATGGCATAGGGCAGGGGGCGAGGGGCCGCCTGGTCGGTGACGTCCGTGAAGCCCCCGTCCGAATCCTGACGCTCGATGAGATGGGCCACGGCACGGGCGCACACCGCGGCGTGGCCGGAGTCGGCGAGCGCGATCAGGCTGTACGCGGTGCTCGTGGCGTCGCTGGGACGGTCGGGTGTGTGGCCCCAGCCGCCGTCCGGGTGCTGGGTCCGGATCAGCCTGTCGTGCGCGTGGCGGATCGCTTCGGCCGTGCGGTTCGCGGGGCCCGTGTTCAGGCGTTGTGCGGCACGCAGGGCCAGGTGGGCGCGGAACACGGCGTTGGCCTCGGCGAGGCTCCAGCTGCGTTCGTAGGTACCGTCGGGGTGCTGCGCGGAGAGGAGGTGGGCGGTGGCGCGGGTGAGGAGTTCCCGGTGATGGCGGTGGTAGGGGGCGAGGGCGGTGATCGTGGCGGCGGTCATGGCGGCTTCGGACGGCCCGCCGGGCAGGAAGGTGGGCACGCCGCCGTCCGGGCCGGGCATCGTGGCGAGGTAGCCGCGGGCCCGGGTGAGGGGCTCGCGGTAGCGCGCGGGGTCGAGCGCGTGCAGGAACCGCATCGCGTAGGCGGTGTCGTCCACGTCCGTCTGCGTGACACCGCGGGCGTAGCCCCAGCCGCCGGCCGGGGCCTGGAGCCCGGCCAGCTGGTCGCCCATCGTGCGCAGCAGCGCCGGGTCGGCGGCGCCGGATCGGGCGAGGGCCAGCCCGGCGGTGGCGGTGCAGAACACCTCCTCCGCGGCGATGAACGGCAGCCCGCCGTCGGTGTTGCGGCAGGCCAGCAGCGCGGCGATGCCCCGGCGCACGACCGGGTGGCCGGGCCGGACCCGCTGGACGGCCAGGAGGGCCATCAGGTGCGCGAGCACGTTCTGCTCCCACACGCCGTCCGGCCGCGACTCCAGCAGCCGCAGCAGCCGGGTCGCGCCGGGGGAGGAGGGGGCCGGGGCGTCCGGTGCGGCGAGTACCGCCAGTGCGGCGAGCAGCAGCCGGGTCCAACTGGCTTCTGCCTCCGTGTCGTTCGGGACCACGAGGGGGCGAGGTCGAGGCCAGGGCGCGGCGCCGGTGACGGCGAGTATCGCGTGCAGGGCCGCGTTCTTGCGTGCCGAGGTGCCGTGCTCGAACCCCTCCAGGATGCGTCGGATCAGTGCGGTCGGCTCACGGACCGGCCTGCCGTGCAGTACGGCCGCGACGAGGGCCGTGTCGAACTCGCCCGCCGGGCCGGCCGCGGGGGCCGAAGCCGCCCGGGTCAGGAAGCCGGTCAACTTCCTTAGCGCGAGGGGCTCGACGTCCTCCCGGCGGAGCAGTTCCAGCATCAGCGCCGACTCGATGACCCGGCTTCGGCAACGGCCGGCCACCGCCCCGTCGGCACCGACCTGGCGGCTGACGTGCTCCACCAGCCGTGAGCGGGCCGTGGCGGCGGGTCCGTCGTCGAGGTTCCGCCGGGCGGCCGGTGCGGGGTCCGTTCCGCGGAAGCGGGGAAGCAGGGTGGTGCGGTTCACCACGGGCCAGCCACGTGCTTCCGCGTGGTGGCGAAGCGCCGGGGTCGGTTCGAAGGCCAGTGGGGTGCTGACGCGTTCCAGCAGCCGGACGTCGGCGAGGGAGTTCCCGATTGCGAGCGATCCGGGCCAGTCGATCGTGCCGCCCCCGGCGTCAGCCACGAGTTCCTCCGCCACCTCGGGCTTTCGGCCCGCCACGGCCTGGATCCGGCCCGTGCAGCGGTCGGCTGCGACGTCCAGCCGGGTGCCCCGGTACAGGGCGATGCCCAACTCCCGTGCCAGTGCGGCGACGAGCCCGTGCGGGCCGACGGACACCAGTGCCGGGACGAACCCCCGAGCGCGAAGGGCCCGCACCAGGGGGCGGGCGAATGCGAAGACCTGATCGCGGCGCGACGCCCACACCTGGGCCGTCACCTGCTCGACGGCGTCCGCCGGCGCACCCTCCAGCATGGCGCCGAACAGCGCGTAGGCCGCTGCCGCGGTCGCCGGCTGCTCCAACGCGCCCTCCGGCAGGCCGCTCAGGAAGTCCGACAGCGCTCGCCACCCGTCGTCCCGGACCAGCCCCGCTGCCGCCAGCCTGCGCGGCAGTTCGGCTCCGGGGCTCTGCGGCAGCAGCGTGCCGTCCACGTCCAGTACCGCGAGGCGCACGCCGGGCCGGTGCGCGGAACCGGGCCGGCGCGTGGGTATGCCGGTCACCGCGGTTCGGCGATCAGTCGCAGGCCGGCGGGAGTGAGACTGGCGCGCATCACGGGTCGGACCGTGCTCCCGGGGCGAGCGCGCAGGCGCCAGCGCGCGCAGATGGCGGCGACCAGGTGTGCGGCGGCGGTCAGGGCGAACGTGTCCCCGATGCACTTGCGCTTGCCCGCGACGAACGGGATGAACGCCTGGCGCTGGGCGGCGGTCGGTGGGGAGTTCCAGCGGTCGGGGAGGAACCGTTCGGCCTGCGCGAAGACGGACTCGTCGTGCTGGAGTTGGTAGGCGCTGAAGTAGAAGTCCGTTCCGGGCGGGAACGTGTGGCGGTCCAGGGTCACCTCCGCGGTGGAGGCCCTGGTGAGCATGGGGACCGGCGGATAGAGGCGCAGCGCTTCGGTGAGCACGTTGCGCAGATGGGGAAGGTCGCGGAGTCCTCCGGGTTGCCGGGCGGAGGCTTCGGGCGCCGCGTCGATCTCCTCGTACAGCCGCTGCTCGGCGGCGGGATGCCCGGTCAGGAGGAAGAACGTCCAGGCGACGAGGCTCGCGGTGGTCTCGATGCCCGCCAGGAAGAACGTGCAGATCTGGTGGCGGAGGTTCTCGTCGGTGATCGGCAGGTCGGGGCTGTCGGCGCCGGCGGCGAGGAGGGCGGCGAGCATTCCCTCGGCCTCGGGGTCCGCGTGCGCGGCGGCCACGATGCGGTCGGCCGCGGCCCACACCCCGTCACGAGCGCGGGTGAACCGGCGGTTTCCGGGCGTCGGCAGGCTGTTGATCCAGCGGTAGGGGACGACGGTCCGGGTGAAGAGTCCGGCGATCAGCACCGGGAACTGCGCGGCGATCAGCGCCGCTTCGGCGGATTCGACGCTGGGAACGACGGTCCGGCACAGCAATTTCGTCATCATCGCCTGTGCGTCGGCCAGGAGATCGACGGTCCCGCCCGGATGCCACGACGCCGCCAGCGCCTCGGACTCCTCGCGGAAGGCCTGTTCGTAGCGTGCGAGATGGTGAGGCGCGAAGGCGGGCTGGACGATCCGCCGCTGCTGCTGGTGATCGCTGTGCGAGGCCGACGCCAGGCCGTCGCCGAGGAGCTCCCTGACCCGGCTGAAGAATGGCCCGCCCTTGTCGAAGGCATCGACGTGGGTGACGAGCATGCGGTGGACGAGGTCGGGGCGGCAGACCAGGTACGCCTCGCGCGTCCCGGTTCTGACGGTGCGTACGGGTTCGGTGCTGTCGCACTCCCGGAGCCATGCCAGCGGATCGCTCACCAGGGCGAGGCTGTGGCCCAGAAGCGGTAGTGCGCGCGGGGCGAGCGGTGGTCGTGGTGGGGTCGGTGCGGAGGCCGTGGCCATGGTGGCTCCTGTCAGATTTCGAGTTGCTCCAAGCCCGGGATCAGGTCGCCCCAGCCGTATCGGTCGACGTGCAGGTGCCAGTACCAGTACCCGTGCAGGTAGTTCTCGACATGCGGTTTCCGCTCGGGGCCGGCGAGTTCGATGATGCGCCGTTGCGCACGCAAGCCGCTGTCGAGCTTCGCGCGATAGGCGTCCCGGTAGGGGACCCCGTTCCGAATCGATTCACCGTAGATGCTGCTGGCGGTGAAATCCCGACCGTCAAGGGCCTCTTTGTAGAACGAGAGGACATCGTTGATGTCGTTGAGGAACACCACGATCTGGCCCATGGCGGCACCCCAGAAGGCCAGGTTTCCCACGAAGTCCATACAGGGGTCGAGGAACTGCAGGGCCGTGGCGTATGCCTCGCAGAACCCGGACCGGGAGCGAATGTACCCGGTGTCCAGCAAGCCGTCGCGATCCGTGCCGCACTCCGTTTCCAGGAGCACGCCGGTCAGCGCTTCGTGGATGAACGACCGGTATATTCCCAGGAACGCGGGGCTGCAGAAGCCGGCCAGCTCGGTGAACACCAGCTCGGCGTAGTGGCTGAAGCGGGACGCGCGCGGGCCCGGCGTCCTCGGCCCGGCCCCGATGTCCGCGAAGAGCTCCAGCACGCCGCTCCTGCTGCGGCCGCACGTGTCGTCCAGGTGGACCCAGAAGACGTATGCGCGCGCCAGTGCCAGTGCCAGCGCATCGTCGGGGGTGGGGACCAGCAGTTGCTGCATCGCTACGAGGTCCCGAATCAGGGAGGGCGGGCAGCGGAATCCGGCGTCCCGCAGCTCAGTTCCGATCGTGACGGCGCAGAACTCGGCCTGTGGCCGGTCGATGCGCGGAACGCACTTCGCGGCTTCGGCGACGTAGATCCCGAGGATGTCCTCCTCGAGGACCTCCATCACCATTTTCTGATGCTCGGCGTCGGGTATCGCTCGCATGCGCGACAAGCTACTCCTCTCCCGCAGCGGATGATCAACATCCGGATGGGACGGCCGATCATGCATCCGGGATGTCCGGAAACGGTCGTCCGTGGAAAGCGCCGCGGGTGCGGGCAGGTCTTCCGTGACCGGGCGTGGTGTCGGGTCGTCAGTCGATCTCGTACATTCCGATGCCGTCGAGGTAGCGCACCGTGTTGAGGTCGCGCTGGAGCACGGCGTCCACGAGATCATCACGTTCGACGAGCTCTACCAGCGGGCATGCTTCATCGTCGAGGACCGCTGAGTCTTGTTGTTGTTCCTGTCCGAGATCCACCTCGGCCTCGACGAGCGCCTACGGGCCCCGCCCTACGGGCGCGCCCCGACCTTCCTCGCCATGACTGGCTACGAGCAGGTCCGCTCGGTTGTCGCCGCCCTCGCTGGCGATCACGAAGCCGCCGCCCGCGTCGAACTCAGCCTCCCGGAAACGGGAGTGTGCGGCGGAGCTGGCCTCTTCGACGAACCCGAAGCCGCCCAGGGCGGCGGGTGCTGTTCGAGTCCGGCCACCCCGCAGCTGATCACCCTCGGCGCCTCCGGGTCCGGCGCGTCCTTCTCCACCACGGGGGGCGGGTGCTGACATCGCCAATCTGCCGCTCGTTGTGATGCCGTGCGGCGGGCCAGTCGGCCCGGCGCACGGCACCTCTTCTGTTGGCCGCGATCTGCGACCTCGTGCGCTTACTCCTCGGCGGCGGCGTCGCCGTCCAGGAGCTGGCGGATCGCCGTGTACTGCTCTCGGGCGCCCACTCTGGTGAGTCGGCCGGCTGGGCCTCAATCCAGGCGTTGATCGATTTGCTCAAGTCATCACCTGTGCCGACTCCCGCCAGACGGCCTTGGCTTTTACAAACCGAGGCGTTTCCAGAACATCAGCTGACTTTCAGTCAGAACAGTGGATCGCCGCGTAGTCCAGTTGCAGGGTCAGTGGCAGCTGCGGTCGCCGCTCCGGGCGGGTCGTGCGACGGCTGCTGCAGCCGAGACCCGTTGCCCGAACCTTTCGCAGTGCTATAGGAGTTGACCGATGTCGAAGACGGTGGTCACTGGTGCGTGATCGCTCCATCGCTCGGCATGGGAGGCCGCCCGCTCGACGTAGGCCTCGACGGCGTGTCCGCGAGTTTCTGACTGACCATCAGATAATCGATCCTCCAGCCACCTGACCTGACGAAACCGCCACTGACTACCCACGACCCGAGGACCCCAGGAGCACCCGGCCATCGCGCCGGGCCCTCAGCGTGCCCACCGTCCGACAGCAGCCCCGCGACCGCCGGCGCAGGGATCACCCCAGATCAACCGCCCCGAACCGAAACAGGGAAGTTAGAGGAGCAGGACTGGCTGACGATGTCAGTCGAGGTCGCGCCAGGTCCACGCGGCGGCCGGCCGGCCGTCGATCTCATATCCGTGGGCGACGTGATGCCCGTTCGGGAAGGCGAGTCCCGTCTGGTCGGCCCGGTCGGCGAGCCGTCGAGCGGCTTGGCCGGCGCCGAGGCCCCGCAACGTCTCCACGTCCCTGGCAATGTACTTCGGAGAGAACAGGTCCACGTGTTCGGCGGGGTCGCGTGCCAGGAGTTCATTGACGGCGTCATGGGCGCCGACTTGGTGCAGTGCTTCAAGCAGGCGGAAGATGCCGGGGTCGGTGATGTCGGCCTTGCCGGCTGGCTCGCGGCGCACCAGCAGTTCGACCGCTTCGCCGGCCTCGGCGTCGTGAAGGGCCGCCAGTTTGTACGGTTGTCCGTCAGGTCCGCTTTGTGCGCGGTCTCGGACGATTCGCAGGTGCCCGTGCTCTTCCCGGTGCGCTCGTAGGTGAGCGATCCGGTCGCGGCTGAGTTGCCCCGCCGCGTAGAAGGCGCGCTGGTGGCTGATCCGGTCCCCCAGGCGCAGGCCTGAGGCGGTGCGGTTGGGACAACGCCCAGCAGCGGCCCTCCGCGCTCAGGTGGATCTTGGTGGTGCGACCGCCTCGGGACCGTCCGAGGGCCTCGCCGGCCGCCCGGGCGGCCGGCGAGCCGGGGCTCGGCCCGTGGGTGATGCCCGGCAAGACCTTCAAGGGGCTGACCGACCGGACGCTCGCTGGCAGACCGCCGAGTTGCCCGCCCGGGAGACCGCGCGGGACGCCCGGATGGTGCTGGTCCGGCCGGAACTGGTCGTCGAGGTCGCCTTCGACGGCCTCCAGCGCAGCTCCCGCTACCCGGCCGGGCCGGCCCTGCGGTTCGCCCGGGTGGTGCGCTACCGGATGGACAGGACCGCCGCCAAGGCCGACACGGCGGCCTCCGTAGGGGAGTTGGCCACCGCCGAAGGCTTGTGAGGCCGTCCGCGTGGCCGGGTCCGCCGACCCGTCCGGCGACGTACCGCCGATTGAAACGCATTACGCCGCAACGGGGTTCACGCACAGGGACCGAACCGGCCATTCTCGATCCGGCCACCGTACCCCTCCGTAAGCGGACCGGCGACGGCTAGGTTGACCGTGACAACGAGAGGCGGCCGCCGGGCAGCCGGCGCCACCCTGGCGAAAGGTGCCCGACATGCAGGTGAGCGTCGACCGGGACCGTTGCTGCAGCTCCGGCATGTGCGTGACGAACGCCCCCGCGGTCTTCGACCAGGACGAGCGGGACAGTCTTGTGAGGCTTCGTCAGACCGTGCTGCTGCCCGAGCAGTTCGACGACGTCAGACTCGCCTCCGAGCTCTGCCCGGGCCGGGCGATCACCGTCACCGGGGACGAGCCCGCGCGGACCGGGGCCTGACGGACCTCCGCCGCCGGCCCCGCAGGCCGCTGGGCACCTTCCTGGGCTCCCTGAACCCCACGAGGACACCCGCGACGTGAGGAGACTCCCACCTTGACCACCACACCCACCACACCCATCGCCCCCGCCGTCCCGTTGCTGCCGGCCCGGCACTCCGGCGGCTGCCCGTTCGGCCCGCCGCCCGCGTACCCCGAGGCCGCCGCCACCGGGCCGGTGACCAGGGCCGAGCTGCCCGACGGCGACCTCTGTTGGCTGGTCACCGGCTTCGCCGAGGTCCGCACCGTGCTGTCCGACCGCCGGTTCAGTGCCGACATACGCCACCCGGCCTTCCCGCTGCTGGTCGCCGGTGCTCGCGAGCTGATCACCGACAATCCGGACTTCCTGCGGCTCGACGACCCCGAGCACGCCCGCCAGCGCCGCATGATCACCGGGGAATTCCTGGTCAAGCGGGTGGAGGCGCTGCGCCCGGAGATCCAGCGGATCGTGGACGAGGCGCTGGACCGGATGACCGCGGGCCGCACCGAGGCAGACCTGGTCACCGACTTCGCGCTGCCGGTGCCCTCGCTGGTGATCTGCCTGCTGCTCGGCGTGCCGTACGAGGACCACGACCGCTTCCAGAGCCTGAGCCGCACGATGCTCAGCCGGGAGAGCACCGTGGAGCAGCTCCGGGAGGCCCAGGAGGAGGTCCGGGACTACCTGCGCGACCTGACGGCCCGCAAGCGCGCACAGCCGGAGGACGACGCCCTGAGCCGACTCGCGGCGCGGGACGACCTGACCCCGGACGACGTGGCCGGCATGGCCGTGCTGCTGCTGATCGCAGGGCACGAGACGACCGCGAGCATGATCTCGCTGTCGACCGCGCTGCTGCTGGAGCGCCCCGAGCAGATCCCCGGCCTGGCCGACCCGGCCACCCTGCCGGGCGCGGTGGAGGAGTTGTTGCGGCTGCTGACCATCGTGCACACCGGCCTGCCCCGGGTGGCGCTGGAGGATGTGGAGCTGGGCGGCGTCACCGTCCGGGCCGGGGAGGGCGTGATGGCGATGCTCTCCACCGCCAACCGGGACGAGGCGGTGTTCGGCGGCGCCGGCCATCGGGCGACGGACGAGCTGGACCTGGACCGGGACGCCCGGCGGCACCTGGCGTTCGGCTTCGGCGTGCACCAGTGCCTGGGCCAGCCGCTGGCCCGCGCCGAACTCCAGATCGCCCTGGAGACGCTGTTCCGCCGGCTGCCGGGACTGCGGCCGGCCGGCGAGCGCGAGTTCCGTACCGAGTCGTTCATCTACGGGATGCGGTCACTGCCCGTGACCTGGTGAGCGGGGCCCAATGGACAACTCTCACTGGAGTACTGGGCGGAGCTGTCCGGGTGATCATGTGCGGAGCCAGATGACGAGAGCGGCTGCGGTGGCGGTGCCGAGGTAGACGTATCCGCGCTTGTCGTATCGAGCTGGTCGCCCGCGACTCCTCCTGACCGCGGGACCCGTGGGTCGGGGGGCGAGGGAGCCGCGGGGCCGCGCGGCCGGGCGCACGACCGGGGCCCGGGCCGGCAGTGGTGCTGCCGACCCGGGCCCCGAGGCCGTCCTCAGCGCGCCGACAGGCGCGGGGTGCGCGGCGGTTCCGTCCGGCGGCTGCCGGTCGCCTCGAAGGCGGCGCCGAGGGCCAGCAGGGCGTTGTCGTCGTAGGCGCGGCCCGCGAAGGTCAGGCCGACCGGCATGCCGGTGTCCGCCATGGTGCCCATGGGGACGGTGACCGTCGGGATGCCGAGGTGGCGGGGGACCAGGTTGCCGTTGGCGACCCAGACGCCGTTGCGCCAGCCGAGGTCGGCGGACGCCTCGGAGACGTCCATGTCGGCGGGCGCCACGTCGGCGACGGCGGGGAACACCAGCGCGTCCAGGCCCAGTCCGTCCATCCACAGCTCCAGGTCGACCCGGCGGGTCTCCTCCAGCCCGCGCAGCCCCTGCTCCAGGTGCGGCATGTCGGTGAAGGACGCGTACGGGCGCTCCCGCACGAAGCGCGGGTAGTCGCCGACCGAGTCGTCGAAGTTGTCGTAGCGGTCCGGGAGTTCACCCTCGTGCTTGGGGAAGATGCGGTCGCCGTCGACCTCGGCCAGGGTGGCGAGCGCAGGGTCGCCGTTGGCGCGCAGGAAGTCGTCCCAGGCCCAGGCGGAGAGGTCCTCGATCTCCACGGTGAGGTAGTCACGGCCGACCAGGCCGCGGGTGAACAGCGAGGGCGCGCCGGGGCGGTCGGACTCGTAGTTGGTCACGACCGGGAAGTCGACCTCGACGACCTCGGCGCCGACCGCCTCCAGGTCGCGCCGGGCGGCGTTCCACAGGTCGATCACCGAGGGGCGGGTGTCGATCCGCCGGCCGGTCTGCCCGCCGATGCCGCCCTCGGGGTTGGTACCGGCGTCGGGGTCGGCGTTGATGTACATCCGGGGGACGCCGACGCGCTTGCCGGCCAGCGTGGCGCGCGCCGCCGCAGGGTCGGCGGGTGCGAGCGCCGGGTACGAGGCGGGGCGGACCCGCGAGGCGGCGGGCAGCCGCACCCAGGGCTGGGCGCGCCAGAGGTCGCCGCGGGTCTCCGGGTCGTCGCCGACCACGACGTCGAGCAGTTCGAGCAGGTCGGCCATGGTGCGGGTGTGCGGGACGACGACGTCCATGGTCGGAACGAGCGGCCAGTTGCCGCGCACCGAGATGACGCCGCGGCTGGGCGTGTAGGCGCACAGCGCGTTGTTGGAGGCGGGCGCCCGGCCCGAGGACCAGGTCTCCTCGCCGAGGCCGAAGGCGCCGAAGGACGCGGCCGTCGCGGTGCCGGAGCCGTTGGAGGAGCCGGAGCCGTAGGCGCTGGTGAGCCAGTCGGCGCTGTACGGGCTCTCCGCGCGGCCGTACACGCCGCGCTGCATGCCGCCGTTGGCCATCGGCGGCATGTTGGTCAGGCCGATGAGGACGGCCCCGCCGGCGCGCAGCCGCTCGATGGCGAAGGCGTCGCGCTGGGCGACGAGGTGCTCGAAGGCCGGCGAGCCGGCCGCGGCGGTCAGGCCCTTGGCGAGGTAGCTGTCCTTGGCGGTGTACGGGATGCCGTCCAGCGGGCCGAGGGTCTCGCCGCGCGCGCGGCGGGCGTCGGAGGCCTCGGCCTCGGCACGGGCGTCCGGGTTCATCACGACCATCGCGTTGAGCGCGGTGGCGGTGCCCGGCCGGTCGTACGCGTCGATCCGCGCGAGGTAGGCGTCGAGCAGGCCGACCGCGGTGGTCTCGCCCTTCTCCAGCGCCGCGCGCAGCTCGGCGATACCGGTCTCCACAACATCGAATCCGCGCGTCATGCGGGTGTCTCCTGGAAGGTCGGGTCGGGGTGTGCGAACCGCCGGTCGGGCGGTTCGCGGTCGGCGTGCGTCCGGTCGTGCGTCTGGTTGTGCGTCTGGTCATGCGTCCGGTCGTACGGCCGGGTGCGGAGCTCGGCAGCTGGTGCTGGAACGTTCCAGCGATTGCACCTTACGTACTGCTGGAACGTTCCAGCAAGGCGGCGGGAGCCGGAATGGGGATCGGTGTGGGGCTGGGTCTAGACTTCCGGGCTGTGACCAGCCGCTCCGTGACCCTGATCGACGTGGCCCGGGCGGCCGGGGTGTCCAAGAGCACCGCCTCCAACGCGCTGGGCGGCTCCGGCCGTGTCGCCGGGACCACGCGGGAGCGGATCCGGGAGGTGGCCCGGGAGCTCGGCTACCGGCCGAACACCGCGGCGCGCAGCCTGCGTCGTTCCAGCACGGGCGCGATCGGGCTGCACCTGCCGCGCACGGCGACCCGCCTGGACTACTACATGAACCTGGCGTTCGGCGCGGTCGAGCGGGCCAGGGAGGACGGTCTGGACCTCGTCCTCCTGGCCCCCGGAACGGCATCCGGCGGCAGGCTCGCCTCCCGGGTCGACGGCCTGCTGGTGATCGACCCCGAGGTCGACGACCAGACCGTGCCGGACCTGCTGAACGCGGGGGTGCCGGTTGTCACCGGCGAGCGCCACCTCGGCGGGGGAACCGCGCCGAGCGGCGCGGTGGTGTGCGACAACGCGGCCTCGCTGCTCGCTCTGCTGGACCACCTCGCCGAGCGCGGCGCCCGCCGCCCGGCGCTGCTGGTGCCCGGCCCGGCTTCGGACTGGGCGGCGGCGCTGCGGGGCGCCGCGCGGACCTGGAGCCACCGGAAGGGCGCCGAGGTGATCGTGCGGACGGTGCCGTTCGCGGCGACGCCGGCCGAAGTCGAGGCCGTCACCGCGGACCTGGTCGCCGGCGTCCCGGGTCTGGACGCGGTGGTCAGCGCCCCCGACGGCGCGGTAGTCGGGGTGCTCGCGGCCGCGGCGCGGGCCGGCCTGCGCCCGGGGACCGATCTGCTGGTGGCGGCGTGTGTCGACGGCGCCGCCGCACGCGGATCCGGCCCGCCGGTGACGGCGGTCGACCTGCGGCCCGCGGACTACGGCCGGGCCTGTGCGGCCCTTCTCGGTGACCTGTTGGCCGGGACGACCGAGCCCGGCACCGTCCGTCGCCATGACTGGACGCTGAACGTCCGGGCGTCCACGGCCGGCCGGGCCTGATACCGGTTCACGCGTCCCTTCGAGCCGCCGGTGCGGGGCATGGGCGAGCACGGACCGGAGCAGTGGACGGGGAGTGATCCCGCGCGGCCGGTTCGCCCCGACTGCGAGGCGGGGCGAACCGGAGGACGGAACTCGCTGGGAGCCCGGGACCCGCGGTTCACGGTGCCGGATCCGCCACTCGCCACTGCGCCATCTGCTCCCGGAACTTCGGGCAGATGACGATGTCCTTCTCGCCGCATCTGAGGGCGTGGGTCAGGAGCTGCTGTGCGTGGTCGAGATCGACCATCAGTTGCCGGATCTCGGTGAGCTTGGCGCGGATCATCGCGTCCCGGCGTTGTTGCTCCTGTTGGAACTCCTTGATCTCGGCCAGGCTCAGCCCGGCCTGCTGGCACGTGCGCAGGACCGTGATCCGCTCGGCGGCCTCAGGCGGGTAGCGCCGTTGCCCGCTCTCACGCTCGGGCGCGGGCAGCAGGCCGTGGCGCTCCCAGTACCGGATGGCCGACGCGGGCACCTTGGTGATCTCGGCGAGTCTGCCGATCGTGACGCGCACGTTCCGTTTCCCCTGCTCCTCGTCGATCCGGGCATTTGACTTGAACCTTAGTTCAAGCAGAAGAGTGGCCGGCACGTGGAAGGCGGCGAACGAGAGCCGCCGGCAACACACTTGGAGAAACCGCCATGAGTGACAGGAACGTACGGGAAGAGCGCGCCGACCAGCTGGTGGAAGCCGCGGAGAGGCTGTTCGCGGCCGGGGTGATGTCCCACTCCGGGCACGCCAACCTCAGCGCCAGGCTGGACGGCGAGCGTCTCCTGCTGACGCCGGGGTTCGTCCGCGGTCTGAGGCCCGAAGAGTTGGCGACCGTCGGTTTCGACGGGCAGGTCCTCGACGGTGAACTGCGGTCCGTCAGCGCCGAGATCATCGCCATGCACAGCGCCGTGTACGAGGCCCGGCCCCAGGTGGGCGCGATCATCCACACCCACTCGCCCGCCGCGACCGCCTTCGCCGTGGCGCACCGTCCCCTGCCCTGCCGCACGGAGCCGATGCTGCGCTTCGGGCAGGCCGAGGAGGTCCCCGTGGTGCCCTGGGGACCCCGCGGATCGGACGTGTCGGTGCGCGGCATCGCCGACGTGCTGCGACGGCGCCCGACGACGGCGGCCGTCCTGCTGGCCAACCACGGCCTCCTCGTGTTCGGCCCCGACGCCGCGGCCAGCGCCCACCTCGTGGTGGCGATCGAGGAGAGCGCCGAAGCCGAGATCGCCGCCGCGGCGATCGGCGGGGCCGTGGACTTCCCTCCGGGTGCCCAGGAGGCCGTGCGCGCCTCGATCGCGCGGGTCGCGTCATGACGGACGACACCCTCGCCTCCCGCACCGAGGCCGTACGCGACCGCTACCGCGCCACCCTCGGGACCGTCCCCGGCGGGGTGCGGGAACGGCTGCGCCTGGCCGGGCAGTTCGACCGGTTGCCGACCGAGGAGGCGATCGCGGGACTGCGCCACATCGTGCTGACCGACAGCCCGCTCGGAGCGCGGGTGCAGCAGCTCGTCCACTTCGGGCAGCTGCTGGCCCTCGGCCGGGAACACCCCGCCCGGATCCACGCCCGGGGCGCGCTCCACGCCGGAGCGGGCATCGCCGAGCTCATCGGCGTCGCCGAGACCGCGCTCATCACCGCGGGCGTGCCGGCGTACGCGCTCGGCACCGAGATCATCGCCGAACTCCTGCCGCGCGCGGACGACGGGGAGGGGTGACCGTCGGACCTGCGGCCGCGGGAGGCCGCGGCCGCGGTGACGGCTCGGCCGTGGGCGTCGTCAGAGGGCCAGGACGCGGACGGCGTTCTCCTTGAGGATCAGGGGGCGGACCTCCGGCTTGATGTCGAGGGCGTCGAAGTCCGCCAGCCAGCGGTCGGGCGTGACGACGGGGAAGTCCGAGCCGAACAGCACCTTGTGCCGGAGGAAGGAGCCGGCCGCCTTCACGAGCTGCGGCGGGAAGTACTTCGGCGACCACCCCGACAGGTCGATGTAGACGTTGGCCTTGTGCGTGGCGATGGAGATCGCCTCGTCCTGCCAGGGCACCGACGGGTGTGCCAGGACGATCGTCAGGCCGGGGAAGTCGGCGGCGACGTCGTCCAGGAGCATCGGGTCGGACCAGCGCAGCTTGATGCCGCGCCCGCCGGGCAGGCCCGCGCCGATCCCGGTCTGCCCGGTGTGGAACAGGGCGGGGACACCGAGTTCCTGGATGGCCTCGTAGAGCGGGTAGTGCTCGCGGGCGTTCGGCGCGAACGCCTGGAGGCTCGGGTGGAACTTGAAGCCGCGGACGCCGTGGTCGAGGACGAGCGAGCGGGCCCGGGCGACGGCGTCCGGGCGGTGCGGGTCGACCGAGCCGAACGGGATGAGGACGTCGCGGTGGGCGGCCGCCGCCTCGGCGATCTCCTCGCTGGACAGGGCGGGGTGGCCCAGGCCCGTGGTGGCGTCCACCGTGAAGATCACGGCGGCCATGCGGCGCTCACGGTAGTACGCGGCCAGGCGCTCCACGGTCGGCGTGCGGTCCTGGCCGGACCTGAAGTAGGCGGCCGAGGCGTCCATCAGCTCCGCGTCGAGCGCGAGACGGCCGTGGGCGTCCTGCTCCACGTGCACGTGGAAGTCGATGGCGATCGGATCGGTGGGGTTCATCGGAGTGCTCACAGGTGGTCGGTCCGGTTCTTGGCGTCGAGGAGGAGGGAGAGGAGGGCGTCGCGTTCCGCGACGAGGTCGGCCTCCGCGGTCC
This sequence comes from Kitasatospora sp. NPDC048298, assembly GCF_043201465.1. NCBI lineage: Bacteria > Bacillati > Actinomycetota > Actinomycetes > Kitasatosporales > Streptomycetaceae > Kitasatospora > Kitasatospora sp. NPDC048298. Next base: position 21,367 of record NZ_JBICYZ010000008.1, read on the forward strand.
CGGCCAGCTCGTCGCTGACGCCTTCGGTGATCGCGCGCGTCAGCTCGGGGGTGAGGCGCGGTGCGCCGAGGTCGGCCCACCACTCCTCCATGGGCGGGCCGAGGTGCTCCAGGACGTGCGCGATGCCGCCAGCACCGCCCGAGAGGTGCTGGTTGAGGAAGGGCCCGAGCAGCGCCCAGCGCAGGCCGGGACCGTGGGCGATGGCCGCGTCGATGTCGGCGACGCTCGCCGCGCCCCGCTCGACGAGGGAGTACGCCTCCCGCCAGAGCGCGGCCTGGAGCCGGTTCGCGACATGGCCGGGCAGTTCCCTGCGCAGCCGGATCGGGTGGCGGCCCAGGCTGCGGTAGAAGCCCATGGCCTCTTCGACGGTGGCCTCACCGGTCCGCTCGCCCGGCACGACCTCGACCAGCGGGATGAGGTGGGGCGGGTTGAACGGATGCCCCACGAGGACCCGTTCGGGATGGGCCGCGCAGGCCCGCTGGATCCGCGACGGCGGCAGCCCGGAGGAACTGCTCGCCAGGATCGTCCCCGGCGGGGCCGCGGCGTCGAGGACGGCGAAGACCTCGTCCTTCAGCTCGGGACGCTCCGGGCCGTTCTCCTGGACGAAGCCGGCGTCCGCGACGGCCTCGGCGAGGTCAGGGGTGAACGACAGCCGGCGCTGGTCGGCGGAGACGGCCGCCCGGAGCCGCTCCTCCGCGCCGGGCGCGGGATCGCTGGCGACGACCTCGTGCCCGTGCAACAGGAAGAGCGTGGTCCAGGAGGCCCCGATGACCCCGGTGCCGACGACGGCGACCCTCACGACGCGCTCCCGTGCCCGGTGCCGGCGGCCCGGCCGGCGGCGTATGCGACGAACGCGGTCAGCGAACGGGGGTCGGCGAGGACGTCGGTGCTGGCGACGGACTCGGGACGCGCGCCGAGGAGGATCCGCTTGACCGGCACCTCCAGCTTCTTGCCGGTGCGGTTGCGCGGGATGGCCGGCACCCGCTCGATGACGTCCGGGACGTGCCGCGGCGACAGCGCCGACCGCAGCGCGCGGGCGATCCTCGTGCGCAGGGCGTCGTCCAGCTCCGCAGGGCCCGCGACGAAGAGCAGCAGCTCCCCGTTGCCGCCCTCGGGGTCCTCGATGTGGACGACGAGACTGTCCTCGACCTCGGGCAGGTCCTCGACGACGGCGTAGAACTCGGCGGTGCCGAGCCGGACCCCGCCCCGGTTGAGGGTGGCGTCGGAGCGGCCGGCGACGACGCAGTGGCCCTCGGGGGCGAACCGCACCCAGTCGCCGTGCCGCCACACGCCCGGGTACTCCTCGAAGTACGCGGCCCGGTAGCGGGAACCGTCGGTGTCGCCCCAGAAGCCGACGGGCATCGACGGCATCGGCTCGGTGATCACCAGCTCGCCCAGCTCGCCGACGACCCTTCGGCCCTCGCTGTCGTAGGCGTACGCGGCGACCCCGAGGCAGGGGCCGGAGATCTCTCCGGCGCGCACGGTCTGGAGCGGGCTGCCCTGGAGGATGCCGGTGCAGACGTCGGTGCCGCCGCAGCCGACGTTCAGGAGGACCCGGTCCCCGAACTGCTCGGCCACCCAGCGGAAACCGTCGGCGGCGAGCGGGCTGCCCGCCGCGCCGAGCTGCCGCAGCCGCGACAGGTCGAACTCCTCGGCGGGCCGGATCCCGGCCTTGCGGCAGGCCATGAGGTAGCCGGGGCTCACGCCCATCAGCGTCGCCCCGGTCTCCTCCGCGATCCGCCACTGTTCCCGCAGGTCGGGGTGGACCGGATTGCCGTCGATCATGACGATCGAGGCGCGGACGAGCAGCGCCGAGACCAGGGTGTTCCACAGCATCCAGGCGGTCGTGCTGAACCAGAGCATCCGGTCGCCCGGCCCCAGGTCCCAGCTCAGCGCGTTGTTCTTCAGGTGCTCCAGGAGGATCCCGCCGTGCCGGTGGACGATCGCCTTGGGGATGCCGGTGGTGCCCGAGGAGAAGAGCACGAACAGCGGATGGTCGAACGGCACGGCCTCGAAGGACAGTTCGGCCGGTTCGGCCAGCAGCTCCGTCCAGCCCAGCGCGTCGGGGAGGGCGTTCGGTCCGTACGGGACGTGGACGACCCGCTCCACACCGGGCAGCAGGGAGGCGATCTCCGCCACCTCGGTACGGCGGTCGATGTCGCGGTCCCCGTAGCGGTATCCGGCGACGGTCAGCAGCACCTTCGGTTCGAGCTGGGCGAACCGGTCGACCACGCTGCGCGGGCCGAACTCCGGAGCGCAGGCGGCCCAGAGCGCGCCGATGCTCGCGGTGGCGAGGAAGGCCACCAGCGTCTCCGGGATGTTCGGCAGGTAGGCGACGACCCGGTCGCCCCTGCGGACGCCGAGGCGCAGCAGCCCGGCGCGTGCCCGGGCGACCTGGTCGCGGAGTTCGCCGAAGGTCAGCTCGACGGGCGCCCGGGTCTGGGAGCGGGCGACCAGCGCGACGGCGTCGAGGTCCTCCTCGCGGCCGAGCGCGTGTTCGGCGTAGTTGAGGGTCGCGCCGGGGAACCACTCGGTGTCCGGCATGGACCTGCGGCCCAGGGCGGCCGTGGGCGGGGTGTGGGGGCGGACGTCGAAGAACTCCCAGACCGACGACCAGAAGCCGTCCAGATCGGTGACGGACCACTGCCACAGGCTGTCGTAGTCCGCGAAGCCCAGCTGCCGCTCCGACTCCAGCCAGCGGAGGTAGCGGCCGATCTCCGAGTCGTCCCTGACCGCCGGGCCGGGGGTGCTGAGGATCTCGCTCATCGGGCGTCCTTCCCGTGGGAGTCCTGTCCGGCGGAGACCTTCGCGGCGCGGCCGTCCAGGAACGCCCGCATCCGCTCCTGGGCGTCGCGGCTGCCCGCGGCGACGGCCGACATGAGGGATTCGAGCAGCAGGCCGCCGGCGGGCGACGCCTCGGCGATCCGGGGGAGCGCCTGGAGGACGGCGAAGTTGGTCAGGGGGGCGTTGGCCGCGATCCGCTTCGCGAGTTCCAGGGCCCGGGCCCGCGCCCCGCCCTCCTCGGTCAGGTACTGCGAGAGGCCGGCGGCCTGGCCCTCCGCGGCGTCGAGGACGCGGCCGGTGAGCATCATGTCCGCCATCCGGTGCGCGCCGATCAGCCGGGGGATCCGGACCGAGCCGCCACCGCCGACGAAGAGTCCGCGCTGTCCCTCGGGTAGCGCGTAGAAGGTGGACGGCTCGGCCACGCGGATGTGCGCGGAGGCCGCGAGCTCCAGGCCGCCGCCGATCACCGCGCCCTTGAGCGCGGCCACCACGGGGACGCGCCCGCCCTCGATGGTGTCGAAGACGCGGTGCCACATGAGCGAGTGCTCCAGCGCCTCCTCGGTGGAGCGCTCGGTCAGCTCGCCGAGGTCGAGCCCGGCCGAGAAGTGATCGCCTTCGGCGTCCAGGACGACGGCGCGGACGTCCGCGCCCGGCTTCCGGAAGAACTCCTCGACGCGCAGCACGGTGGCGTCGTCGAGGGCGTTGCGCTTGGCGGGGCGACGGAGTGTCAGCACCGCCACCCCGTCGCGGTGTTCGATGGAGATCGTGCTCAAGGGAAGGCTCCTCAATTCGCTGGCGGTCGGGCACCGCGGATGCACCTGCCCGTACCGGGGCAGGGGGGATGGTCCGGCCGGGGTGGACCTCGTCGTCCGCCGCCGTCCGGTGCGGGCGGCGGCGGGCACGTGACGCCGACCGTCGACGAGGTGTACGACCGCCGGCAGGCGCAGGCCGACCACCCCGGCCATCGAGCCCGGGCCGATCCCGATGCTGCTGGTGGCGGCGGGGGTGGGGGAAGTGCGAGTCATGAAACCGGGGGCGACATGAAACGTCAATGCTGTTGTCATAAGAAGACCGGGGTCGGCGGCCGGACGACCGTCCGCCGACCCCGGTCGCCGCCTCGGAGCGCCGCGTCAGCTCTGCTGCCCGAACGCCCGCATGCCCCTGGCGCGGGCGATCCCCGACGCCGCGTCGGAACCGAGGAGGTCGAGGACCTCGCGGGCACGGTCCGGTCGGACGGAGGAGGCCAGTACGGCGCCGCCGAAGACCGAGTCGATCCTGGTGTCGCCCGGCAGCGGGCCGACGACGACGACGCCTGGCAGGTCCATCAGCTCGCTGTGCTGCTGGAAGGCCAGGTCGGCCCGGCCGGACGAGAGCAGGCTGCCGGCGGGCACCCCCGCCGGTGCCTGGACGAGCCGGTCCGACAGCGCGTCGGCAAGCCCCAGCCGGGTGACCAGTGCGACGAGAGCCGTCCCGCTGGGACCGGTGGAGTACGCGATCCTCGCCGCGGACAGGAGAGCGGCTCGCAGGTCGGATTCCGCGTCGAAGGCCGGAACCGGCGTTCCGTCCGGGACGGCGGCGACGACCTGGGAGACCCACAGCGGGCGCGCCGTGCCCCCCAGGAGGTGCCCCTCCTCCTCCAGTTCGGTCAGTGCTCCCTCGGCGAGGACGAGCAGATCGGCCTCGGCGCCCTCGCGCACCCGCCGAGCGATCTCGACCCCGCCGGCGGAGTCGAAGCGCACGGCGGTGCCGTGGGTGTGTCGGATGTGTTCGGAAAGGTCGGTCAGGATCGGCCGTGTCGCCATCGAGGACAGCCCGGAGATCTCCTGGTTCACATCGCCTCCTTGAGTTCGGCAGATGGTACGACGTGCGATCAGGGGGCCCGACGCCGGTCTGCGACACTGGCCGGATGAGCACAACCCGAAGTACGGCAGCCGGCAAGGTCCTTGAGGTCCTCTCGACCTTCGACCGTGAGCACCCGTCGCAGACACTGTCGGAGATCGCTCAGCGTACGGGCATGGCCTTGAGCACCACGCACCGAGTGATCACGGAGCTGGCGGGGTGGGGAGCGCTCGAGCGCGCGGAGGACGGGTCGTGGCACGTCGGGCTGCGCCTGTGGGAGATCGCCTCGGGGTGTCCCCGGACCCAGATCCTGCGCGATTCGGCGCTGCCGTTCATGCAGGACCTCTACGAGGCGACCCATGAGAACGTCCAGCTCGCGGTGCGCGAGGGCACGGAGCTGGTCTTCGTGGAACGGATCGCGGGGCACCGGTCGGTGGAGGTGGTCACGATGGTCGGGTCCCGGTTCCCCGTCGTCTCCACCGGGATGGGGCGGGTGCTGCTGGCGCACGCGCCCCGGGAGATCCAGGAGGAGGTGCTCGGATCGCCGCTCCGGGCGTGGACCCCGCACACCGTCACCGACCCGAAGGCGCTGCGGGCGCAGCTGGACCGGATCCGCCGCGAGCAGGTCTTCGTCAGTGACCGGCAGCTCTCGGAGCGCTCCGTCGCGGTGGCCGCGCCGGTGCGGATCGGCCGGTCCGGCCCGGTGAGCGCCGCCTTGGGGATCGTCGTCGCGGCGCGGGGCGCGAGCCGGGCGCGCGGGCTGCGCGAGCCGCTGCTGAGGGCGGTGCGGGGGATCTCCGAGGAACTCGGCAGGCGGGCCCGGACGGCGGTCTGAAACCCGGGGCGGTTTCCGCCTGACGGAAAGGGGGGCGACCGGTCGAGGGCCCGGATGCGAGCGTTCGGGGTGTTCGAAACCCCGCGCCACCGTTCAGGAGATGCCATGGCCGATGCCATCGTCGACACCGTTGCCTCGGTCCCAGTCGCCGTCGTCGGGGCCGGCCCGGCCGGACTGATGCTGGCCCACCTGCTCGGGCGCGCCGGAGTCGAGACGATCGTGCTCGACACCCGCACCCGGCACGAGATCGAGACGACGCACCGGGCCGGCATCCTCGAAGCCGACGCGGCCCGGGACCTGGTGGAGACCGGTGTCTCCGAGCGGATCCTGCTCGACGGTCACGAGCACGAGGGCGTCGAGCTCCGGTTCGGCGGCCGGCCGTACCGCGTCGACTTCAAGAAGCTGGTCGGCGCGTCGGTGTGGCTCTACCCGCAGACCGACGTGTTCGTCGACCTGGCCGACGCCCGGGAACGCGACGGCGGCACGGTCCACTTCGGTGTCAGGGAGACCGAGGCCCTCGACGTGACGACCGACGCTCCCCGGGTCCGCTGGACCGCGCCCGACGGGACCCGCCACGAAGTCCGGGCGCGGTACGTGGTCGGCGCGGACGGGTCGCGCAGCATGTGCCGCGACCTGGTGCCCGAGGACCGGCGGGTGCGCTACGGCAAGGAGTACCCCTTCGCGTGGTTCGGCATCATGGCCCAGGCGCCGATGAGCGCACCCGAGCTGGTCTACGCCCACTCCGAGCACGGGTTCGCGCTGATCAGCCAGCGCACCCCGACCGTGCAGCGGATGTACTTCCAGTGCGCCCCCGACGAGCCCGTGGAGGCCTGGTCGGACGACCGCATCTGGGAGACGCTCCAGGCCCGGGTGGCCGGCGAGGACGGCTTCCGGCTCAAGGAGGGGCCGATCCTGGAGAAGACGGTGCTGCGGTTCCGCTCGTTCGTGCAGGAGCCGATGCGCTGGGGCTCGATGGCGCTGGCGGGCGACGCCGCGCACACCGTGCCCCCGACCGGCGCCCGCGGGCTGAACCTGGCGCTGCACGACGTGAAGGTGCTCGCCGGTGTGCTGCTGCGGGCGCTCGGCAGCGAGGGCGCGGCCGCGCTGGACGACTACCAGCCGCGCGCCCTCCAACGGGTCTGGCGGGCACAGAACTTCTCGTACTGGATGACCCGGCTGCTGCACACCGCGCCCGGCGCCACGCCGTTCGACCTGCGGCGTCAGCTCGGCGAGCTCGACAACGCGGTGGGCACCCGGGCCGGCCGCACCTTCCTCGCCGAGCAGTACACCGGCTGGCCCACCGCCGCCCGGGACTGACCCGGACGCCCTTCAGGAGAGCACACATGATCATCGACTGTCACGGTCACTTCACCACCGCACCACCGCAGTTGGCGCAGTGGCGGGACCGGCAGGTGGCGGCGGCCGGCTCCGCCGGCGACGCACCCGACCCCGACGACCTGGTCATCACCGACGACGACCTGCGCCAGGCGATCGAGGGCAACCAGCTGCGGCTCATGGACGAGCGCGGCAGCGACCTGACGATCTTCTCCCCGCGGGCCAGCTTCATGGCCCATCACATCGGCGACTTCGCGGTCTCCTCGGTGTGGGCACGGATCTGCAACGACCTGGTCCACCGCGTCAGCACGCTCTACCCCGACCGCTTCGCGATGGGCGCGATGCTCCCGCAGTCGCCCGGCGCCGACCCCGCCACCTGCCTGCCCGAGCTGCGCCGCGCCGTCGAGGAGCTCGGTGCGGTGACGGTCAACCTCAACCCCGACCCGTCGGGCGGCCGGTGGACCGCACCGCCGTTGACCGACCGCAGCTGGTACCCGGTCTACGAGGCGATGGCCGAGTACGACATCCCCGCCATGATCCACGTCAGCACCTCGTGCAACCCGGCCTTCCACACCACCGGTGCCCACTACCTCAACGCCGACACCACGGCGTTCATGCAGCTGGTCCAGGGCGACCTGTTCGCCGACTTCCCGACGCTGCGGTTCGTGATCCCGCACGGCGGCGGCGCGGTGCCCTACCACTGGGGGCGGTTCCGCGGCCTGGCGATGGCGCTCGGCAGGCCGGACCCGGAGACGCTGCTGGACAACGTCCTCTTCGACACCTGCGTCTACCACCAGCCCGGCATCGACCTGCTGACCCGGGTGATCCCCAGCCGGTCGGTCCTCTTCGCCAGCGAGATGATCGGCGCGGTCCGCGACATCGACCCGCGCACCGGCCACCACTTCGACGACACGAAGCGGTACGTCGACGCGACGCCGAACCTCTCGGACGAGGAGCGGGCGGCCGTCTACGCCGGCAACGCCCTGCGCGTCTACCCCCGCCTCGCCGCGCGCCTCGCCGCCGGCCGCTGACCCGAGGAGAAGAAGGCATGGAACACACCGAGATCGGTGTCGTCCACACGGCGATCACCCGCGCCGACCCCGAGACCGTCGCCGCGCTGTCGGAGTTCGGCGTCGCGACGATCCACGAGGCGATGGGCCGGGTCGGACTGATGCGCCCCTACCTGCGTCCGGTCTACCCGACGGCGCGCACGTGCGGCACGGCCGTGACCGTGTTGCTGCAACCCGGCGACAACTGGATGCTCCACGTCGCCGCGGAGCAGATCCGCGAGGGCGACGTCGTCGTCGCCGCCTGCACGACCGAGAGCGAGGACGGTTTCTTCGGAGACCTGCTCGCCACCTCCTTCCGCGCCCGGGGATGCCGGGGCCTGGTCATCGACGGCGGCGTGCGCGACGTGGCCGAGCTCGAGGAGATGGACTTCCCGGTCTTCGCGCGGTCGATCAACGCCAAGGGCACGGTCAAGGCCACCCTCGGCTCGGTCAACGTGCCGGTGGTCTGCGCCAACGCCCTGGTCCGGCCCGGCGACGTCGTCGTCGCGGACGGCGACGGCGTCGTCGTCGTGCCGCGTGAGCGGGCCGCCGAGGTCGCCGAGGCGGCGGCCAGGCGCGACGCGGGCGAGGCGGGCAAGCGCGCGAGGTTCCGCGCGGGCGAACTCGGCCTGGACATCTACGACATGCGCGGCCCGCTGGCCGCGCTCGGGCTGCGCTACCAGAACTGAGGATGCTCATGGACTTCGAGAAAACCCCCGGCTGGCTGGACTGGTACGCCGATCCCAGCAGCCCCGCACACGAACTGCCCGCCGGTGCGGTCGATGCACACTGCCATGTCTTCGGCCCCGGCGGGCAGTTCCCCTACGCCCCCGAACGCAAGTACACCCCGTGCGACGCGTCCAGGGACCAGCTCTTCGAGCTGCGCGACCACCTGGGCTTCGCCCGCACCGTCGTGGTCCAGGCGACCTGCCACGGCGCCGACAACAGCGCCATGGTCGACGCCCTGCGGGCATCGGGGGGCCTGGCCCGCGGGGTGGCGACGGTGCGCCCCGGGATCCCCGACGCGCAGGTGCGGGAACTGCACGAGGCCGGTGTGCGCGGCGTGCGGTTCAACTTCGTTAAGCGGCTCGTCGACGCGGCGCCGCAGCAGGACCTGTGGGACGTCGTCGAGCGGATCCGACCGTACGGCTGGCACGTCGTCGTCTACTTCGAGGCGGCCGACCTCGCCGACCTGCGCGAGTTCCTCCTCTCGATCCCGGTGCCGCTGGTCGTCGACCACATGGGCCGGCCCGACGTCACCAAGGACCCGCACGGCCCGGAGTTCGAGGAGTTCCTGGACTTCATGCGGGCCCGGCCCGACATCTGGTGCAAGGTCACCTGCCCGGAGCGGCTGTCGGTGAGCGGCCCGCCGGCCCTCGACGGGGAGCGGACGGCCTACCGCGACGTCGTCCCGTTCGCCCGGCGCGTGGTCGAGGAGTTCCCCGACCGGGTGCTGTGGGGCACCGACTGGCCGCACCCGAACCTCACCGACCACATGCCCGACGACGGCCTGCTCGTCGACTTCGTGCCGCACATCGCGCCGACGCCGGAGCTTCGGCACAGGCTCCTCGTCGACAACCCGACGCGCCTGTACTGGCCCGAACCGGACTGAACCGTCCCACGAACGGAGGACCCACCCATGTCGCTGGACAAGAGCTACAAGCTGGTCCCGGGGACGACCGTCTTCGACGCCGAGCAGTCCGCCAAGGGCTACCACCTCAACCAGTTCTGCATGTCCTTGATGACGGCCGAGAACCGGGACCGCTACCTCGCCGACGAGCGCGCCTACCTGGACGCGTGGCCACTGCGGGAGGAACAGAAGCAGGCGCTGCTCGACCGCGACCTCAACGCCGCGATACGCGAGGGCGGCAACATCTACTTCCTCGCCAAGTGGGGTGCGACGCTGGGGCTGTCGTTCCAGCAGATGGCAGGCTCGATGACCGGCATGACCGAGCAGGACTACCGCGACATGATGGTCGCCGGCGGCCGCTCCGTCGCCGGCAACCGGATCGACCACGCCGTCCTCGAAGCGGCGCACACCGACCGGCGGTCGCCGCGGGGACAGGCCGTCATCACCGGCGCGGTGTTCACCTCGCACGTACCGGCGATCGGCGCGGCGATGGACCACCACAAGACCGACGAGCCCTACTGGCGGCCGGTCTTCGAGGGCTACGAGTTCTCCAGGCAGTGGGAACGGGACAACGCCCCCGACGTGATCGTCCTGGTCTACAACGACCACGCCTCCACCTTCGACCTGTCGATGATCCCGACCTTCGTGCTCGGCACCGGCGCGGTTTACCCCACCGCCGACGAGGGCTACGGACCCAGGCCGGTGCCCGGGATCGAGGGCGACCCGGAGCTGGCCGCGCACATCGCGCACTCGCTGATCCGCGACGACTTCGACCTCACCCTCGCCAACGAGATGACCGTCGACCACGGCCTGACCGTGCCGCTGTCGTTGATGTTCGGCGACGTCGAGCGGTGGCCGTGCAAGGTGATCCCGTTCCACGTCAACGTGGTGCAGTACCCGGTGCCTTCGGGCGCGCGGTGCTTCCGGCTCGGCCAGGCGCTGCGCAGGGCGATCGAGTCCTACGACAGGCCGCTGAACGTCCAGGTGTGGGGCACCGGTGGCATGAGCCACCAGCTCCAGGGGCCGCGCGCCGGCCTGATCAACCGGGAGTGGGACAACGCCTTCCTGGACCGGCTGATCGCGGACCCGGAGGGCCTGGCCCGGGTGCCGCACCTGGAGTACGTCGAGGAGGCCGGCTCCGAGGGGATCGAGCTGGTCATGTGGCTGATCGCCCGAGGGGCGATGAGCGACATCGACGGAAGCGGCGAGATCGAGGTCAAGCACCGCTTCTACCACGTGCCGGCGTCCAACACCGCCGTCGGCCACCTGATCCTTGAGAACCACCCGGTGGGCGAGACGCCCGCCGCGAAGGAGTGACGACATGACCGACGAGCAGACCGTCCGGATCGCCCTGGTCGGCGGCGGCGCCTTCGGCGCCAAGCACGCGGCCGCGCTGCGCCGGATCAAGGGCGTCGAGGTGACCGCCGTGGTCAGCAGCAGCCTGGAGAAGGCGCGGCGGTTCGCCGAGGAGCAGGCCGTGGGCCGCGCCGTCGCCACGCTGGAGGAGGTGCTGGCGATGGACGACGTCGATGCGGTGATCCTCGCGACGCCCACCCAGATGCACGCCGGGCAGACCCTCGCCTGTCTGGAGGCGGGCAAGCACGTCCAGGTCGAGATCCCGCTGGCCGACTCGCCGGCCGACGCCGAGGCCTGCGACGCGGCGCAGCGACGCACCGGCCTGGTCGCCATGGTGGGACACACCCGGCGCTTCAACCCCAGCCACCAGTGGGTGCGGCAGCGGATCCAGGCCGGGGACTACCGGATCCAGCAGATGGACGTGCAGACCTACTTCTTCCGCCGCGAGAACCTCAACGCACTGGGTCAGGCACGTTCCTGGACGGACCACCTGCTGTGGCACCACGCCGCGCACACCGTCGACCTGTTCGCGTACCAGGCCGGGGCGCCGATCGTGCAGGCCAACGCGATCCAGGGACCGATCCACCCCGAACTCGGCATTGCGATGGACATGTCCATCCAGCTGCGCGCGGAGAACGGGGCCATCTGCACGTTGTCGCTGTCCTTCAACAACGACGGTCCGCTGGGCACCTTCTTCCGCTACATCGGCGACACCGGCACCTACCTCGCACGTTACGACGACCTGTTCACCGGCAACGACGTGCCGATCGATGTGAGTGGGGTCGACGTCTCGATGGACGGCATCGAGCTGCAGGACCGCGAGTTCGTCGCCGCCATCCGCGAGGGCCGCGAGCCGAACGCGTCCATCGCCCAGGTGCTGAACTGCTACCGGACGCTGGCCGCCCTCGAGGAGCAGCTGGCGGCCGCCGCCTCCTGACCGCGGGGAAGACCTCGGGCCCGGGCCGCCGCGTGCTGCGGAGGCCCGGGCCGTTCGAGGTCCCGGCGCGGGCAGGCTGAGAGCCGGGTCGGGGAGCGGAACCGACCTGTCGTCGGTCCCGGTCCCCGGCCCGGCTTTTCGGCTCCCGCGTGACGGGCGGTCCCGTGAACCGACGTCACGCGGAGCGCTCGCGGCTCGATGGCCCGGTCAGGAATCGAAGCCGAGGCCGAAGCGGTCGAGGGTGCGCAGCCAGAGGTTGCGGTGGCCGGCGTCGGCGTCGGCGCGGGTGAGGGCCCACTGGGTGATGCCGATGCCGATTGAGCGGGCCGGCTCGGGCGGGAAGGGCAGCGGCTTGCGGCGGACCATCTCCAGGGCGGTGCGTTCGGTGCGGGCGCCGGCTAGGAGGTCGAGCATCACCTCGGCCCCGAAGCGGGTGGCGCCGACGCCGAGGCCGGTGTAGCCGGCGGCGTAGGCGACCCGGCCGTCGTGGGAGAGGTCGAAGAAGGCGCTGAACCGGGTGCAGGTGTCGATGGCTCCGCCCCAGGCGTGGGTGAAGCGCAGGCCCTCCAGCTGGGGGAAGGTCCGGAAGAAGTGCCGGGCGAGGGTGGCGAAGGTCTCCGGCCGCTGGTCGCGTTCGGCGCGTACCCGGCCGCGGTACTGGTGGACCACGTCGTAGCCGCCGAACAGGATGCGGTTGTCGGCGGAGAGCCGGACGTAGTGGAAGTGGTTGGCGCTGTCGGAGAAGCCCTGGCGGCCCCGCCAGCCCACCGAGGCGAGCTGCGCCTCGGTCAGCGGTTCGGTCATCAGCGCGTAGTCGTAGACCGGCACGGTGTACGGGCGGTGGCGGCGCAGCAGCGAGGGGAAGGCGTTGGTGGCGAGTGCGACGCGGCGGGCGCCGATGCGGCCGTACGGGGTGCGGACGGTGATCCCGCGGGGGGAGTCGGTGAGGCCGGTCGCGCGGGTGTGCTCGAAGATCCGCACGCCCTGGTCGAGGCAGGCCTGCCTGAGGCCCCAGGCGAGGCGGGCGGGGTTGAGCATGGCGACGCCCTCGCGGTCCCACAGGGCGCCGAGGAAGGTGGGGGAGTCGATCTCGGCGCGGACGGCCGGGCGGTCCAGGAAGTCGAGCCGGCTGCCGTAGCGGGCGGCGAGTTCGGCGAACTCGTGCAGCCCGTCGACCTGGTAGGGCTCGGTGGCGACGACGAGGGAGCCGGTGCGCTCCCAGTCGCAGTCGATGCCGTGGCGCTTGACGGTGTCCTCCATGGCCTGGAGGTTGGCGGCGCCGAGCCGCTCCAGGGCGTCGAGCTCGCCGGGCCAGCGCTGGTGGCCGTTGGCGAGGCCGTGGGTGAGGCTGGCCTCGCAGAAGCCGCCGTTGCGGCCGGAGGCGGCCCAGCCGGTCTCCTGTGCTTCGACGAGGACGACGTCGAGTGAGGGGTCGCGCTCCTTGGCGATGAGCGCGGTCCACAGGCCGCTGTAGCCGCCGCCCACCACGAGCAGGTCGCAGCGCACGTCGCCGACCAGGGTGGGGGCAGGCGCGGGCCGGTCGGGGTGGTCGAGCCAGAACGGTACGGGCTGGGCGTCCCGGAGGGCGTGGAGGGGGTCGGCCATGGCGGTGGCTCCTTCGGTGCATGGCTGCGGTGCGCGGAGGCCCGGGGCCTCCGTGTGCCGCCATCAGACCGTCGTGCCGGACCCAACGTCAATGGCGTTGACATAAGCGCGCCCGGCTCGGTGGACGGGAGCTGATCCGGTCCGGGAACCGGGTGGCGATCGCCTCGGCGCCCGGCTGGTGGTGGTGCGATCAGGACCGGGCTGGTGGTGGTGCGATCAGGACCGGGCTGGTGGTGGTGCGGTCAGGATCCGGCGGGATGCGGCGGCAGGCCCGTGCCCGCGGTGGACAGCCCCCGGTACAGCCGGTCCAGGTATCGGCGCAACTGCTCGGTCATGTCCACCGACTCCGGGTCGAGCACCCACTGCAGCTGCAGCCCGTCCATGACCGCCAGCAGCTGCCGCGCCTCGGCCGCGCAGTCGGTGTCGGCGTGCAGCTCGCCGCTGTCCACCCCCCGGCGCAGCGACTGCGCGGCGTCGGCGACCAGGGTGCGGTAGCGGCGGGCGAAGAAGGCGTGCGCCGGGTGGTCCGGGTCCCCGGACTCGCCGACCAGGGCGTTGAACATCCGGGTGCGGCCCGGCCGGCGGCTGTTGTGGGCGGTCAGGGCGAGCAGCCGGTGGAACCACTCGGCGACGGTCGCGCACTCCTGCGCGAAGAACCGCTCGGTGTCGTGCTCGTCGCTCGCCTCCAGCACCGACACCAGCAGGGCCTCCTTGGTGCGGAAGTGGTGCAGCAGGCCGCCCTGGGTGATGCCGACGTCCTTGGCGATCCGGGCGAGCGAGGTGGCGTGGAAGCCCCACTGCGCGAAGTGCTCGACGGCGGCGTCCAGGATGCGCGAGCGCCGCTCGTCGCCCACCGCGTACGTGCCGCGTGCCGAGCCCCTGCCCGTGCCGCGGGTCGCCGACCCGTCCTTGACGTCCATGACTGTCACCTTAGCCACTGGATCGCATCTCCAGGTCAGGTGTGATCTGGGCCACAGGTTGAAAACCTACTGCCTACTCGGTTTTCATGGTTCGCTGTGTGCGCACCCGGGCCGGCGCCCTGAGCCGCCCGGTCGGCCCCCACCCGCCCGCCGACCGGAGCCGAGCCGCGCCGTGCCCCCGGGCCCCTCCCCGACTTCCCGACGCACGGGACCTGTGGCCACCCAGGAGGCCGGTCATGACCACCACCGACACCGCCGACGGCGCCCGGAGAGACGGGGCCGAGAAGCCGCCCCCGATCGCCGGCGGCCGTCGGCTGCTGCCGATGCTCACCCTCGGCAACGCCGCCATGTACCTGGTCTACCTGGGCATCGGACAGGTCCTGTTGCCCGCCCAGATCGAACTGCTCGACCCCGACGGCAAAGTGGGCAGCCTCGGCCTGGTCTCCGGCGTCGCCGCGGTCTTCGCGACCCTCTTCAACCCGCTGGCCGGCCTGCTCTCCGACCGCTCCCGCCGCCGTAACCCGTGGATCCTCGGCGGCGGCCTCGCCGCCTTCGCCACCCTCGCCCTGCTCGGGCAGGTGCGCACGATCCTGCTGGTCACCATCGCCTGGTGCCTGGTCCAGGCCGCGATGAACGTCTACCAGTCCGCACTCACCGCGATCGTCCCCGACCGCGTACCGGCCGAACGCCGGGGGCTCGCCTCCGCGATGGTCGGCATCGGCACCCCGATCGGCTCGGTCGTCGGCGTCACCCTGGCCACCCGCTACGTCCCGGACTCCGTCGGCACCGGCTACCTGGTGATCGGCGCGGTGATCGGCCTGACCGCCGTGCTGTTCACCGTGCTGGTCCGGGAGGAGAAGCTACCGCCGGTGGAAGCCGTGCCGCTGCGCCGTCAACTCCTCGCCTTCGCCGCGACACTGCGGGTCGCGGACTTCCGCTGGGCGTTCATCGGCCGGTTCCTGATGATGCTCGGCTTCTTCGCGGTCTCGCTGTTCCAGTTCTACGTCCTCCAGGACCACATCGAACTGCCCGACGGCATGGACGCGGCCGGCGCCCAGGCCGTGCTGGCGCCGATCGACGCGGTCTCCACCCTCGCCGCCACCGCCCTCGGCGGCTGGCTCTCCGACCGGCTCGGGCGGCGCAAGCCGTTCGTCGCGGTCTCCTGCGTGCTGGCCGCCGCCACCATGGCCGTCCCGGTACTGCTCCCGGACTGGACCGGCATCCTGCTGTACACCGTGCTCGCCGGGATCGCCTTCGGCTGCTTCATGGCCGTGGACACCGCGCTGGTCACCCTGGTGCTGCCGAGCGCCGACGACGCCGCCCGCGACCTCGGCGTGCTGAACATCGCCAACGCCGGGCCGCAGATCATCGCGCCCTTCGTGGCCTCACTGGTGGTCGGCGCGGCCGGCTACGACGCGCTGTACCTGGTCGCCGCGCTGATCATCCTCGTCGGGGCGCTCGCGGTGGCTCCGATCAAGACCGTCCGCTGAAGATCCGTCCGCCGAGGGCCCGCCCGCCCCGAACCTCCCTGGGAGACCCCGCACGTGCGCACCACCACCACCGCCGCCGTCCACCCGTACCAGGACCCGTCCCGGCCCGTCGACGAGCGGGTCACCGACCTGCTGGCCCGGATGACCCTGGAGGAGAAGGCCGGCCTGCTCTTCCACACCATGATCCCGATGCACCAGGACGGCCGCCCGGTCGAAGCGGCGGACGGAGACGACACCGAATTCCCCGCCGACACCACCGGACTGATCCACGATCAGGGGCTGAACCACTTCAACCTGGTCGGCACCGCGGCCCCCCGGCAGCTCGCCGAGTGGCACAACGCCGTGCAGGAGATCGCCGCCGACACCCGGCTCGGCATCCCCGTCACCGTCTCCACCGACCCCCGGCACTCCTTCACCCTCAACATCGGCGCCTCCATCCACGCCGGAGCGTTCTCCGCCTGGCCCGAGGCGATAGGCCTGGCCGCCGTCCGCGACCCCGAACTGGTCCACCGCTTCGCCGACATCGCCCGCCGGGAGTACCTGGCCGTCGGGCTGCGAGTCGCCCTGCACCCGCAGATCGACCTCGCCACCGAGCCCCGCTGGTCCCGCCAGACGGGCACCTTCGGCGCCGACACCGCGCTCACCTCGGAACTCGTCCAGTCCTACATCCGCGGCTTCCAGGGCGAGCACCTCGGCAAGGACAGCGTCGCCACCATGGTCAAGCACTTCCCCGGCGGCGGCCCCCAGAAGGACGGCGAGGACCCGCACTTCCCGCACGGCAAGGAACAGGTCTACCCCGGCGGGATGCGCGAACTGCACCTCGCGCCGTTCCGCGCCGCCATCGCGGCCGGCGCCGCGCAGATGATGCCGTACTACGGCCAGCCGATCGGCACCGACTGGGAGGAGGTCGGCTTCGGCTTCAACCGGAGCGTGGTCACCGGCCTGCTCCGCGAGCAACTCGGCTTCGACGGCATCGTCTGCACCGACTGGGGGCTGCTCACCGACGACGAGATCTTCGGCGAGCCGCACCAGGCCCGGGCATGGGGCGTCGAACACCTCACCGTCGCCGAGCGCGCGGCCAAGGCGCTGGACGCGGGGGTGGACCAGTTCGGCGGCGAGGAGTGCCCCGAGGTGATCGTCGACCTGGTGCGCTCCGGCCGGATCGCCGAGGAGCGGATCGACCGCTCGGTGCGGCGCCTGCTGCGCGAGAAGTTCGTCCTCGGGCTCTTCGACGACCGGCGCTACGTCGACCCGGACGCCGCCGAGGAGACCGTCGGCAAGGCCGAGTTCCGGGCCGCCGGGGCCGCCGCCCAACGCCGCTCGCTCACCGTCCTGACCAACCGCGACCGCACCCTGCCCGTCAAGCGCACCGCCCCCCGCCTCTACACCGAGGGCCTGGACCGCGCGACCGTCTCCCGCTACGGCCGCCTCGCCGCCACCCCGGCCGAGGCCGACCTCGCCGTCCTGCGGCTGTTCACCCCGTACGAGTACCGGGCGAACCGCTTCGAGTCGATGTTCCACTCGGGCCACCTCGACTTCCCCGAGGCCGAGTCCGCCGCGATCCTGCGGGTGCTCGACGCCGTCCCCACCGTCGTGCTGATCAACCTCGAACGGCCCGCCGTCATCCCGGAGATCGCCGAGCGCGCCGCCGCCGTGATCGCCGACTACGGCGCGAGCGACGAGGCGATGCTCGACGCCGTCTTCGGCCGCGCCCGCGCCGAAGGGCGGCTGCCCTTCGAACTGCCGCGCTCGATGGCCGCCGTCGAGGCCTCCCGCCCGGACGTCCCCCACGACACCGTCGACCCGGTCTTCCCGTACGGTGCCGGTCTGGACCTGGACCCGACCGGCTCCGAAGGACGCCTGGCCTGAGACCGGTGGCCCGAGGACTCCTCGTCGTCACCCCCGAGCGGACCTACGGTGTCCGCACGGCCGACCCCCAGGAGCCGAACCGGCTCCGGCACCACACCGACCACGAGGCGCCGCGCCCGTGACCCCCACCGGAGGACCCGCATGACCGCCCCGACCCCTCAGCAGCACCCGGTCGTCCCCACCCGCCGGGGCCCGGTGCGCGGCGAGCGCCGAGCCGACGGCAGCGTCCGCTTCCTGGGCATCCCGTACGCCCAACCCCCGGTCGGCGAACTGCGGTTCGCCGCCCCGGTGCCGCCCCGGCCGTGGGCCGAGGCGCTGGACGCCACCGCCTACGGGCCGACGGCCCAGCGCCGCCCGTTCGGCGAGGTCACCACCATCCCCGAACCGACCATCCCGGGCGCCGGCACCCTCAACCTCAACGTGTTCACCCCGGAGCTCGCCCCGGCGGCCGGCCTGCCGGTACTGGTCTGGATCCACGGCGGCGGCTTCGTGGCCGGCTGCTCGGCGAGCCCCTGGTACGACGGCGCGGCCTTCAACCGGGACGGCGTGGTCGTGGTCTCGATCGGCTACCGGCTCGGCATCGAGGGCTTCCTCCACCTGCCCGACGCCCCCGACAACCGCGGCGTACGGGACTGGATCGCGGCGCTGGAATGGGTACGGGACAACATCGCCTCCTTCGGCGGCGATCCCGCGAAGGTCACCATCGCCGGACAGTCGGCCGGCGGCGGCGCCGTCCAGACACTTCTCGCCACGCCGGCCGCCCGGGGCCTGTTCCGCGCGGCGATCTCGGCCTCCGGCGCGGTGATGCGCCCGCAGGACCGGGACACCGCCGAGGCCGTCAGCCGGGCCTTCGCCGAGCGCACCGGCGTGCCCGCCACCGCGGCCGCCCTCCGGGACGCCACCGACACCGAACTGCTCGCCCTCCAGGACACGCTCGACGCCCCCGGCCCGGACCGCGACGAACTGCCCGCGCTGCTCCTCGCACCCTTCACCGACGGCGAGTTGGTGCCCCGCCCGGTGCCGGAGGCGCTCGCCGACGCGGACGTCCCGCTGCTGCTCGGCTTCACCGCGCACGAGTTCGCCGCCCCGGCCGATGCGGCCGAGCCGGCCGCCGAGGACGAACTCCTCGGACTGCTAGGCGACTTGGGCCTGGACGACGGCCGAGCCGCACGGTTCCTCGCCGAGCACCCGGACGCGGCCGCCGGCGACGCGATCACCGACTGGCTGTTCCGCGCCCCCGCCCTGGCCGTTGCCGAGGCCCGCACCGAACGCCAACACCCCACCTGGCTCTACCAGTTCGACTGGTCCGGTAGTGCCCCCGGCCGGACCGACCAGGCCTACCACTGCAGCGACCTGCCCTTCGCCTTCGACCTCCTGCACACCGAGGGCGTCGAGGCCGCCCTCGGTGCCCGCCCGCCGCAGGCACTGGCGGACGCCGTCCATGCGGCCTGGGTCGCCTTCGTGCGCGACCTCGATCCCGGAACCGCCTGGCCCGCGTACGGAGACGGCCGCTCCACGATGCGCTGGCGCGCCGAACCGCGGCTGGAACGCGACCCGCTGCGCACCGTCCGGGAGATCTGGCTCGCCTGACCCGGAACGGCCAGGGGTACTCGGACAAAGGCAGCCGGCACCGCTGGGCGTCTCCGACCGCATCATCATGGGCGACGGTGTCCTGTAGGGCATGAAGGCCGTCGGCTTCGGCGACACCGCCCCGCGCGCCATTCTCGCCCACGAGTTCGGCTACCAGGTGCACTATGCGGACGGCCTGTTCGACAACACCAAGCTCACCGGGCCGGAGGCTACCCGGCGCACCGAGCTGATGACGGACGCGTTCGGCACGTACCGCCCAGCGGGTGCTGGACTCCGAGAAGACCTTCAACCAGGTCGGCGACTGCGGCTTCACCAGCGATGAGCACCACGGCACGCCCAATCAGCGCCTCGCCTCCTCCGCGTGGGGTGCGAGCATCGGTGACGCTCGCACCCCAGGAGGAGGCCGCGAAGCTCTGTTCGGCCCGGGCGGTGTTGTCGCCGGTGGCCGGACAGGCCTGCGTCAGGGCTTGGAAGGACACCGCGATGTCCAGCCTGCGGGCCGAGGTGGTGGTCTTGAGCAGCGTTCTGGTGCGGGGTCCGAAGCTCACGATGCAGGCCTTACACGCGAGGTGATGGATAGACGGGAAAGAGAGGGGTCGAACCGGGTCGACCCCAACCCGCGTGGGGCGGTCCCAGACCGGCCCAGCCCCGTACCCGGGCACGGAGCCGGGACAGGCGGGGGAGTGCGGAGGGCGCTATCGGAGCTCTACCGGGTGCCGGTCATGCCGGCTCCCGATCGAGCGCCGCCTCCCCGAAGGCCGGCCTGCTCGCCAACCGTGGCCGTCGGGTGCACCGGCTCGGGGAGTTCGATCTCGGCCCAGATCTCCTTGCCGCCCTTGGGGCGGTCGTCGAGGCCGAACCGCGACACGACCGCCGTGACGAGCATCAGCCCACGGCCGCAGGTCGCCTCGTCGTCGGCCGACCTGTACTCGGGCCGGGCGAGTCCCGGGTCGGTCACGGACACCCGCAACACACCCGCCGTGTAACGCAGGCAGGCCGTCAGCACCACGTTCGGCCGCTCACCGCCACAGCCGTGCACGACGGCGTTCGTCCCGAGCTCCGAGAGCACGAGCTGCACGTCGTCCAGCACGGCCTCCTGCTGCCCACCGTCCAAGCCGAGCACCGGCAACGCCGTCCTCGCCCAGCGGCGGAGATCGCCGATCCGTTCCCGTTCGGCGGGGAACTGGATGTCGGCCGTGAGGCGGGCGTCCGGCCCCCGAGTCTCGTCAGAGGAGCTTGTACTGCTTGCGGCATACACGACATACCTCCGATGTGAGCCACCCGTCGAGGCCCTCGGCAGGTGTTCGGGGAAAGCGGTCAACGGACCGCACGACGGCGCAAGGTGCCTCGCTCGCTGTCGTTCTACGCGTGCTCAGACGTCACGGCCGCTGGTCACCCATCGGAGGTGATCCCATACGGTCCGTCACATTGAGCATGACGGCTGACCCAGCGTCGGTGCAAGTCCATCTGTGAAGTTTATGAATTCTCATTTCACGATGAGAGTTGGCATCTGTCGAACGGAGGGTCGCTGGCGGCCTGCTCGACTGACGGGGCACACTGGCCACCCAGGCCCGGAGAACGAGAATTGGGGGTACCCATGGCGGAAGCCACGGTTCGGCAGCGCCAGCTCGGCCGCCAGCTCCGTACGATCAGAGAGGCGCGGCGCCTCACGTTGGAGGACGTCGAGCAGGCTACGGGCATTACCAGCGCGAAGTTGTCGCGGATAGAGCTGGCCAGGTCAGCCGCCAAGCCGGCCGACGTCCTGGCACTTGCCCAGATGTACGAGTGTGACGAACAGCTGGTCGAGTCGCTTGTGGCAGTTTCCCGGGATGGGAAGAAGCGCGGATGGTGGCTCAACTACGGGGAGGTCCTGTCGCCATGGCTGGCCGACCAGATCAGTCTGGAGGAGGACGCCACCACGTTCCGGACCTACCAGGTGCAGCTCATCCCGGGCCTGTTCCAGACGGCAGGCTACGCTCGTGCAGTCCACGCCCGGTTGGCGATCGGGGCGACTTCGGAAGACGTGGAGGCGCGCGTCCGGGTCCGAAGGGAACGACAGGCCATCCTCACTCAGCCCAAGCCGCTGGAGATGCAGGCGGTCATCCACGAGACAGCGATTCGCAGTCTGGTCGGGGGCGCTCAGACGATGCGCGATCAGCTGGAGAAGCTGCTTGAGCTCGCGGCGCTCCCCAACATCACCATCCAGGTGATGCCGTCGGAGACCGGTGTCCACCAGGGGATGAACGGCCCGTTCTCCATCCTCGGTTTTCCCAATGACAATCTCGACGTCGTGCTGCTCGAAGGGCTGCTGACCAGCGAGTGGGTCGAGGAACCCGAGCGTGTCACTGTCTTCGACCGAGCGTTCCGCGACATCGTCGCCGAGGCCTGGTCGCTCGACCAGTCGCTCGATTTCATCACCGCACAGAAAGACAGGCTGAAGTGACATTCGTCCTCAACTCGGCAACTCTGACGGTCAGGTGGAAGAAGAGCACTTACAGCGGAGGCAACGGCGACTGCCTGGAGGTGGCTACCGGCGAAGACATTCGGTACGTCCGCGACTCGAAGGACCCAACAGGTCCCGCGCTGGCCTTCAGTGCTGCCGCCCACAGCTCATTCATCGCTGCCGTAGCAACCGGCAGGTTCGACTTCGATCTCATCTGACCTATGCAGCACCAGGGTCCGTCGCAAACGAAGTGCATTGGACCTGGTGCTGTAGGAGGCGATGGTCTGCAGGTCGTCGACCACGGGCGCCGTCGGCGCCGGGCCGTCAACCACCTCACCCGCACGGACGGCAACAGGACTGAGCTTGCCGGGCCCGTCCGCGTCCGGCGGGCTCTGCGACCCTCAGGCGGAAACCTGCGTGGCTTGCCGGGCCGTCTGCGGATGTCAGGCCTTGAGCTGCAGGATGGCGGAGGAGGGCTTGTCGAAGAGGTTGACCACGGAGACCTCGGCCTTGTAGTCCGTTCCTGGGGCAGTTCGCCCGGTACCAGGAAACCCACGCGTCCGGGGCGCCGGACGCAGTGACGCGACGTAACCAGCTGATGCGGGGTGTGGCCTTCATGAACATTCTCGCCGATGCCGGTCCAGTTCTCATGGAGCATCTCAAGGGCGCCCGCCCAGCCGCATTCCGTGGAGGTGAAGCGGATGGCCGCAAGGCCGTCCCCACCGGTCCCCGGCAAGGTCTTGTACCCACTCGCCGACGCACGTGCCGCCGTCGTCCTGCCGGCACCGGATCACCACACTTTGGCTCCCTGGTTCCAGTTCTGCAGGGCCCAGTAGGTGGCGGCCGGGGACTGGACGGCGCTGAACTCGCTGACGAGTATGTCGGCCTCCCCGGGATCGGGAGCGGGCGTCAAAAAGACGGAGTCGGCATTGGGCACGACCCTCACCTCCTGCTCCGAGGGGCACACGGGGGACGACCGCTAGGCAACTCCCGGACTCGGCCGTACTCGGGCAGGTGCATCGCTGCGCGCTGCCACTCCCGCCCCGTGGTCAGCTGATCTTCAGTCGCGCGGAGAGGGGGGAACACCGACCCTGCGGGCCCCCGTCGGCCGGGGGAATGTAACAACAACCACTAACTCGCTGCTGCTGCTGCTGTTCTCGCTGCTGTTCTCGGTCATCGCTGACTTCGTCCATTTTTCGGGCCGGCGCTCGTCGACATGGTTCGGTGGTAGCTCATATCCGATGGCCGGTTGGGCGGCGTTCGAAAATGGAGGTGCCTGAGGTGCTACCACCGCCGTGATCGGGGACTCGAAGGTCCTTGTGACCGGAGCGACCGGAACTGTCGGCAGTGCTGTCGCCAACGCGTCGGAGGGCGACCATCAGGTCGTGAAGGCGCCGGGTGTCTCGGCGATCTCGATGCGGGCGACTCCCTCGTCAGTCGGTACTCGCACAGTCCGTGGTGTGAACTGCTTGGCGCCGATTTGACGTTGCGCTCTGTTGAGCAGCGGATTGGCCGATGAGTTCGGACACGGTGGTCGCGTTGATCGGTAGACACCCGGCATGCGTGTGCTACACCGGGGGCACCCGTACCCGTGAGGCGGCGCTCGTCTGGAACGCTTCACTTCTCGTCAGTGCCGAACCGGGAGCGAGTTCAGCAGGTTCACGCGTTCTGGTGAATCGCCCTGCCCGCGCCCCGTGTCTATCCACAGGAACCCGGTTTGTCACCCCGGACCGCCGCGAACCGTGCTTGTCTGTCGCCCCACAGCCCCACAGCCCGACCGGAGGACCGAATCATGAACCTGAGCCCAGGCCGGCAAGACCTCGAACAGGTTGCCGCCAGCACCTTGGAGAGGACCGTCGTTGCCGCACACGCACTCGCGGAGCTGGCCGTCCGGGACGAGCGCTACGACCAGGCGGCCGCGCTCGCCGCCGCCTCCTACGCCACCGAGGCGAGCATGTACCTCCCGCTGCCCGAAGCTGTTCCCGACCACGGTGACAGCGGGGCCGACCTCACCCTGGTCGACCGCTTGAGCGACCTCGCCGACGCACTCGACGAACTGGGGCAGCGCTCGTCCGACCTCCGGCAGATTCGGGACCGTCACATGGCCGCCCTTCACACCCGGGATGCGGCCATCGCGCTGCGAAACGCTCTGCCCGTCGAGCAGGGAGCGGCCGGATGACCGACGCCACCTGGGGTGACTTCGTCACCCTGGCAGCTTCCAGGATGGAGTACGCCCTGGCGGCCCTCACCCTCGCCGACGCGGAGGGTTCGAGCGCACCAGGTCAACACGCGGCCCGTAGTGAGGCGTTGGCAGACGTCTTCCAGGTCCTTCACGGCTTCTCCGGCCGATTCGGACCGCTCGCCCCCGACCCGCTCGGCATCGCCGAGGGCGACGTGGCCAGACTGCACAGCAACGTCGAGATCCTCGGCCGGTTCCTGCGAGACGAGGCCTTCTACGCCTGGCCCGAGCCTGACCCAGCGGCCTCGCACCTTGCCGAGGCCGTGCGCTTCCTCCGCTTCGCGGGGGACTTGCTCGCCAGCCACCACGGGCCGGACGGAGAGCCCCGCAGCCCCTACGCCGCGTACCTGGACAGCGCCGGGGTCGCGCGCCACGTGGTCGCCGAGATGGCCGAACTCGCCAGCATCGCAGGGCGCGTGGCCGTACGGATCGGCCGGCTGTGCCCGCCCGGTCGCCGGGTGGTCCGCAGCCACGAGGTGGCCCACCGGCTCGGGGAGCGCGCGGTGCTGATCGAGCGCGCGGCGATCGGGATCCGCCGTCAGCTCCGCTCGCCTCGCCTGTCCATGCCCGCTCCCGGTCTCGACCACCTCCCGGCGGCGGCCACGATGGCGCCGCTCCCGGTCAGGCCGGGCGAGCCGCAGTGGGAAGCGCTTCGGGCGGTCGGTGCAGGTCTGGATTGGCTCGCCGCTCACGTGGCGCAGCAGGCGGCCCAGCGCCTGCCGGACGCCACCGTCGCCGAACTGTCGATCGCCGCCGACCACTCCGCGGTCGCTCACCTGCTCGCCGCCCGACTGATCGAGCACACCCGGGATCTCCTCACCTCCGATCCGGTTGCCCAGGGCGTCCTCGGGGCGGCCGGCGGCGTTCTGCGTGCGTCGGCCCAGGCCTGGCAAAAGGCCGCGACCAGCTGGAAGCCAGGCTTTGGCAGCGCGCCCGCCGTCTCGAACGCTCGCTTCGTGCGCGAGGCCGAGTTCGTCGTGGTCCGGCTCGGCCGCACCCTCTTCTCCTCAGGCTGGACTCGACGCGACGGTGGGCGGCGTACACCCAGGGCCGCGCACGAGATCATCACGACGCCCGGCGACGCGTCACAGCTGCTCGCCGCTGTTTACACGGTCCCCGCCGCCGGACAGGTCCTCGCCGAACACGTCCCCCGTATCGCCGCGGCCCTGGTCCGGCGCGGGGCACTCCTCAGCTCCGACCCAGCCCACAACCCGCGCGGCAGCAAGCCCTCCGACCAGATCAAGGACGGCTGGACCAGGTGGTACCCGGCGTCGGCGGAGCAGATCAGCCAGGTCACGAGTGCCTACAACAGCGCCCGTCAAGCGTCCGCGGCAGCGCAGATCGCCATCGCCCGCTCGGCCGAGGCGGCCGGCCACCCGCTCGGCCGTGCCCTGCTCGAAGCCGACCGCCGGACCACGCTTGGCTTCACCGGCGACCCCTTCAGAGACACCCGGCGCGTGCAGGCCGCCGCCGCGCGTGCCCGCAGCACGACGGCGGCCCGCCCGCCGGGCCCGGTGCGGTTGCCCGCGCACCGGGCGGCCGACCTGTCCCGGGAGCTCGGCGCGCTCCATCCGCGCAGAAAAGCCCGGTAGCGTCGGCCGATCAGGCTTCGTCCTCGGTGGCGCACCAGGCGCTGGGCACCTTGCTGGGGAGCCGGTGTTCGGTTCGGTGCTCGCCCTTGGTGCAGCTGCCGAACGGGCCGCCCGGGCCGCGCAGGGCGGCGACGTGGGGGCGGTAGTGATCCCGGTACCAGACGCTGGGCCCGGTGTGGCCGCAGGTGGCGGGATCGGTGAGCTCCTGCCAGGCCAGCCACATCGCGTGCAGCACGCCGACGGCGTCCCAGTGTTCGATCCACCGGTGGCACCACCGGGCGTCGGCCGACACCTCGGTGAGGCAGCCGGGGACGAGGACGCCTTCGACCCACTCCGCGAGCAGCCGCAGCTCGGCGTCCCGTTGCTCACCTTCGAGAAGGAAGAGAAAGGGCGGGTACTGCCACTCGACGTCTTCCTCCTGCTCTTCTCCGGCGCCGTCGGGCGTCGTGTCTCCGTCGCCCGCCGCCCCGGCCGCGCCCGGGACGGCCTCCCGAAGGTCCCGCAGTTCGGCCTGGACGGCCTGGAGCATGGCCTTGAGGTCCTCCACGTCCTCGGTGAGCGCCCGATGCGCGGTTTCGTCAGCCACGGCGTGCCGTCTTCCGTTGCTCCCAGGCGACGGCGGCACGCTTGGCGATGGCGTCCTCCTCGGCCGTCATCGCCGGGCCGAGGTGGGCCATGGCCTGTTCCTCGTACCAGGGCCGCAGGGCGATCTGGGCGACGGGCATGCCGGTGGACAGCAGCAGGGCGGTGCCGCGCTTCATGGCGCGGACCTGGGCCGGTTCGAGGATCTGCTCGCGGTGCTCGCTGAAGGACGTCGAGCCACCGTCGCGGCTCCTGGAATGGGACTCGCGGGTGATGTCGTGATTGCCCACCAGAGTGGCGATGTCGCTGACGAAGCGTGGGTCGTCCAGGCCGACACCGATCACCTTCTTCGTGGCCGCGCTCCATAGGGTGTCCATGCCGACCTCTCCCCAGGCTCGCACGCCCTGCCGGTAGGACTGGAGGATCGTGTACGGGGTGATGCCCCGTGAGCCGAGGTGGCTGTAGAGGTCGGGGAGGTCCTCGATCCGGCAGACGTTGGCCGCCTCGTCCAGGACCGCGCGCATCGGCTCGGGCAGACGTCCGCCGTGGCGCTCGCCGGCTTCGGATGCCGCGGTGAACACGGAGTCGGCGAGGGCGGCGACGACGGCCGAGGCGGCGCCGCCCTTCCTGCTGAGGAGGTAGAGGGTGTCCCGGCTGAGTGCGAACTCCTCCGGCCGGAAGCGGGGCCGGTGCTTGTCGGGGAGCAGCCAGGCGAGCACGTTCTCGTCTCGCAGAGCGCTGACGGCGGTACGGGCGTTCTGGTAGATGCCGGACTGGGTCTCCGCGGCGATGTGGATGGAGCTGTCGACCTGCTCGGCGAGGACGTCCTCGTGCTGATACAGGATCCGCAGCGGCGCCCGCTCCTTGGGGTCGGCCAGCCAGCTGAGGACGTGCCGCACGGTGGCGCCGTCCCACCAGGCGGCTCGCAACATGCCGACCAGCAGATCGCTGGCGCCCTGGGTCCAGAACGGGTCTGCGTCCGACTTGACCTGGTTGACGAAGTGCGAGGCAAGGCGCTCTGCGCGGTCGAGTGTTTCGGCCTCGGTGATGATGTCCCACCACCATGTCCGCTCGATCCGGGCGACGCCCTGGGTGTCGAACCCCCAGACGTTGCCCGCCGCTCGGCGGGAGGCCAGGGTGGCGGCGTAGACATCCGGCTTGTTGCTGGTCAGCAGCAGGGCCGCCGGCGCCTCCTCGGCTACCGGGATCGCGATCGCGGTGGACTTGCCGGCCCGGGGTGCCATCAGGGCGAGGTAGGTGTCCTCATCGGACCCGCGCAGTTCCACGCCGGTGGGCAGGTGGTCCCCGAGCAGCACGCCACGATCGCGCGGGGCGACGGTGCGCGGCTTGACATTGCGCAGGGAGGCCCGGAGCCGGGTGGCGGTGTGGGCGGCCCGTTCGGGGGTGAGGTCGCGCACCTGGTGGAGGGTGGCGAGGTGGGAGGCGTTGTGGAACCAGCGCAGGCCCGCCCACAGGCCCCAGACGAGTCCGGCGACGACGGCCAGGTCGAGGAGCGCGGCGCCGATGCCGCTGGCGGTGGGGGAGTGCGGCCAGACGGAGCGCCAGTCGCGCGCCATCGCGAAGACGGTGTACGGGCTGAGCGGCGGGACCTCGGCTCCGGCAAGGACGGCGCCGGCGGCGGCCCCGGCCCAGGTGGAAGCGGACACGGTCACTGAGCCGCCGACGAGGACACCGCCGGCGAGCCACGCCCGGTCGTTCTCGGTCATCATCGGCGACTCCTCTCAGGTACGTTCTCGGCTGCGTCGGTGTGGTAGAGCCGATGCTCGGTCGCGGTGAGCGTCATCGCTGCGGCGATACCCGGCCGACTGCCGAGTTTGATCAGGTACTTGCCGCGGCCGGGATGGATTCGGTCGGAGGTGTCGAGACCAGTGCTCGTCGCCGAAGCCCAGGAGGTGATCATCATGCGTTCCTGCTCGGTGAGGGCCCGTTTGCCGGATACGCGACTCAGCTCCTCGTCCGTCGAACCGCCGATCACCCAGGTGTCGCAGCGGTCCATCAGGCCGCGGGCCTTGGCCCGGTCCTCCTCGGTGGGCAGGGCCTCCATGTCCTGCAGCGAGTGGGTGACGTAGATGGTGACGTCGTCGGTGGTGCGACCGAGGCGGCTGATGGAGTCCATCGCATCGACCAGGCCGGGGCCGGAGCGCAGGGCCCGCCACATCTCGTCCATGGGCAGCACCAACCGGCGGCGAATCACGCCGAGGCTGCGGGCGCTGTCGATCGTGCTGTAGGTGTAGGCCCAGCTGGCGATCATGCCGGCAGAGACGACGTCACGACCTCTGGCACGTAGGGCGTCGATGTCCACGGACACCGCCGGGGCGTTCAGGTCGATCGGAGTTGTGGTCGGCCCGTCGAACATGCCCTTCAGTGGCCCGTCGACCAGGTTGTCCAGGCCGGCCACGACCGAGCGGGTCAGGTCGAGGTAGGTCTCTCCCTCGGCGGCGAGTTTGGCCCGCAGCGCCTCGGGGGCTTGGCGCAGTACGGCGATGACATCGGGGATCACCGGGTCGGTGCCCGGTGTGGCGTCGGCTGCGAGCTGCACGGCGGTGGTCAGTGCCGAGCGTTCGATCTCGTTGGGCTGGCGGCCGAGTCCACACCTGGTGGCCAACAGGGCGCCGAGGGTCTCCAAGCGGCGGCCGTTCAGGCCGTCGAGCAAGGCTTCTCGTTCGGCGGCGGGCAGCGACGCCAGGCGGCCCGGTAGCGGGCCGGAGTCGAGTGGGTTGATCCGGTCGATCCCGGTGCCGATCCTCAGTACGCTGCCTCCGAGTTCGCGGATCATGGTGGTGTACTCGCCCTTGACGTCCGCCGGCACACACATCATGTGACCGAATGCGGTGTAGACGAGGCAGAAGCGCTTCACCAGAGCGCTCTTGCCGACACCGGGCTGCGCCATGACCCACACCCCCGGGTTGGTGGTGAGTTTTCCGGTCCAGCCGGAGGGATCGATGCACACCAACTCCCCGGTAAGCACGTCGGGGCCGACCGGGACTCCGCGTGCGGGCAGGCCTGCGCCGAGAAGGAACGGACCGATCCGCGCGATCTGGCTGGTCGGGCCGGTGTAGACGGTGCCGATGTCCTCCGTGGCCGCACGGCCACCGAAAGGGCCTCCCCAACCCAGTCGCGGGGCGTGGACTCCACGGCCGGTCCGTGCCCGCCGTGGTCCTGTCCTGTGGTCAGCGTCCGGGGTCCAACAAGGGGTCAGTAGTCTTGCCTTTCCCAACCTCACGAACTTACCTACCTCACAAGGGGGTTGTAGCCGATGGGCAACCCGGCGGCGAAGACGGCTGCCTGGGCGCCGAACGCCGGTCGCATCCGGATTCCGCGGGTCCCCGCGACCGCGAGCTTCAGCTCCTGAAGAGCCGCCGGCAGGTCGGCAGCTGTTCGGGCGGTTGTGGTGACCGACAAGGTCCAGTCGACGACCTGGGCGCCGGCTGCGACCTGCCGAGCGGCCTGCTCCGCGCGTTGGTAGTCCGCCTTCTGGGACCACCGGGCACGGCCCTTGACCTCCGCAGTGGCCTGAGCGCGGTGCTCGGCGGCGGAGATCTCCCGTTCCAGCAACGCCTCGCCTTCACGCGGCTCCAGCACGCGGTAGCCCAGGGTGATCCTCCGCTGGAATCGACCAGGAGCCAACAGCGGTAGCAGCACGCTGTACGGAATCGGTCGACGCGGCATCTCCTCCAGGACCCAGCTGGCCGACACTGCACCGTCGTGTGCGTAGGACTCGATCCAGTCGTCGGCGGCGACCGGGCCGCACTCGCCCCACTGCAGCTCGTCGAACTGCTCGTCCCGAGCAAGAGCCACACCGGGGTCATACGCGGAGCGGACGATACGGCGCAGGTCGGTCGGGGTGGCCCTGCGCAACATGTCGGTGCCGGTTCCGCTCATATCGAGGGTATCCACCACCCGCAGGGTCTCGCCGACCTGCTCCGCGAGGTCGGACGGGGGATTGATGGTGGCGCACGGGTCCGTGGTCACGCTCATCCAGGAGACGACCTGTGCGGTGGCCTGCGGCGTGGTGCGAACCAGCTCGTCGATGGTGTCCAGTGAGAGCTGGGGAGCGTCCGGTCGACGGCGGGTCCGGACGTCGTCGGCCAGGGCCTCGCCCGCGCCCGGAGTGATCTGGATGGTGACCGAGGCGCCCTTGATCTGCTCCGCCGTCGCCATGGTGTTGAGGACCTCGCCCCAGGTGCGCAGCCCGGAGCGCACGGTGCCGGTCTGCGCCATGAGGCTCCCGCCGGGCGCGAGCAAGGTGGAGACCGTCATGCGACCGGTGGAACGGTCGTGGACGACCCCGACCTTACGGCCGGTCGTGGGGTCGTGAGCGGCGATCAGCGACGAGCTCGCGCCCACCCCGGGCAGGTCGAGCGAGAAGGGCTGCGGGAGAAGGACGCGCCGGTAGGAGGTGGCGCCCGCGCGGTACGCGCGCCACCACGCCAGCCGGGCCCGATAGTAGGCCAGCGCCGACATTCCGCGCCGTCGTACGGCCGCCAGCCCTACGACGGCACCGGTCAGTGGCAGGGTGACGAGCAGGCTGGCCGGGTGGCGGCTGCCGATGAGTCCATCAGCGGTCAGTACCACGGCGGCGCCGATCGTCGCTTCCTTCGACAGGTTTCCCATGCCGAAGGAGCGGCGGGTGCGTAGACCGCTCACCATCAGCCCGTCAGGTACTTCCCGGGCACTCACTATTGTCCTCCTCCATGCCCGTTCCCGATCTCGCCCGCGCCGCGCTGTACGACCTCGCTCAACCCGTCCAGGACCTGGATGGTCAGGCCGGCCGCGCCCGCTGCTGCGCCTGCGACACCGGCGCCGGCACCCGCCGTGCCCGATGCTCCGGGCGCGCAGTCCGGTGGTGTGGAGGGTGCGGGGATGTGGCCCGCCTGTGCCGCGTTGTTCCGGGCCGCATGGGAGAGCGCCACGTCGCCTGTTCCCGCCTGCCTGTCGGCGTTGGAGTTCGCGGACAGCGACTGCTCTACACGGCGCGCGTGCTCGACCGCGCTGACCGGACGGGCATCGCTATCGACACCACCGCTTCCGGTGTCTTCGGTGTCGGCCCCTCCGTGCCTCCTGCGGGAGGCGTAGGACCCGGCCGCAGACATGGCAGCGACCGCCCCGCCCGAGCTCATGGCGCTGCCGACCTCGTCCGCAACCGGACCGAAGATCCGCACCAGCGCGGCCGGGGCGAGTACCCCCAGCATCAGCGTCGTCAGGCCCCGCAGCCACTCGACCACGGTTCCGGCGTGTCCGAACTCCGCGAACCCGCTGCAGATGATCACTGCGACCATCGGCTTGTAGGCGATGCTGACGAGGATCGACCGGATCAGCAGCGGCGCCCACTTGCGCGTGGTCTCGCCACCGACCCGCCCGGCGCCTGCGATCGGTAGCAACAGGCACTGGATCGGGATCGCCGAATTGCGCAGGAAGATCAGCACGAGCTGGACGAACCCGACCGGCACCAGAACCAGCAGACCGCAGATGACGATGAACGGGTTGACCACGTGCGGTACCAGGACGTCGACGATGTGCCCGGTGGCGGCTCCGGAGTCACCGAAAGTCCGGTCGACCAGTCCGTCGGTCAGCGCGTCCCCCGTCCTGAGCAGGAGGGCTACGCCGGAGACCCCACCCGCGCACAACAGGCAGTTCAGAAACCACCCGCTGAGGGCTTGGCCAAGGTGACGCATCTGGCCGGTGACGGCCATGCGTCCGATCTGCCACACGAGGCCGGATACCGAGACGATCAGCCCCAACCACACCAACATCCCAGCCAGTGTGGCCTGTTCACCGAACAGCCCGGTGTCCTCAAGCCTCAGCGACGGCCCTTGCAGGGCGACGGTCAGGGTGAATCTCACAAGCCCCTTGACGAACTCGATTCCGGCCTTGAGTAGTTCCCCGACGGCGGAGTCCCAGATGTCCCTCCACTCGGTGGAGATCGCCTCGTTGACGGTCTCGCCGAGTTTCTCGCAGTGATGGCCGTCGGTGAAGTGGTCGTACACGCCGACCAGCCCGAAGTCACAGCCCACTTCGACGATCGAGCCGACGATGCCGTCCTTGTCGTCGGCCATCGCGGGTTGGCCGGCCATCGTGTCGCCGAGCAGCATGATGAGGGTGAGCAGCAGAACGGACAGGCGACGCCTCACGATGCCTGCCTGACCGCGGTCCAGCCCTGCGCGTTGAACGCGGCGTCGCCGGGCGCAGCGATCCCCGGCACGGCCTCAGGGGCAGGGGAGGAGCCACCGGAAGGGTCGAGCCTCCAGTCGCTCTCCCGCCACACCACCCCGACGGTCCCCACCGCGTACGAGACCGACTCCGGGCTGCTCTCGGCCGACTTTCGTGCGGTGCGCAGCAGCAGATGGGCGGTGACAGCGTCGGGCCGGGCCTGGACGAGTTTGAAGCCGACCATGCCGGTGCGCACCCACGCACCGACCGGAAGCGGACCGGACTCCGGCAGGCCCATGGTGGCGCGGGCACGTGCGTCGGCCCTCGCTGCTCCCTGCCGGACCCGCTGCTCCCTGTCCGCGGTCTGGTCGGCAGTCGCGGTGTAGGTGCGGTAGAAGGTGAGTTGCTCGTCCACCAGGGTCGTCGAGCCCTCGACGTCGAACCCGGAGGAAGCCACCAGCATGCCGATCGCTCCGTCGGTGCTGTGAGGGAAGGTGACTTGCCGACCGTTGAGGACGCCAGCCCCTCGGGGAACGGCGAGCCAGCGATCAGGCTCGGTCCAGGTGGCCGGGAGGCTGTAGGTGGACACCGGTACCGGGGCGGCCGTTGCCGGTGCCTTCGATGGCGAAGGGGATTCAGCGGCGGGTTGGGGGGCCGTGGGTCGGTTGTCGTGGGACACGATCGTATAGCTGGTCAAGCCGACGACGACGGCGAGCATCGCCCCGGCGCCCCTCAGCGCGGCACGGGACACGAGGCCGTCCCTCCTCCGGAGGCGCGCCATCAGCCCACGATGCCGTTGAGGATGGAGATCAGCGAGCCGGACAACAGAATGGCGGCGATCCCTGCTCCCATCCACTTGAACGGCTCGCTCCCGCCACCATGGCGGCTCTTCTCTGTGATGGCCAGCTTCCAGACGCCGTAGCCGGTGGCACAGACACCGGCGAGAACCAGGAGCCAGAGGCCGTAGCCGAACATGGTCGAGACCATGCCGTCCATCCCCGGGATCTTGGTCGGCTTGGCGGCGGGGATCAGCCCCGAGTTCTTGGGGTCTTCGGCGATGAACATCAGTCACTTCCCTTCGAGCTGGGCACGTAGTCGAACGGCCGCGCGTGCCACGGCGGCGTCGGCCAGGGCGTCCTCGGCACGCTCGACCGAGCGGAGCGCCGGCAGGTAGGGCAGGTACGCCGTACCACTGAGGCGTCCGCCCAGCGCGCGGAGGCGGTAGCGGGCAGCTGCCGCAGGACGGGCGGGGACGTCGGCCACCACGACGAGCCAGGGCTTCGGAAGAGCGCCGGGCCACCTCCGGACGATCGCCTCCACCTGCACGGTGCCGTAGACGGTGCTGGGGGCGACGATCACCGGCTGGACGCCGTACGGCACCGGTTCTCCCGGGCGGAGTCCGCAGGCCCGCAGGCTCCGGCCGTTGTCGTCGTCGAGCATCCGAAGCACCACGGCGGAGGCGATGTCGTAGCCGTGAACCGGCATCAGCCCGTACCTCGGGACGGTGCGTGCCTGCTGAGCAGATACCACCGGATTGGGTGCCACGTCGCAACCTCTCCCGGTAACTCGCGTTGTCAGAGCGGCCTTTCGACCACGACCGAGGTCGTCATCACTTGGCCACGTGGCGTAACGCCCCTGGTGGTGTGGAAGGCACGGCCATCCGCCCATTCGGGCCTATCGGCGCACCTCGCAAGGCGGGTCTCCGTGAAGAAGGTTCTGTTCGGGTGCTCAGCGCCCCTTGTGCTGCTGCTCGTCGCGGTCGTCGCGGCGTTCGCTCTGATGGTGACGGCAGGAGCCGCCACCGAGACGGGCGACGCCTTGGTCGGCGAGCTGCCCGAGGCGTACCGGGCATGGGTGCTCCGGTCCGCCGGCGACTGCCACGACCCGGCTCTCACACCCGAGTTGCTCGCGGCCCAGCTGTTCGAGGAGAGCGGATTCCGCGTCGACGTGCGCAGCCCGGTCGGCGCGGAAGGGCCGGCGCAGTTCATGCCGGGTACTTGGGCGACCTGGGGGAGAGACGACGACCACAGTGGAACGGCGTCGCCCTTCGACATCGGAGACGCCGTGATGGCACAGGGGCGGCTGATGTGCAGTCTGCTCGGGCAGACGGCGGTGCCCGGGTTCGCCGACGACCCCCGCCGCCTGGCACTGGCCGGATACAACGCGGGGTGGGCCGCGGTAGAGGCCAGCCACGGCGTGCCGCCCTACCCCGAGACCCAGCGCTATGTGGCGGACATCATGGGAAACTTGGGCCGCTTTCAGGGCAATCGTCTGGAGATCACCGGGTACGGCGTCGGCCCGGACGCCGCACGCCGGGCCGCCACCCAACTTGGTGTGCCCTACAGCTACGGTGGCGGCAGCCCGGCCGGTCCGAGTCGTGGCCACTGCGACGGGGACGATGGCTACCGGGACGGACGGTGCCTGGCCGACGCCACGGTCGGCTGGGACTGCTCGGCTCTCGTCCAGTTCGCCTACTGGCCCGCCAGACAGCTCCCCCGCACTGCCGCCGAGCAGTACTCCGCCACGGCCGACCGCCCCGTCGCCCAGGCCGACCTCCGAACCGGCGACCTGCTGTTCTGGCGCCACAACGGCGGTGGCCACGTCTACCATGTGGCGCTCTACGTCGGTGACGGACTGATGATCTCCGCACCAAAGACCGGCGACGCCGTCAGGCAGGTCCCCGTTGCGGACCTGCCCGCCTCTGACTTCGCGGGCGCCACACGACCGTAGCGGGTCGTGTCGAGCGGATCGAGCACGGTCCCGCTGGAGCCGCAATCGGCGAGCAGCCGGACGGCTTGCCGCTATGTGTCGGTTCCTGGGGTGCTGAGGGTGTTGGTCACGCCTGCACGGGCAGCGCGAGGCGTTCGATGCGGGCGGCCAGGTCGGGGTCGCTCTCGGTGCGGCCGAGACGGCACATGGTGGTGGTGCGCACCGCGGGGGTCTTGACGCCGCGCATGCTCATGCACAGGTGCTCGCCGGTGGTGAAGACGGCGACGTCGTCGCTGCCGGCGGCTTTGGCGAGGTCGTGGGCGACGTCGTGGGTGATGCGCTCCTGGAGCTGGAGGGCGTGGGTGTGGGCCTCCAGGTGCCGAACGAGCTTGGACAGGCCGAGGACGGTGGTGCCCGGCACGTAGGCGATGGAGACGTCGAGGCGGAAGGGCAGCAGGTGGTGCTCGCAGACGCTCCACGCTCCGATGCCGGTCAGCAGGACGAAGCCGTCGTACTGGCCCTCGTGGGCGAAGCTGGTGTCGAGCCGGCCGGGGGCGTGGTCGAGGAACTCGCCCCACCAGGCCGCGAACCGGCGGGGCGTGTCCTTGAGACCGTCGCGGTCGGGGTCCTCGCCGAGGGCGATCAGCAGCTCGCGGGTCAGCACTTCGACGCGCGGGCGGTCGACGGGGCGGCGCTGGGCGTGCGTGGGCATGGACGCCATGAGTCATCCCTTTCGGGGTGAGTTGACGGTGGGTGGGCCGCGAAACGCAGCGGGTCAGAGGTGGGTGGCGCCGGGCAGGCAGCCGAGGATCGGCACGGCGGTGAACGCCTCCGCGTACCGGGTGCCGATGCGGGCGCCCCACAGCCGGCCGAGGGTCTCGGCCATGGGGCCGAAGTGCTGCTCGATCGGCTGGCTCGCGTGCTTGCGCAGCGCGGCCATCTTGGTGTCGAAGGTCGCGCTGGCGTCC
Source organism: Kitasatospora sp. NPDC048298 (assembly GCF_043201465.1). Lineage (NCBI taxonomy): Bacteria > Bacillati > Actinomycetota > Actinomycetes > Kitasatosporales > Streptomycetaceae > Kitasatospora > Kitasatospora sp. NPDC048298. The sequence continues at coordinate 57,310 of NZ_JBICYZ010000008.1, forward strand.
ACGATCACGTCGGCTCGCACCGGCCCGCCGAGGGTGAGCGAGTTGTAGCTGTCGCAGGTGTAGAAACGGCTCGGACGGCCGGTGGCGATCCGGGGCTCGGGCACCGCCGCGAGCACGGCGGCGGCGACGGCCCGGTGCTCGGGGTGGACGTCGTCGAGCGGGTGGGTGATGACGATGTCCGGCTGCGCCTCCAATAGCAGCTCCCGCGCTGTGGCGGGGTCGAGTTGGGGGACCTGGTGCAACTCGGTGCCGAGGGCCGCCGCGCCCTTGCGGGCCTCGGCGTCGCGGACCTCGTCGTGGTGCTGGACGACGACGGTGACGGCGGCGTACCTGGCGTGGAGGGCGAGGGTGGCGCCGGCCCACAGTTCGGCGTCGTCGGGGTGCGCGAAGGCGGCCAGGATCGAGCCCGGCGCGGCGTCGCTCACCACAGCCCCAGCTTTTCGACGACGTCGGCGGGCTTCGGAAGCCGGGGGCTGGCTTCGCCGCTGAGGAGGATGGGCACGTCCAGTTCCCGGCGCACCGTGATCATCGCCTCCCAGCGCAGGACGTCGGCCCAGGCGGTGGTGATCGCGGTGCCCTTGGCGCCGGTCAGCCTTCCGGAGCCGGGCAGGTCGGGCAGTTGCATGCCGTCGCGCAGCAGGGTGGCGGCGACCTTCGGGCCGATGCCGCGGACGCCGGGGATGTTGTCGGACTTGTCGCCGGTCAGGGCGCGGAAGGCCGGCCACTGGGCGGGGGCGACGCCGTAGCGGGCGAGGACCTTGTCGGCGGTGATGATCCGCTGGGACGACTTTCGGGAGCGGTTGAGGATGCGCACGCGGTCGTCGAGGAGCTGGTAGAAGTCCATGTCCCGCGACATGATCAGGACCGGCCGGGAAGCAGCGGCCAGGGTGGCCAGCGTGGCGATGACGTCGTCGGCCTCGGCGTCGTCGATCTCGACCCACCGGATGCCGTGCGCGTCCAGGCCGTCCTTGACCGGGGCGAGGAACTGCAGCGGTTTGAGCGCCTCCGGGGTCGTCTCCCGGTTCGCCTTGTACTCCTGGTCGGCGGCCACGCGCTCGGCGGCACCGTGCTGGCCGTCGAAGACGACCAGGACCTCGGGTGCGTCGACGTCGAGGTCGTCGCGGATCGTGGCGCGCAGCAGGGCGAAGAAGGCGAACAGGCCCGTCAACTCGCGGGACTTGTCGCGGGAGAAGATCGGGGCGGGGAATCCGAAGGTGCCGGCCCACAGAAGGTTGAACCCGTCGACGAGCAGCAACGGCGCAGGGGCTGCGGGGGTTTCGGGCATCACGACACCGCCTCCAGGAAGAAGTCAGCGATTCGGCGGGGCTCGAACTTGGCAGCCTGCCGATACACGGTCTGTGTAGTCGCGTCGTACAGTATGTCATCTTCCAGAAGGGTTTGTGCCGCCTTGTGGAGGGAAGTTGGGCCTTCGTCGTGGGAGACGAGCAGGTGGTCGCCGTCGCCGGTGGGACTGAGCAGGGCGGAAAGGTTGCCGACCCGGTAGGCGACGACCGGGGTTCCGACGCTCATCGCCTCCAGCGCCACCAGGCCGAAGGTCTCCTTGTGGCTGGGCACGATCACCACGGCTGCCCCGGCGAGCCAGGGCAGCACCTCGTCCCAGGCCAGTGCCCCGCGCAGGAGCACGCCCGGGGTGCGGGCCGCCACCGCCTGGCAGGCGGCGAGGAGTTCGGACTGCGAGCCCTGGTCTGCCTCGAACCCGGCTTCGGCGAGCGCCACGTCGATGGGTCGGTCCCAGCCGGAGGCGGCCTCCAGCAGGTCGAGCACGCCCTTCTCCGGCCCGAGCCGGGCGAGGATGCGCACCGGGCCGGTGCGGCGCAGCTGCTCGCGGAGCTTCGGCGGGGGAGGGACCACAGCCGGGTCGGAGAGGAGCGCGTTGGGCACGACGCGCAGGTTGCGCGGGCCCCAGCTGGCCAGCTCATCGCGTACGACCGTGGAGGGCACGATTACGCGGGTGGCGCGTGCGAGCGCGGGCCCGGCGTCGAGGGTGTGGGGCTTGACGTGGGCGGCGAGCGCCCGGCGGACGTGGCCCGGGATGTCGCCGCGCAGGCGGCCGAGGCCCCACAACGCGTCGGTGAACAGGACGGTGTCGATGCGGTGTTCGGTGATCAGGGCCCTGATCTGCCGGGTCAATCTGGTGTCCTGGTAGGTGACGGCGCGCCGCAGCGTGTCGTCGTCGCACGGGAAGTGCACGTCGTCGAGACGCAGTTGGGCGACGGTGACGCCGGGAAGGCCGGGGCCCTCGGGCTGGGGCGCGGCGGTGGCGATGACGGGCCGGTGGCCGTTCTGGGCGAGGCCGAGTGCCAGGGCGGCCGTCGCGCGTTCGATGCCGGCCGGGGCGTCTGGGGTCCAGGAGACGAGGACCAGCAGGATGCCGCGGGAGGTGGGACGGGTGATCACAGGGCGCTCACCTGCTTCAGGGCCGGGACGGGCTGGGTCGGGCCGTGGTGCGGCGACTCCCAGGGGAAGACGACCCAGTCGTCGACGGTCCAGGCCCACCGGTCGGGCTTCTTGGGGCAGCCGCGGTTGCGAAACAGCGCCGCCGTCATGATCTCGGCGCTGTAGTCGAGCCGGTCGTTCAACGCGTCGGCGACGGCGGCGAAGGTCGCGCCGGTGCCTGCGATGTCGTCGACGAGGAGCACCGTCCCGGAGAGGTGTTCGGGCAGCGTGTCCGGGAGCGCGACCTCGACGTCGCCGGTGGCCTGCTGGAATGGGGCGTTGTTCTTGTTGTGCTTGGCGGTGACGGTGTGGAAGCGCACCTTGAGGTAGTCGGCCACGAGGCGGGCCGGCTTGGTCCCGCCGGAGGCGATGCCGATCACGCAGGAGACGTCCGGGTCGATCCCGACGACGGACTCCGCGATCATCCGGGCCGCGTCGAAGCACTGGTAGTGCGTCGGCGCGTACGGAACGTGCTGCGCGAAGACACGCCTTCCGGTGCGCGGGGTGTTGGTCATGAGGTGCTCCCGGAGGCGGGAAGGCGCAGGTCGGCCGGGCCGACGACGGGAACGGCCGCAGCGATCCCGGCGGCGCCCCGGGTGTTGCGCCAGGCGTAGCCGTCGGCACGCAGGACGGTGAAGCCGCCCGCACTGGTGCGGGTGCGCAGCCGGACCCGGACGCCGTCGGGGACGGCGAGCGAGCCGACGATCTCCTGGGCCTGCTCGTCGGTGAGCATCTGCTCGGAGGCCAGTGCGGCGCCGTCGCCGATGGGGAGCATCTGGAGGAAGGTCGCCCCGCCGGCGCCGAGTTGGGCGGCACGCTCCAGCAGGTCCTGGGCCTCGTGCTTGTTGGCCTGCATGAGGACCATCTGGAGCTGGACGAACAGGCCTTCGCCGACGGCGGCGCGGATGCCCGCGATGGCGCGCCGGTAGCTGTCCTGGCCGCGCCAGGTGTCGTGGGTGGCCTCCGTGGCGCCGTCGAGGGAGACCCGGATCGCGTCGACGGTGCCGGCGAGTTCGCCGGCACGGCGGGCGAGGTGCCAGCCGTTGGTGGTGCAGCTGACCACGCTGGTGCCCTGGTCGCGGATCGCGAGGGCGAGGTCGGGCAGGTCGCGCAGCAGCAGCGGCTCGCCGCCGGAGATGTCCACGCCCAGAACCCCCGAGGTGGCGATGTGGCCGGCGAGGATGCGCCGTTCGGTCGTGGTGGACTCGCGAACGCTCTTGTCGTCCAGGCACTGCGGGCAGGCCAGGTTGCAGCGCACGATCGGGGACCAGCACATGCTCAGCGGGTATTCGGGGGCGAGGCCGGCGGGGTCGGCCTCGGGCCACGCGGCGACCTGCTGGTCGTCCAGGGCGACGCAGCCGGCGGGCAGCGGTTGGGGCGGAAGGTGGTTGGTGCCGACCGCCGGGTCGTGTACGACGGTCGTGCCACCGAACGTGGCGGCGGCGAAGGCGCGGATCATCGGGTGATCACCTCGGCGTCGGTCAGGTGCTTGTCGGCAGCGGTGGTGAAGGCCTGACCGCGATCGGTCGGGGCCGGCAGCGACAGCAGGTGGCGGTAGCGGGCGAGGGTAGCGGGCCAGGCGGTGAGCTTGGCCTGCCACTGGGCGGCGGCGTCCGGCGGGTCGAGGTGGAAGCCGACGGCCTGGCGCAGCGGGACGACGAGGCAGCCGGCGGCGATCAGCGCCGCACCGACGTGGGTGTCCTCCATGCCCCAGCCCAGCGCCCCGAACTCCTCGTCGAACCCGCCGACATCCACCAGCTGCTCGCGCGGCACGGCGAGCAGCGCGGTGACGACCATCCTGGGCAGGTCCCAGTCGAAGAAGAACCGCCCGTAGCCGAGGCTCTGGAAGTCGTTGGTGGCATCCAGCGGCCGCCCGTCCAGCTCCTCGGCGAGCATGATGCCCGAGTACGGCAGGACCGTGCCCACCGGGGGCTTCCAGGTGACACGGTGGTCAGCCGAGAGGAGCGGCGGGCTGTCGGGCAGCAGCGGCCGGCCGCAGGGCGACGTCCGGTGGGTGAGGTTGTGCCGGAACCCGGTCAGCACGGTGTCGGCCTCGGCCCGTGCGGCAACGTCGGCGAAGACGTGCGTGGGGAGCACCATGTCCGCGTCGAGGAACAGGATGGTCGGAGCCTGGGCGAGGCGGGCGCCGACGTTGCGGGCCGTGGCGGAGCCGCGCCGCTCGGCCAGGCTGACCGCGGTGGTGACCGCCGGGTGCTGGCGGGCGATGTCGAACGTCGTGTCCGTGGAGGCGTCGTCGACCAGGATCACCTCCACGTCCGCCGCGTGCTGCTGGGCCGCGAGCGCCTCCAGCACCGTCGGCAGGGCGTAGGCGGTGTTGCGGGCCGGGATCACCACCGACAGCGCCCTACCGGCGCTGGCATTGGCGGGGGTGGGCTGGTGCCAGCCCAGACCCGTGCGTTCGGTGAAGTCCGTCGTGAAGTACCGGTGGGCGTTGGCTTGGGTCTTGAGCGTGTCCGCAAGGCTGGTGTCCATCACGGCCACCTCCATTCGTCGAGTACGGCGGCGGCCTGGGGCCAGCCGCGGGGGTCGGAGATCCAGTGCAGAGCCGGGCGCTCCGGCAGAGCCAGGAGGTCGGCCAACAGGACCAGGTAGTCGGGTTCGAGGATCAGCAGCACCCGCCGCGGGACGCCGTTGGCGGTGAAGTCACGCGACAACTGACCGTTCACGATCCGACGCAGCCCCTCGGCCCGATCACGGGTGAGGCACTGGTCGTACGCGGCGATCAGGTCGTCCGCGCCCACCAGGCCGTAGGCCGCGGACAGGAAGCGGATCCGGCTGCGGGCGTGCGGGTGCCCGGCGAACCGGGCGTTCAACTCTGGGGCGATGCCCCCCGTGTACAGCTCCATGGCGGGCAGGAGGCCGGTGCCCGGCGCCTTGCGGCGCGAGCAGCCCGCGATCACGAGGTCGCCGATCACGCTGCTCTCACCACCCGGAAGCCGATGCCCGGCGAGGCCAGCTCGGCCGGCGCGGCGTTCAGGAACGTGCACCGGGCGTACAGCGGGAGGGAGTTGTAGGAGCCGCCGCGGATCACGAAGCCGTCGCCGATCGTTTTGGAGGCGGTCCACTCCCAGCAGTTGCCCGCCATGTCCCATAGCCCGTCCGGCGTCCGCCCAAGGGGGTGGGAGCTGACCGGGGCGAGCCGTCCGCAGGAGTCGCGCAGGTTCGCCCGTCCCTCGTCCGGCACCTCCTCGCCCCACGGGTACAGGCGGCGTTCGGTCCCGGAGGCCGCCCACTCCCATTCCTTCGACAACGGCAACCGGCCGCCCAGGTCGGCGGCGATCCGGGCCGCCTGGGCGTGGGCGACTCCGACCATCGGCCGGTTGTCCGGGGCGAGTCCGAGCTGGGTGGGCGTGACCGGCGTCGCGGCCCACTCCAGGTCGACCACCCGCAACGGCCTCTGCCGGTCGCCGAACAGGCACACACCGCCCGGAACCGGCACCCAGGCGAGCGCGTGGTCGGCCAGGTTCGTTGGCATCGTTGCCCCCTTCATCCGGCGATCAGGAACAGGTCTTCGGCGTTCACCCCGGCCCAGACCTTGGACTTGGCGAGGTTCGGCCGCAGTCCGCAGAGTGCCAACGCCCGGGTGACGGCTTCGAGGGCGTCGTCGGCCTGCTCGGCGCCCTCGCAGAAGATGCAGTAGTTGTCCGCGAACCGCACCGCCCGGTGCCCGGCGAGCCGGGCGTCCGCGCGGGACAGCCGCAGGTTGATCAGCAGGGGCGCGAGCGCCGTCCCCGGCACGATCGGGAAGGGAAGCGGCTCCAGGACCCGCTCGACCAGGCGCAGGAAGGAGCCGTCCGCCACGTGCTCAGCCAGCCAGTCGGTGACCTCGGCCGCGCTCGATCCCTCCGACACCCGTCGCACGTCCACGTCCGCTACCCACCGGAACCCCTCCCGCAGGTGCCGATCAGAGTCGCGCAGAGCGGTGATCCGGTTCCGCCCGGCCCGGTAGCCCGAGACCCAGTCGGCGAACGCCCGCTGCTCCAGCACCGGCTCGACCGCTGCCCGCATCGCCCGCTGGACGACCCGGTCGCCCACCGTCGGGATCACCGAGGGCATCGTTTTGCCGGTGTAGGCGGTGATCCCCACCTCGCGCAGCGGACCGGGCGACCAGGAGCCCGTTCGCAGCTCCTCGGCCAGAGCCTCCAGCCGGCCGTCCATGCCCTGCCGGAACTGCGCCCAGCTCATCCCGTCGGCACCCGGAGAGCCGGCCCGGCGCATGCAGGCCCGCGCGGCGGCCTTGAGATGCCGGGGCTCGACGAGGAACGACATCAGCGAATGTGCGCGCGGAGGACGGGAGTTGGCTATAGTGGGCCGTGCCTGGGCGGCATGCAGGATCCCGCTCCCCTCCGCACCATATTCTTGGCCGCTATCCAACACGCGCGGCCTCGGGGAGTCGGAACGACCGCGCCGTCCAGGCGCTTTGTTGTTCTCACCGGCCACGCTCGTCCTCCCACAGCAGCGTGTGCAGCCGCGGGGTGAGGTTCCAGCCCCGCCCCAGCACCCCATCCGCCAGCTCCCGCATCCGGCCGAGAACCGTCTCGCTGCCCGTTCCCTCCGGCATGATCCAGACATCGGAGAGCGAGAACTCCTTTACCAGGGAAGCGATCTCGTCGAGCTGGGAGGCCGCCTGGACGACGAACTTGAACCGGGCCTTGCCGCAGGACGCGAACGCCGACATTGCCTCCGGGACGATCCGTCGGTCCCCGGGCGCGGCGAAGGCCCCCAGCTTCGGCGAGACGTTGAACGCCGCGACCGACTTGACCAGCTCCGGCAGCGGGACGACGGTGCCGTTCGTCTCCACCTCCACCCGTCGCCCCGACAGCAGCTGCACCAGGTCGATGACCTTGGCCTGCTGGAGCAGCGGCTCACCGCCGGTGACCACCACCAGCCGCGGCGAACGGGCCATGACCCACGCCGCCAGATCCTCCACGCTGTGCCGCGTGGACACCTCGCGCGGGTCGAACCGGGACCAGTCCCACGTCTCCGGGGTGTCACACCCCGGGCAACGCAGGTTGCACCGCGACAGCCGGACGAACAGCGCCTGCTGCCCGACGCTGGGGCCCTCGCCCTGGAACGTCGGCCCGAAGCAGTCCGCCACCAGCAGCCCCGTGCTGGTGTCCTCACCTCCCGACAGGCTCACCGCTCCTCCAGCACGAACTCGGCCCAGCTGCTCGCCGTCTCCGACACTCGCACCGACACCAGTCGACCCGGCAATGACGGCTCCACGTGCGCCACGAACCAGTCGGCCAGCCAGCCGGCGAGGTTCTCCGACGTCGGCGCGACCGGCAGCACGTCGTTGAGCGTCCGGTGGTCGAGCGTGCTGTCGATGAGCTTCTTCACCCGGGCGAGATCGCCGAAGTCCGTGACGAACCCGGGTGTGACCAGCCGGTCGGCGGTGAGGACGAACACCACCTCGTAGGAGTGGCCGTGCATCCGCGAGCACTGGTGCCCCTCCGGCAGCCCGGGCAGGAAGTGGGCCGCCTCGAAGCGGAACGCCTTACCGATCCGGTGCCGTCCGGCCAGGACCTCCCCGCTCATCGGGCCGCTCCGGCGGTCCCGGTGGCGTACGTGGTCGGGTCCTCGACCTCGGCGAGCGCGAACGCCTCGATCCGCTCGGTGCACGTCCCGCAGGTCCCGCAGTGCAGCTCGCCGCCGCGGTAACAGGACCAGGTCTCCGCGAACGGCACCGCGACCTGACCGCCGACCCGCACGATGTCGGCCTTCGCCTGGTCGATGAACGGCGCCAGCAGCTGGAAGCCCTCGGGGACGAACCCCTCGTTGCCGACCCGGGCCGCCTCGGCGAACGCGTCGAAGAACGCGGTGCGGCAGTCCGGGTAGAGCGCGTGGTCGCCGGAGTGGGCACCGAACGCCACGGCGTCGGCCCCCGCGGCGACCGCAACGCCCACGGCGATCGAGAGCATGATTGCGTTCCGGTTCGGCACCACGGTGCTGCGCATGCTCCCGGCGCTGTAGCGGCCGTCGGGCACCGTTACCGCCGGGTCCGTGAGCGCCGAGCCGGACAGCAGGCGGCCGAGGCCGCTCAGGTCCACCACCTCGTGGCGGGCGCCGAGGCGGCCGGCGATCCGCCGGGCGAAGTCGAGTTCCTTCCGGTGGCGCTGCCCGTAGTCGAAGGACAGCAGCGTGAGCCGGCTGCCGCTCTCGGCGAGCCAGTAGGCGACGGTGGTGCTGTCCAGCCCACCGGAGGCGATCACCACCGCGTGCTGCGGGGGAGTGTGTTCAGTCATCTCCATACGTCTTCCTCGTAGTCCTCCGCTGTCGGAGGTCGGAGTCCGGACCGAAGAGCTGCCCCACGACGGGCGCGCGAGACCCGTGACGCTGGAGGGCGTACGGCTCTGCTGCGCGGAGGGCGGCTCAATCCGAGGAGCAAAATCCTCGGGGGCCATACGGAAGCACCTGTCAATCCCACTGCAACAGTGCAGACTTGTTGCACCATTCGGCAGTGATGTTGAAAGTGTGCCGATGACCTGCGCGGTTGATGGACCAAAGAATTCTCGGGAGAACGCGATGGCGCGATGGGGACCTCTTGCCGTGCAGCGTAGGGCCGCCGGCTACACCCAGGAGCAGTTGGCACAGCAGATGGATGTCGACCGCACAACAGTCCATCGGTGGGAGAAGGGCACGGCGACACCGCAACCCTGGCAGATGCCGAAGCTCGCCCAACTCCTGAAGGTCTCCGCAGCTGAGTTGCGCTCCCTTCTTCCCGGAAGCACGGTCGCCGTCGCTGAATCGGCACCCTCCCCGGAAGGCGGCGGCGCCGGCCGATCGGAGGTGTTGAAGCAGCAGGGCCAGGACGAGCAGATGAATAAGCCCGTGGCGTCTCCGTTGGCTCACGTCGGCGGCCTGGTCACCGACTGGTTGTCCGTCAACTTCAGCGGCGGAGCCAGCACGGCGGTGCTGCCCGTGACCGAGGCCGACATCCATGTCGCCGAGGGAATGCTCGACATGTTCCGTCAGCTCGACCACACGCACGGGGCCCGGCAGTACCGGCGGCAGGTCAGCTCCTACATCGACAACGAAATCGAAGCACTTCTCCGTCGCCCGGTCTCGGACGAGCAGGTCGCGCGGCGACGCGCGCGACTAACGGCCGGATTCTGCGAGCTCGCCGGATACCAGGCGATCGACACCGGCAGTCCCGACCAGGCCCAGGCGTACTACCAGCGTGCCCTCACCCTGACGGCTGTGAGCAACGACCAGGCGTACAGCGCCTACCTCGTGGCGGTGAACCTCGGGCACCTGGCGCTGCACTGCGGCGATCCGGAGACCGCCCTGCGCTGGGCGAGTTCGGCTCAAGCAGCGGCCGGGACGGCCGTGAGCCCGGCGATCCGGGCAGCCATCACCGCGGTCGTGGCGCGCGCGAACGCCAGGATGCGCAGGGAGCGCGAGGCGACCCGGCTGATCGTGCAGGCCGAGATGCTGGTCGACAGCGCGGACCGCCAGGACGAACCCGACTGGATCCGCTACTTCAATCACGCCTACCTCGCGGACGAGGCGGCCCACTGCCTTCACGACCTCGGTCGCGCTCCGGCCGCGAGGAGCCAGCTCGCCGATGCCCTCAACGGCGTGGGGGAGGACAGGGTCCGCCGACGCGCCATCGACGCCGCGCTGCTCGCCGCCACCTGGCTGCGCAGCGGGGACCTCGACCGGGCGTGCGCAGCAGGCCGTGAGGCCGTCGCCTACGCGGCCAGAACTGGGTCGGGCCGATGCATCGAGCGGGTCGCCGGTGTCCTGGCCGACGTGCAGGTCCATTCCGACTACGCCCCGGTTCGGGAGCTGCGCGAGTTCGCCCGTGCCGTGCTTCCGGAAGCCGACGACGTGGCTCTCACCCTTCTGGGTGGCGCATGATGCGGTGATAGAAGTCGAGTTCGGCGCGGAGAGCCTGCTCGCGTGCTGCGGGCGCCGAGAGGTAGTGGTCGCCGCCGTCCAGCAGGAGACTGGCGTGGTCACCGCCCAGGTCGGCCAGCTCGTGGGCGAACTGCAGTGCCTCCTCGGCGGACGTGATCGTGTCGGCAGTGCCATGGACCACCAGGACGGGGCAGAGGATCCGGTCCGGCACCGCCGCCCCGGCAGGTCCCCGAAGCGCGGCCGCGTGAGGGCGCTGGAACGCAGGTACGGAAAGCTCCCACCGTGTGGGGTCGATGATGGCCGAGGTGGCTGTCGCACCGGCGAAGGGGCCGGGGCGACTCGCTGCCTGAAGCGCTGTGTACCCGCCGGCGCTCGCTCCGCTGATGAAGATGGCGTCGGGCCGCGCCACGCCGGTTGATCGCAGGTGTTCGGCCACCGCGGCGCAGTCCTCGACGTCGTAGTCGCCCCAGTGGCCGTGCAAGGTCTGGCGGAACGCACGGCCTTGGCCGGTGCTGCCCCGGTAGAGGACCTCGGCGACGGCGAAGCCGTGGCTGACGAAGTACTGGGTCACCCAGTCCAACCGCAGAGGTACGTCGTCGGTCGGACCGGGGTGCGCTCGGACGAGCAGCGGTACCGGTGTTGCCGCCCCCGCCGGCCGGTGCAGCAGGAAGCGCACACGACCTCCCGCGCCCGACGTGGCGTCGATCGACGGAGAGACGGGTGTCCAGGGCGGAGCTGGCTCGGAGGCCACGCCCAACGGGACAGCAAGCGCGTCGGCTTGTGCCGTGAGGTCGAGTGACCACAGACCCGGAGCGGACGACGGAGTCGATCCGATCACGGCGAGCCGTTCGCCGTCGACCGCGATGTACGGCTTCACGGAGGTGAGGTTCGCGGCGAGCCGACGCCGGCCGCCCGCAGGATCGACAGCCACGAGCTCGGTGGAGAAGCCGTTCAGGACGGTCAGGAGGATGGTGCCGTCAGGGGCGAATCCGTACGACTGGTAGCCCCCTTCCCACGGCGCCGGCGCGCAGTCGGAGCCGATCGGCAGGACCGCCGTCACCTCGTCACCGCGAAGCCGGTACAGGTTCCACCAACCCGTCCGATCGGAGATGAAGTACAGCAATCCGTCCCGACCCCAAGAAGGCTGGACCACGGACTCCGAGCGGCCGCCGGCCACGAGGCGACCCGGACGGGGGCTTGTCGACCGGATGTTGGCCATGAGGAGACGGCAACTGTCCCACGGCATCTGGTCCCGACTCCAAGCCAGATACGCCAGATCCCCTTCTGCGAGCCGAGGGTAGGCGAGGAACTCGGAGGAGCGGACCAACACCCGAACGGATCCGGACGCAGACACCGCGACGATCTCGTCCGCAGTGCCGTCGCCACGAACGGCGAGCACACCGCCGTCGTCGGCCGGCGCGAGCTCCCCGTACTGTGCAGAGCCACGGACGGGCACGATCTTGTCGGCCGCGCAGCCGAACGGTTGGTGGAAGAGGGAACCGTCGTCGCCGACGAACCACACTCCGTCCGCCACCACGGCGAAGCTGCCGCCGCCGTACGCGTGGAGCTGGCTTCCCACGGAGAAATCGGGTGGGGTCACCGCGAAGACCGTGCCGGTGCGGTCCGTACTCATGACGCGCCGGACTCCACCGTGGTCAGGATCGGACTGCAGCCACCACAGCGAGCCTGCCACGACCTGGAGTTCGTCGTAGGAGACGACCTTTCGTGCGACCCACGCCGGTGACAGTCCGCTGCCCTGAGACCTCATGGAATGGATCCTGCCGAATCACGCCCGCAAGTGCCACCGGCGCGAGGCTTTGATGAGGTCGTTACCTTGACCGTCCCGCGTTGGGGTTCGGGATGGGGGCTCGATGGGCGGTGGGCTTGGGACTGCTGGGCCTTGCGCCACGCGTCCATGGCGGAGGCGGCCCCGCGCTCGCGGAGGTGGCCCTGGCCGCGTCGGTCACCACTGCGGCCGACGCGACGGCGTCGTGCGTCGGTCTGCGCAGCGCTTCGGTGGCGGCCTGGACGAGGCGCGGCACGAGATGGGAGACGGGGCCGGACTCCCATCTGCGGTCGCCCATCAGCCGCGCCAGGTGGTCCTGGACCGGCTTGCCGTCGTCCTGCATCCGCGCCATCCGGGCGGCCAGCAGCGGCCACTGGCGGGAGTTCACCAGCAGCGCCGCCTCACGTTCCCGGCCGGGCATCGCCTCATAGACCAAGCGAACGAAGCGGGTGTTCTCCGTCTGGCTCACACCCAGCTGCGCCAGCGCCCTTCGGCGGTCTCCCAGGTCGAGATCCCTCGGTAGATCCAGCCCCACCGTCAGCGGACCGTAGGAGCGAAGGGAATCCCGGCTCGGCGGGCCCGCCGGCCGCCGAGCGGCATCAGGCCTCCGGCCGACCGTCCGATCGACACCGACCCCCTCCGCGTAGGCGGCCGCCAGGAGCCGACGGACGTCGACGCCCCGTTCCTGGAGCTCCTGCATCGTCGCGGCGATCTCCGGCCACATGGGGGAGGCCAGGATCGCCGCGCGGACCGGGCCCGCCGGCATGCTTGCGCGGAGCAGCCCCGCCCACTCCCGCGTCCGCTCGGCCGCGATCCGCGCCGAGTCGGCCAGGACGGCATCCCGCACCGACACCGCGATGTCTCCCACGCGAGGCAGGAACTGCTCCAGGTCGACACCGGACCGCCGCAAGGCGACCAACTGCTGTGCCATGACCGGCCAGTCCGGACCGGACATCAGCATCCAGGCCACGTCCGGGGCGAGCAGCGCCTTGAGATCCCCGGCCGCCTCGGAGACGGCCTGGTCGCTCGACGGCAGCGGGTGTTCCCGCCCCGACCTCCGCTGTGCCGTGCGGCGTACCGTGTCCGCGACGGCCAGCACCAGGCGCACCGCCGCCGTCGACGTCTGCACCGCCTCGCCGACCGCCTCGGCGAACGGCTCACCCGGGTAGGGCATGGTCATCGTGGCCTCCTGTCGTTCACTGGCCCCGTCTGGGGCCCTTCCGGATCGTTGAAGGGAAAGCGTTTCGCCTCGGCCGACGTACCGGACGTCTTCATGGCACGTCGCGATGGCGTGACGGGGAACCGTGGGGCAGCTGCTGCCCACGTGTCCGGCGCTGCGCCGTGAGTGCCGGCCCACCCGTCCAACCGCCAGACGAGAACCTGCGCGATGGACTCCGCCGAGCGGAGCTCGCGCCGCGCCGCCACCGCCTCAAGAACCACGGCGGGGTCGAAGCCCTGCCGCTCCAAGGCCATCAGACGGTCGCGCAGGACCGGCCAGGCGGAATCCACCAGCACCGCCGACGCATGGGCCGGCAGAGCCCTCGTCACCACGTCGGTCAGCAGGAACGATCGGCTGACTCCCGATGTCGCCGACCTCGCCCGCTTCCTGGGCGTCCGAGCCCAGGCATCCACGGATGCCCCGGTACTCACTTCCACGGCTTCTACCAGTGACCGGCCGGCTCTACCGGCCGCTTCGGCCTGGAGGCGATACCCCTGTTCCTCATGCCAGAGCTGCGCAGCCGTGACGGCTGTGACCAGGGCCAGGAGGAACCCCAAGAAGGCGGCCGCGTCATTGTGACCGGACGACCTGGCTGACGACACGAGGATCCGGGCCGAGGAACGGAGCAGCATCCGTGCCTCGCTGTCCAGAACACGCTTGCCCGGAGCCCTGGCAGCCCGCTCGAACTCCGTCGCCGAAGCGCGCAGATTTGTCTCGACCAGGGAAGGCGCGGCGTTGGACGCCACGACGAGAAGGTCGCCGAGCGCGGCGACCTCGCCGGCCCCCGCTTGCCGTCCGCCGGAGCCGAGCGAACTCGACGTCGCGCGGAGGTTGCGCTCGAGCGTCTGCCAGAGCGCGTACAGCGCCGCCTCCGGCTCCGGGACCGGGATCTGCCAGCGTTCGCGAACCCGGGGGAGCGACAGGTCGTAGGCCAGGCTCGAGCCCGCGAACCACACCGCCCGGTCGACCCGGTCCCGGTCGCCGGGCAGCGCGACCGTGTAGCCCGTCGGGGTGCTGCTTCCCGGGCCGTAACGCTGCGCCACTCGCAGGCCGGAGGAACGGAGGCGGGCGAAGAACTCGTCCTCGCTCGCAGCGGCTGCTGCCGCCGTACGGACGGTCCGCTCGAGCTGCTCGCGCGCACTCTGCGGCAGGTGACGGCGTGAGGCTTTCCGTGTCTCGCCCGTCGTGGGCCACCGCTTCGCGGTTCGATCTCCTGACGTCAGCCGGCGCAGTCCCCACCGCACCTCGAACTGTCGGGCGAGCTGCTGCATCCGTACGATGTCCTGCCACAGGTCCGGCTGGATCCCGTCCTGGCGGATCTTCGTCGCGACGATGTGGATGTGGTCGTCCGCATGCCGGACCGCGACCCAGCGGCAGCCCCATTTCTCGCCCTGCGGAGCGACACCGGCGGCATCCATCATCGCCCGGGCGACCTCGGCCCACTGCTCGTCCGTCAGGAGCGGATCCTCGGGCGCCGCACGCACCGCGACGTGGTACACGTGCTCGGCCGGAGTGTTGCCCCGGTAGGCGTGCACCGGAGCGTCCAGGAGCAATCCGAGATCCCCGACCGTCGTGCCCGGCGACCGCGCGGGGTCGGGTACCCACGGCGCCCAGGCAGCGACCATGCGAGGTTCCTCGTGCTCATCCCGCTGCCCGGGGCCGTACAGGTAGAACAGCAGCCCGGCGGAATCACTTCCGCCCTTCGCTCTCTTGGGGATCACCAGCGCGACGCCCGCTCCCGCATCAACTGCAGCGTCGCCCGGTCGACCCGCTGAACGGCCTCCTGGACGAGACGTGTGGCGGAGTGCGTGTCGAAGGGGCCGATCGACCCGAGCCACTCACCGATCCGCACCAGTTCCCCGCGCGATCTGATGAGCTCCGCCAGTACTTCCCGGGCGTCCGCGGATACCGGCACGAGCTGATCCTTGGCGACCGCCAGCGCCTTTTGAGCCACCCACGCGGACACCACCATGCCCTCACGTTTCGCTGCCTCGTGCACGATCATCAGCTCGGCATCGTTGTACGCCAGATTCACCCGCCTCGACCGCGGCGACGCCATTTGTCGCTCCCGCCGCCGCGCGCCCTCCATACCACTCACCGTCGATCCTCCTCGGCACCGCGGGCCGGCGTTCCGGAGGCCGGAACGAACGCGGCCCTCGCCGCGACTCCCTGCTGCGCCACCCTGCTTCGCGGTCGACCTGACTGCCAGTGGATACGCCGGAGTGGCAGCCGAAAATCACCGACACGGGTGACCTCTGTGGGCAGGTCCGAAACCACCGGAAGGGGTGGGTCTACGATCCGCGACATGACGAGGGAAGACGAGTTCCTGAAGCGAATGCGCGAGATTCAGGCCGACCGTGAGAAGGCCATCGTTTCGCTCGCAGCCGTCATGGCGGAGCGACAGCGACTCAAGGACCTGCTGACCGAAACCGAGGTCCCGTACGGAAGGGCCTACGCAGCCGCAGAGGCAGCCGGCTGGAGCACGGAGGAGCTCGCGAGGCTGGGCGCGGAGGTGCCTGCGCGGCGCCCCAAAGGGCGGCCCCGGAAGCACGCCCCGACCGCCAAGACCACTCTCCCTGCCCCCTCGCCCGGTGACGGGGAGAGTCTCGACGGCGCCGGTGTGCACGCCTGCTGAGCGCCGACACGGCTTCGCCGTCGACTGGTGGGAGGCGGTGAATCCTCGCAGAGTAGCCGTCTACAGCGAGTTAGTGCTTACTGTTCCATCAACTCTGGGGCGAGGTGCGCGGTGCCAGGGGTGGTCGAGGTCGAGCGGCAGCCGCTGGTGCTGTCCCGGGGTGACCGCTCCAGTGGCCTGAGGGTCGCGGGTGAGGCTGTTGGCGAACACCTTCACCAACCGGATCCGAACTGGAAGCAGTATCTGTACACGCGCAACCAGAACTCCAGTGTGACTTCGTGATTTATCCGGTCGAGAGGTTGACGAGCGTCGCCGACCGTGGTTGCGGTGAGTCGCAAACACCCCCGCCGAACGCCAGGCCGCGCTCGCCGCCGCCGACCGCACCGCCGCCGTCTCGGAAGCAGCCGGGGCGGTCGGCACAGGTGCTGTCACCCCGGGGAGCCGGGCGTCCGCAGCGGCCGGCCGGAACCGCAGCAACACCCAGGGCCTGATCGACGTCAGCACCCGCATCCTGGAGCGGCAGGGCGTCGCCGTCGACGTCCTGCGGGCGGTGGACATCGACATCGCCACGGGCGTCTGGCCGGACATGACGGAGCACGGTTGGGAGACCGACGAGTGGCCGGTGATCTACTCGCAGGTCATGGCCGCCGACATCCTCACGCTGGCCGGACCCGTGTGATTCGGCGATACATGTCATGAGCGTGAGGCTGGTCCAGGTCTTCGGTGGCCGCTCCACCTACCCGCGAAGCGCTGCACGCTCTCTTGGCGCCCTGGACACTACCTGGGGGTTCCGGCCGCACCAACCGGGCCGATGGAAGCTATCTGGTTTGTGTTCTGCCGCCCCGTGGACACTCACTGATTCGGTATCCGATTCGCCGACCCCGCTCTTCGCCCTGGTACCGACGGCCATGGCCTGCCGGAGGACCCCGAGACTGCCCACCCGCTGCTGCGCGATGGGCTACCTCCTGGAGCTGTGGCTATCACGCGAAGCCAGCCGGGCCGGCTGCTCACCTGAGACGCGAGCATCGGCCTGAAGTACGACTGGATCAACGAGCGGCTGCAGCGGCTGCCGGACCCCATGGTGTTCGACCTGCTGGAGCAGGCTCTGAACGCGGACGGCATGGGGTGGTCGTCCTACGACGAGCGGGTCAACAGGGTCCTCAAGGAGGCGGGGATCGGACTTGTCATGATCGACGGCAACTTCGTCGAGGACGACGAGGGGCCGAGGAACTGGACGTCCAAGACACCACTGTCCGCCCGCTGACCCTGCTCACCGGGAAGTACGCCTCCGCCCGCGCGAACTGGTCCAAGGCCCTGGCCGCGCAGAAGGCTGGTGACGACCGCCAGGCCGTCGCCCTGGCCGTGAATGCCCTGGAAGGCGTCGTCAGGATCGCCTCGGGGGGAGCATCAATGCCGGGCTGATCAAGCTGTTCCCGGAAGGCGAGCGCACGCCGCTGCGCGGCGCGATCAACCCGCTCCACAACTACGGCTCCTCCATGCCGTGGGTGTGTCACGGCGGCGGCTCGAAGGACCTGGAGATGAAGCGGATCGAGGCCCTCGGAGTGGTGAGGGCCGCCGCCGTGTGGATCGTCATGCTGATCAACCTGGACACGTAGAACCGCGTCCACCTCGGCGCGCCCGGTCGATCCGAAGGCTCCCCGACTCGGCGAAGGCGGTGAGCGCCGCGTTGCCCACCGCGGCCACCTCCACGGTCTCGCTGGGCGTGAATCAGACCGGCTTCGTCACGGTGTAGGTCACCGCGTCGAAGACGGTAATGAACAGGACGCCGAACATGGCCTGTCCATCGGGCAGGGTCTTGGTGAAGGTGGCGGTGTCCACGGAAACTCCCGAGTTGCTGGGTGGTGAGGGCGTCAACGGCCAGGCTCTCTTGGAGGGCCTGCCAGGCCTGCGCTCCTCATCCCGGCAGCCGTGCCGGGCACCAGACCCACGGTGGCCGCGGGCGTGCTGATCCTGCGGGTCGGGTGGGACCGCGGCGCGTTGGTCGCTGCGGAGGGGAGCATATTCGCTTTCCAGACTCAGCAAGGGGCGGAGATAGGTGGCCCTGCGCCTTGTGGTAGGCCACCTATCCGATTCGACCGCCACGAGCGCCGGTTGCCCGGGCCGCGTCGGGTTACTCCGGTGTCGGCACCGGCGGGAGTCTGGCAAAGGCGTGTGGCGGGTGGTCGGCTTTGTCGGGACCGGCCTGTCGGTGGCCCTGATGGTCGTGGCAGTCACCAAGCTCGACCCCAAGCGCCCGTGGGGCAAGCCAGTCCAGGCTGTCTGCCCGCGCTGCCACCAGCCGACCCTGCGGGAGACGCTGATGGTGCACACGATCTCCTGGGGCCGGGCGAACTACCGCTACAGCGGGATCGTCACGCTCTGTACGGAGGTGTGCGGTTTCACGGCCGTCCGGCGTCCCCGCCCCGGGCCCTTCGGTTGTTCCGGGGCGCCCCGCGCCGCCGCCGTGTCCGCGTCCTCCCACACTGTCCCAGATCCGGTGGAGGGTCACCCCCCCCCGGAGCGTGGAGCCCTCGCCTCAGCGGGAGTGGGCGGCGAGGCTGAGCAGCAGGTGGGCGGATTCCGGGTGTTGGAAGTCGGAGTGGGCGCCGGAGGGGTGTAGCCGGGTGGCGAGGCCGCCCCGGTAGACGTGGCCGGCGTCGATGTTGACGATCGGGTGGTCGAGTTCGGCGTGCGGGTACGGCGAGTCCGCCGGGCGGAGCCGGGTGCTGAACTGGGGGACCGGGGCGGAGCCGGTGCCGGAGTGGCCGATGCCCGGCAGGCCTTCGGCGCGCAGGTGCCAGAAGCCGGTGGCGCGGTCCCACCGGGAGTGGGTGAGGACCAGCGGGCCGCGTAGCGGGGCGCCGGCCCGGCCGGGGCCGAGGAACAGCCGGGGGAACAGCCGGGTGAAGGCATCGCGGGGCGCGGCCATCTGGAAGACCAGGGCGCTGTCGACGGTGAACGGACGGCTCGGGTCGCCGGGCCGTGAAGACCAGCTCAGCACCGGGGGACCGGCTGGGCGGTCGGCCGCGTATTGAACGGCTTCGCAGAGGAACCGGCCGCCGAAGGAGTGCCCGAGCAGGTGAAGGTACTGGCCGTGACGGTTGGCCAGGACGCGTGGGGTGTCCGGCCGACCGCGGCCGGAGTCGAGGTAGCCCAGCAGGTGGCCGAGGATCCGCCCGGCCTGGCCGCGGGCGCTCATTGCGTGTGCGCGCTCCCGGATGCGCCGGTAGCCGTGCAGGCTCGGCAGGCTGGAGGAGGGCCAGCGCACCACCACGCACCAGGGGCGGAACCCGGCGGCGAGCCCCGGGTAGGCGGCCGGTGCGGCGTGGTGGAGCGCGGTGGCCCGGTCGATCAGCGCGGCGGCGGTCCGGTCGGCGGCGTCGGGGCTGGTCTGCCAGCCGTGGACGTAGACGAACAGGTCGGTCGCCCACTCGGGGATCCGCAGGTGGCGGGCCAGGTGGTCGGCGACCCGCGCGTCCGGGACGGGCGTCGTCGTCTTGGGGACGAGCAGCCGGCCGTGCTCGTCCAGGTCGACCGTCGTGGGCCGTACGGAGGCCGGGGGAGTGGGGTTCACGGGTTGAGCTCCAGGATGCTGTCGATGCCGCAGTGCAGGGAGTATGCGAGCGCCAGCGGATTGCAGTACTCGCGGGCGAACCAGCGCACCAGCTGCTGGGTGATCTCCCCGGCGGTGAACTCGCCGGTCAGGTAGTGGTCGAGGAAGGCGAAGGCGTACTCGGCGGCGAACTCCTGCGGGATCTGGAGCTGCGGCCCGAGCACCCCGTCCGCGCCGAGGTCGACCAAGGCCCTCCCCAGGTGGTCGAGTTCGGCCGCCGCCGACTGCCCGGTATGGCATGCGTTCAGCAGCACGAACGGCCGGAAGACGGCGTCCGGCCGGTCCAGGTGGCGTCGGCGGTGCCGGCGCACCAGCTCCGCGTCGATGTGCCGGTCGTCGGAGAGCCGGACGGCGAGCTGCTCGTACGGGGAGTCGTTGGCGACGAACTGGCCGTGGCACCAGAAGTACATGACGTCCTCGTCCAGCACGGCCGCGGACAGCGCCTCCAGCAGGAGGTCCGAGTCGGTGCGGACGGTGAGCTGGGAACGGTCCTCCAGCAGCTTGCGCACCTCCGGTGCCCGGCCGATGCCGGTGAGCTGGTCGTCCGTGTTGAGGCTGGTGACGGGCTTGGCGCGGGCGGAGTTGGGCGGCTGGATCGGCGGGTAGGCGGCGCCGGTCTGCTCGATCTGGTGGCGGTGGCCGAGGAAGTCCGCCCAGGGGTCGGGCCGGCCGGTGTCCACGGCGAGCATCGGCCAGGGCAGGTGGAGGTCGGAGTCGAAGCTGATCCGCAGTGAGCCGTGTTCGGTGAGGGTGGCGGTGAGGTACTCCCGGAAGCGGACCAAGCTGCGGTCGGTCCCGTCGAACATGGTCTCCAGGAAGTAGCGCCCCTCCTCGGCGAGTTCGGCGACCTTGCGCTCGGCGACGGTGGCGTGCGGGGTGAAGTCGACGGCGGTGGCGAAGGGGTACGGGTCGAACGGGTCGGGGTCGTAGCCGATCAGCCGGTCGCGCCAGACGGAGCGCAGCCGGGCGGCCTTGTTGAGCAGCACCGGCGCGGAGACGGCCAGTCGCGCCCGGTGCATGCGGGTGCCGGGGGTGCGCTCGCCCGGGCGGAAGGCGCTGATGTGCAGCTCGTCACCGTGACAGCGGAGGGAGACGACGAGGTCCAGTGGCGCCGGGCCCTTTGGTGGGCCGGCGTCGGCCAGGCCCGCCTGCCGGGGCAGCCGGGTGTAGTCGGCGGAGGGGTTCTGCCGGACGAGGACTTGGAGGTCCCGGGGCACGTCGATTACTCCTGCTCCTGGGGTGCGGTGGCGGAGGGTTCGTCCAGGACAGCGAGCTGGTCCATGACGGCAGGGACGTCCAGGACGGCGGAGAGGTCCTGGAGGACGGCGCCGTGGCTCTGGTCGAAGACGGTGATCCGGACGGTGTGCGGCCCGGGCACGGCCGGGGTGAGCGCGAACCGGGCGGGCCCGTCGGCGGGGGAGTAGTCCGTGACGGGCGGGTCGAGCGCCGCGTCCGGGGTCACCGCGGCGACCAGGTGCAGGTCCGGCAGGGCGGCCGGGTCGGCGGAGGCGTCGGCGGATTCGAGGCGCAGCTCCAGGTGGGTGGTGGCGCCCACGACCGGATCGGTGGTGAGGGTCAGGCGCGGTTGCCAGGCGGGGTGGCGCGTCGCCGACTCGCTCCCGCGGTGCATCGCGCCGCGTGAGCGCCGGGGGCGCAGCGCGGGGGTGGGCGCGGGAGCGGTCCCGCGCGGGGCGAGCTGCGGGTGGTGGTCGGGCTGGAATCCGCCGGTGAGCCGAGCCAGTACGTTACGGGCCTCGGCGGTCAGCGGGTGGCCGGTGCCCATCAGTGCCTCGCGGCCGACGCGGACTGCTTCCAGCAGCGTCCGGGCGGCGTCCCGGCGGCCGGCGGCGGCGAGCGCCTGGGCCAGGTCGATGGCGAGGGTGGGGTACAGCGGCAGGGGCCCGGGGCGGACGGCGCCTACGCTGACGGTGAGGTCGTCGGCCTCCCGATGGCCGGCCAGCAGCGTGGTGGTGGGTGCGGTTTCCGCGGCCGGGATCCGGTCGGCGATGATCCGTTCGTACACCCGGACGGCGCCGTCGGGGTCCCCAGCGCACAGCCGGGCGTGGGCGAGGGCCTGCCGGACCTCCAGGGTGAGGGCGCTACGCGGTCCCCGGCTTTCGGCGCAGGTTTCTGCCAGCTCCTCCAGTCGCACGACGGCACGCAGCGGGTGGCGGCCACCGGCCAGCAGGAGTGCCTGGGTGAGCCGGGCGGTGACCGTCGCGTCGTCCGGGTCGCCGAGGGCTTCGGCGGCGGCGGAGACCAGCTCACCGGCCAGGCCCAGGGCCGTCTCCGGCTGTCCACTCAGGTGCTGGGCGAAGGCGAGCAGGCAGCCGGCGTGGATCCGGTCCGGCAGGCCCACCGCGACCGGCTCGGCCGCGTCGCGCGTCATCGGGGACAGTTCGATGGCGGCGACGTCGGGGCGACCGTCGAGGATCAGGGCCGTGGCGCGGTCGTGCCGGAGCTTCCGCACTGAGGGGTGATCGGGCCCGAGGGCCTCGACGGCGAGGGCCAGCGTCTCGTCGTAGTACCCGGCCGACTCGGCGTGGCGGCCCGCCTCGAAGAGGTTGAGCGCGATGCTGTCCCGGACGTGGAGGGTGTCCGGGTGGCCGGCTCCCAGGATCCGGTCGCGGTCCGCGAGGACGGACCGGTAGAGCGAGTCCGCGCCGTCGTGGTCCCATCCGTGGCGCAGCGCGTGGCCGCTGCGCTCCTGGGCGGCGAGTGTGGCGGGGTGACCGGGACCGTGTACGCGGATGTGCTCGGAGACGAGCGACTGCCGTTCGGCGGCCTCCTGGCGATGGTGGCCGCCGAGCCGGTGGGTGTAGGCGAGCTCGGACCGGTCATTGAGGGTGTCCGGGTGGTCGGGGCCCTGGCTCCGGGCCCGGGCAGCGATTAGTTCGGTGAAGAGGCCGGCGGCCCGGTCGAGTTCACCGGTCGCGCGGATGTCCTGGGCCAGCAGGGAACGGGTGAGCAGGCTGTCGGGGTGCTCCGGCCCGTGGACGCGGACGCAGTCCGCCGCGAGCAGTTCCCGGTCGATGACGGCCTGACGGTAGAGACCGGCGAGCCTGCGGCCTGTGGCGACGATGCTCCGGGCGGTGAGTACGCTCGGGTGGTCGGGGCCGAAGATCCGGGTGCGGTCGTGCACCAGGGCCTCGTCGAGCCGGATGCCGAGCAGGTGGCGGCCGGAGGTCCGGTGTACCAAGGAGAGGAGAAGGCGGGCGTGGAGGCTGCCCGGGTGGTCGGGGCCCTGGATCCGGGCGCGGTCGGCGACCAGGGCCTCGCCCAGGTGCAGCGCCCGCCGGAGGTCGCCGGCTGATCGGCAGGAGGAGACCTGGGACTCCCGGGCGAGCAGGGTCTCCGGGTGCTCGGCGCCGAGGACCCGTGCGTGGTCGGCGGCCAGGTCACCGAAGAGCTCGCTCGCGACGCCGTGCTCCCCGGCCTTGTCCTGGGCAAGGGCGTGCCACCAGCGGGTGGTGAGGGTGTCCCGGTGGTCGGCGCCCTGAACCCTCATACGGTCGGCGACCAGGCTCAGGAACGACTCCACGGCGATGCGGTGGTCGCCCGCCTGGGAGTGCGACCGTGCCAGCTCTTCGCGGATCTCCAGTGTCTGCTGGTGGTCCGGCCCGTCGACGCGGGTGTGATCGGCCACCAGGGAGGCGAACTCGGCGATGGCCCGCAGGTGTTCGCCGGAGGCCCGCCGGATCGAGGCACGCTCGCGACGGCAGCGCAGGGTGCTCGGGTGGTCCGGCCCGAACACCCGGGTGTGATCGGTGACGAGTTCCTCGATCAGCGCGGCGGCCCGGCGGTGGTCACCGGCGAGCTGGCCGGTGGACGCCTGCCAGACACCGACGTCGAGGGTGCTCGGATGGTCGGGGCCCAGGGCTCGTGCGAAGTCGTGACCGAGTTCCTCCAGCAGGGCCACCGCCTGCCGATGGTCGTCGGCGTTCCGATGGGTGAGCGCGAGGGCGAGTCGAGCGAAGAGCGTGTCGGAGTGGTCGGGGCCCTGGATTCGGGCGCGGTCCGTGATGAGCGCTTCGAGCAGGCCGGCCGACCGGTGGTGGTCGCCCGCGCCTCCGTGGGCGGCGGCCAGCCATTGGCGGGCGGTCAGGGAGTCGGGGTGGTCGGCGCCCAGGACGCGGATCCGGTCGGTCACCAGGGACTCGGCCAGCTCGACGGCCTGCCGGTGGTGGCCGGCGCCCAGGCAGGCCGACAGACAGTTGAAGCGGGCGTTGAGGCTGCCGGGGTGATCGGGCCCGTTGATCCGGACGTGGTCGGTCACCAGGGCTTCGTAGAGGTCCAAGGCCTGACGGTAGTCGCCCAGCACCTGATGGCTGTGACCGATCCAGAAGCGGGTGCTGAGGACATCGGGGTGGTCGGACCCCTGGAGGCGAGTACGGTCGGCCGCGAGCGCTTCGTACAGTGCCAGCGCCTTGCGGTGCCGGCCGAGGTTCCGGTGGGCGGTTGCCAGCCACCAGCGGGTGTTGAGCACCGCCAGGTGGTCGGGCCCCTGGAGGCGGGTACGGTCGGCGAGCAGCGCCTCGAAGAGCGTCAAAGCCTCGCCGTGTTCGCAGGCGTTGGTGTGGATCGAGGCCTGCCACCACCGGGTGGTGAGCACGTCCGGGTGGTCCGGGCCGAGGATCCGCTGCCGGTCGGCGACCAGCCGGTCGCACAGGTCCGCCGCCCGTCGGTGTTCGCCCGCCTCGTCGACGGAGCGGGCCAGCCGCAGCCGGGCGTCGAAGGTCTCGAAGTGCTCGGGGCCGTTGACGCGAAGCCGGTCGGCGGCCAGCCGCTCCCGGAGGGCGAGTGCCTCGCGCGGGCGGCCGGCGGCGTGCAGGGCGCGGGCGAGACCGGAGCGTTCCTCCAGGGTGTTGGGGTGGTCGGGGCCTTGGAGCCGGGCCCGGTCGGCCACCAGGCGCTCCAGCTCCTCGACTTCGAGAGCGGGCAGTCCCGCGACGCGTAGCGCGAACCCCAGGAAGCTGCGCTCCTCCAGGGTGTCGGGGTGGCCCTCGCCCTGGACGCGGGTGCGGTCACGGACCAGGGCCCGGTGCTGCTCGACCGCGACGACGGGCGTGCCCGCCTCCCGGTGGGCGCGGGCCAGGCCGCTGCGCGCGTTGAAGGTGTGCGGGTGATCGGGGCCGAGTACTCGGCCGTAGGAGGGGACGACCTCCTCGAACTGGGCGACGGCGAGGGCGGGGCGGCCGGACTTGCGGTGGGCCGAGGCCAGTCGCTTGCGGGCGTAGAGCGTCTGAGGGTGGTCCGGCCCCTGCACCCGGGTGCAGTCCGCGACGAGGGTCCGGTAGGCGGCGATCGCCGCGAGGTGGTCGTCCGTGTCGGCGTGGGCGGCCGCCAGCCAACGGCGGCTGTTCAGGGTGTCCGGGTGGTCCGCGCCCAGCAGGC
This sequence comes from Kitasatospora sp. NPDC048298, assembly GCF_043201465.1. Taxonomy (NCBI): domain Bacteria; kingdom Bacillati; phylum Actinomycetota; class Actinomycetes; order Kitasatosporales; family Streptomycetaceae; genus Kitasatospora; species Kitasatospora sp. NPDC048298. The sequence continues at coordinate 82,298 of NZ_JBICYZ010000008.1, forward strand.
GGATGCGGTCGGCGACCACCTGTTCGTACCGGGCGATCGCCAACCCGTGCAGTCCCGCCGCGAGTTGCGCGAAGGCGAGGCCGCTGCTGTGGGTCACCACCGTCGGGTGGTCCGGCCCGAGCACCCGCTCCGTGTCCGCCACCAGCCGCTCGTACTCGGCGACGGACTCCCGATGCTGCCCCGCGGCTTGCAGGGCGTACGCCAGACTCGCCCGGCTGTACAGGGTGTCGGCGTGGTCCGGCCCCAGCACCCGTGCCCGGTCGGCGACGACGCCCCGGAACTCCTCTACGGACAGGGCGTATTGGCCGGCCCGGCGGTAGCCCTGGGCGAGCGTGTGCCGGTCGGCGAGGGTGGCGGGGTGGTCCGCACCCTGGACCCGGGTGCGCCGGGCGACGACGTCCCGGCACAGCTCCACGGCCCGGGCGGGGTCGCCGGTCTTGGCCTGCAGCCAGCCGAGCCGCCCGAAGGAGGTGAGGGTGTCCGGGTGATCCTCGCCGAGCAGCCGCCGCTGCCCGTCCGCCATCGCCTCCACCAGCCGGACGGTGTACACCCGTTGCGCCCGGTCAGTGAGTTCGGCCGCCGCCAACCCGTACAGGGCGATGCTCTCGGCGGTCGGCTCCGGCGCTGGACCGTTGTCGGCCAGTTCCCGGACGTGCGGCAGCAGCGCCCGCCGTAGCTCTGGACGGGCGTCCGGCCAGAGTCGGGCCGCCGCCCGCGCCAGGTGCTGCTCGGCGCGACCCCGGAAGTCGACGTCTCGCAGCACCGCCTGGAGCAGTCGGTGCACGGTGACGGTCTCGCCGAGGGTGATCAGGTGGTAGTCGGCGAGGAGCCGCAGCGCCCGGTCGACCTCGTCGGGCCGGCGCGAGCCGAACGGGGTGAGCACCTCGCGTGGCAGTGCCTCGGGGGCGTACCAGGCCAGGGTGCGCAGCAGCTCGACGGCGAAGGGCGCGGTGTGTTGGACGGTCCGCAGGGTGGTGCGCCACAGCCGGGCGACGGTGGACTCGGCACCGGGCCCCACCGGCCCGGTGTCACGCAGCAGTTCGCGGTACGCGGCGAAGGAGGTGCCGGTCTGCTGGACGTAGGCGCCGGCCTGGGCGAGGGCGATCGGCAGGTGGCCGAGCTCGTCGGCGAGCGCCCTGGCCTGGTCCCGTTCGGCCGGACCGACCGGCGAGCCGTGGTAGGCCGTCCCACAGAGCAGCTGGGCGGCCTCGGGGCCGTCGAGGACGTCGACGCGGACCGGGCGGATCCCCGGGTGCCAGCCGCTCGCCCGCCGGCTGGTGACCAACTGGTGCCCGCGGCCGAGCAGGCGGCCGACGTAGGGGGTGAGGTCTGCCGGATCCTCGGCGTTGTCGTAGACCAGCAGCCAGCGGTCGTGGGCGTGCAGCCAGGCGATGGCCCACTCGACCTGCTGGCCGGGCGGGGCGGTGAGGGCCCAGGAGGGGTGGAGGTGGACGGCGAGCCCGGCGAAGGCCTCGGCGAGTTGCTCGGGGGACTCGGCGGTGAGCCACCAGATCAGCCGGTAGTGGCTGGCGTGGGCGTAGGCGTGGTGCAGGGCGAGGCTGGTCTTCCCGACGCCGCCGAGGCCGTGCAGGGTGGTGGCCTGGGTGACCAGTCCGCCGCCGTCCCCGTGGGCCAGGGCGTCGGCGACGGCGCGCGACTCTCGCTCCCGGCCGATGAGCCGGCCGGCGGCGCGGGGCGGCAGGTTGGGTGCCGGGGTGGTGGCCTGGACGGTCTGTGCGGCGCGCGCGGCCTCGGGCGGGAGGACGGCGGTGTGCGGGTCGCCCCCGGCGGCCGAGGGTGAGCCGGGGCGGCGGCGCTGTTCGTAGGGTTCGGGGTCGGGCATGCCGCTCTCAGGGCTGACGTGTGCCGTCATGGACATCAACACTGCGCTGCCCCCGCCTCCGTGACCCGCTCTGCCCGCCTACCGTAGTGCAGGTCAGGCGCAGTGTCAGCGGTTCTCCGCGAAGCGGGGGCGGGGCCGGTCAGTCGGTCAGGCCCAGGGGGTCTGGGGCGGGGCGAGCAGGTCGGGGCCGCTACGCGGACGCTGTTGTCGGTGGTCCGGACGGCGCGGACCCGGAGGTCGCCGTCGTTGGGGCGGCGCAGCAGGTGGTGGAGTTCGGCCGAGTCGGTGGCGTCGATGGTGAGGACGGTGGTGGTGGCGAGCCAAGCGAGCTGGGAGTGGGCGGCGGGCCTACGGTCCGACGTGGACCAGTGCAGCCCAGATCTCTGGTGCTTCCGGCCGGTCGCGGACGAGTTGTCGGACAGCCGACCGGAGGGCGGCTGCGGCGTCGTCGGAGCTGAGCGCCAGGGCGTCGGAGGACCGTCTGGCGAGCAGGTGGTCGTAGAAGGCGACGGCCGCCTGCCGGGCGGGTCTGCTGCGCAGGCTCCAGTAGGTGGCGATCACGTGCCGGAAGCCGACCAGCCGAAGCGCCCCGGCGAGGGTCACCGGCTCGTCGGGGTGGTCGACGGTGGCACGCTGCGTGTGGCACGCCGACAGGTAGGCGAGCTCCGCAGCACGCAGACGCAGGGCGGCGATCTCGGTGACCTTGAGGTAGTCGCCGCCGACTGGGGCCCAGGTGTAGAGGGTTCCGTCGGGGATGGAGGCGTCCTGACTGCCGTGACCCGCGAAGTGCAGCCAGTCGTGCGCGGGCAGCGCGGCCAGCACCGCCTCCCGGGTCGCTTCCTGCTCTCTCAATGGCGTGGCACTCGGGAACCGCGCGACGACCGCGTCGATCTCGCCGGAGACGTGTGTGAGGGCCCTCAGCCCGGTCGTGCCGTTCTCGAGCCCGCCGACGCCGATTGCCAGCATACGTGGAGCGCGAGCGGGCCGGTTCGGGCCGCCCTCTCGTGCGGACAGCAGGGACCGGAGGGTCGGGACGTAGGAACAGATGGCGCGGTCCACGAGCAGGTCGGGGGGAGCGGACTCGCCGTCGTACGGGTCCTCGGGAAGTAGACCGGCGGCATGGAGGGGCAAGCGGTTGAGAACGTCCGTCGGACAGAGCCACAGGCGCATCGGCCGGCGAGCACGGCCGTCACGCGACCCGCTGCTCCCGAGGCGGTCCATCACCGGCCGGATCAGGGTCTGCCAGAGCCATCCCAGGAGATCGACCAAGTACTCCCGCAGTTCCTCGACGCCGTCGACAGAGGAGTCCGCCGCCTCCAACAGCCCGGCCAGCGCCTCCGCCCGGGCCTCGGCCTTCTTGCGGTCGAACGCGGGAAGGGGCACCACGACGACGGTCCCCTGCGTCAGGATGAGCGCGTCACAGCGCACGCCGCTGATGTTGAAGAGGACGACAGGTCCGTGATCGCCCGCGTGAACCAGATCGTCGAACGACGGCGGGCGTAGGAACCCGGCCATTCCCGGAAGGCGGCGGGCCCGTTCGACCAGGTCCGTCCAGCGCAGGTGGAGCTCACGCCGCCGGCCGGCGTGGGCGAAGGCGTCCCCCACGGCAAGATGCCGGTCAGAGATGAATGGGCCGTTGTCGGTCAGTTGACGGCGGACGCCCTCCAGGTCTTCGGCGAGCGCGGGATCGAGCACGCGGACGTCCTCGAGGTCCGCGTTCATGTCGAGGGCGTGTGACAGGAGTTGCGCCCGGCCCTGTTCGAGGAGCTCCACCGCGCGTTGGGGCTTCCCCAGCAGGATGGCCAACGCCGCCGCATCGCAGACGGCCTCGGACTTGCCGCCCAGCGGACGCAGCTGGTCCTCTCTGGACAGGCCCGGCCAGGCGAGCTGCGGCAATACCTCGATCGCCGCACTCAGGCCTTCGAGGGCGCCGTCCACGTCCCGCTCCTCGGCCATCAGATGGGCCCAGGCGAACGACGCCGCCCAGCGCTCGGCTGGTGAACCGAAGCGGTGTGTGGCGGCACGCCGATAGAGGTCCAGTGCTTCGGCTCGCATCGCCTTGCGCGCTCTGCGGGCCTTGCGAGATGAGTCAGATGCACCGGAGATCAGTGCGTCGGCGAGGAAGAGCGCCCGTTTCACCCAGCCGGGCGAGTCCTCAGCTCCTTCGAGGCCTTGCCGCATGTGGTGGTAGGCCTCCGACGCCGCCTCCGGCTGATTCCCGTGAACGGACCAGCCCAGAAGTGCCTCGCCGTACTGCGTGTGGTACGCGGGGCGCGTCACGTGGCCGGACGGAGCGAGCGCGAGCCCTCTGCGCGCGGCCCTGCATGCGGCGGCCAGATCGTCCGTATCCCGGCCCTCACGAAACCGCGCCACCAGGAGGGAGGCCTGAAGGCTGTGAAGCATGTGGCGGTGCACGGCGCTTCGCGAAGTCTCCACGAGGGCGTGGGCGACGATGTCGATCGCGCGGTCGAGGGCCCCCGGATCGGACGTGATGACCCAGAGCCTCACCAACGCATGGGCCAGGTTCCGCCGGAAGGAGATCTGATGGAGGTCGCTGGGATCGGCCACCATGATCGCGTCCTCCAGGTGGCCGATGGCCTCCGCCATCAGCACCCCGTCCCCCGTCAGCTCCGCGGTACGACTCATGACGACACCACAGTTGTGCGACGCGAGGGCGCGGATCCCCGGGAGACTGCTCCTTGCGATGGCCTGCCGAAGGATCTGCTCTGCCGCACGGAGGTCCTCCGGGCGATCCGAGAGGGTCACGACGTTGGCGTGGTTGGACAAGGCCGTGCTCCACGCGGCCGTGTCGGGGGATGCAGCCTCCATGGCCTCGCGCGTGTGGAGCAGTGCTTGGTGCAGGAGTGTGGGGTCACCGGTCGCCTCGTACTGAAGCCGTTCGATGTCGCCGAGCGTGGAGGACAGCCGCACCCTGTTGTCGGTGGACAGCATCTGGGTGGAGGCCGATGCAAGCGCCCGCTTGGCGTCAGCGACAGCGGACGGCAACTCGTCCCGGTCACCGGTGGCGAGATACAACTGCATCCGCGCCACGGCGAGGGTGTTCAGCGCCCGCCAGTGGAACGAGGGAAGCGTCGCCGTCGCTTCCGCCGCGCCCTGGAGGAGACGCACCGCATCCCGAAGGATCGCAGGATCCTCCGCCTGGAGGCCCTGTCGGCGGCGCACATCGGCGTGGAGGTGCAGATGGAGGCCGTAGCTCTGGTCATCCGGCACCTGGACGGCCAAGGACTCGCGCGCCAGCCGCTCCGGCACGGTGAGGTCGGACGTCAGCGACGCATCGTACTTGTGGAGGAGAACCTGCGCGAGGTGGTACTGCAGGTCAGCGCGGCTCCTCTGCCGATGGGAGACCGTCAGTCCGAGAGCCTCCTCCAGGGCATCGTGCGCGATTCTGAGATCATTGAGACGGCCCCGCAGTTCGTAGCGCAGTTGCCGGAGTCTTCCGGCGAGGTGGAGCCATTGGACGCCGACCTCCGGGCTGCTCGCCGGATCCGGCGACGTTCGCCATCTGCCCAACTGGGTGGAGCAGAGCGCTACGGCTTCCTCGAAGAGCGCTTCGTCGGCGATCACCGCGTACCTGCGGAACAGCACCCACCCCCGTTCCACGGAGAACCGGTGCCGGCGTGGCCAGACGTCCATCGTGAGCGCCTCCGAGTCCTCGACCCCGTCCCGGGCAGGCAAGTGAGCACACCTTAGCGTTCGTCAGTAGTCGGCAGTCACAGGCCGGTTGTTGCCATATCCTGTGGGGCGATCAGGATCGCGTGGGTGAGGGGGGTGCATGTCGTACGACATCCGGGCAGTCCGTCGGCAGGCCGTTGATCTGTTGTCCGAGGCGCCGACGTGGCGGCTCTCCACCCGCGGGTGGTCCCGGGCGGGGGAGTGCCTGGCGGCCCTCCAAACCGGTGCCGAAGCGGGCGATTCGACGGCACTCAGGCGTGCGACCGGGCGGCTCTCCGACCTCGTCGACGTCTGGCGGGCCCCCCGGTCAATGGCCGAGGGGGAGAACGAGCCCATGCCGCCACAACTCCTCGAAGCCCACGGGGTGCTGATCCGGACGCTGGAGGACGCCGACGAGGGCGGGAGCTCGCAGGACGACACGGATGAGCACTGAGGTCCGCTTCGCGCGGGAGGCTCTGCAACTCCACTACTTCATGGACGTTCAGCAACTCACCGGCCCGGGCCGGACCGTGCTGGACGCCCTCTGGTCCGCGTGCGGGAGGATCGGGATGGACCGACCGGTTCCGTCGACCGGCGATATGGTCCTGCCTCACACGATCGAGGCGTCCTCGAGCTTCCACCCCGTGCGTAGTCGCCGGAGCAGTGGGCCCGGCGTCCTCGAGGCCCGGGTGTACGTGCTCGGCGGGATTGCGGGCCTGGTCGTGATGCTCGCGCCACCGGACGCCGGCGCCTCGCACGGCATGGCGGAGACGGCGACGATCTGGGCCGACCTGGAGCGGGCATGGGACGGTGCCTACACGCCACCGGCGCAAGGGGGTGTGAACCCGCTGATCGGCAGCGTCCGGATCTACCGCGCCCTCGCCGATGCGAGTCCCGGCGCGGCCCTCGACCTCGATGTCGTGGCAGGCCGACTCGCCGGGATCGTGCCGGGTGCTGCGACGGACGGGACCGACCGGATCTCCGAACGGTTGTCGCTGCCGGCCGAACTCTCCATGCGGGAGGTGATGTCCCGAGGGGCCGGGGAGGACCACGTGGATCGGACGTTCGTCACCACCACGAGGGCCACTGATGCCGACGAGGCCTCGCTGGACGCATGGTCCTGGTTCGACGTCCGCAGCCCGATGACGCCGGTCACCAGATACCTGTTGCACGCCGCCGCCGTCCGGGACCAGTACGGGATCCGTCGAGCCGCGAACCCGGGCCTAACGCGGCGTAGGACCGCGTTGCGGGAGGACGGGCAGCTCCTGCTCCTGGACTGTCACCGGCTGCTCTCGGCGAGCGGCTACCACAGACGTGCCGCACGGCGGGAGCTGGTCCGCTGGGAGGAACTGGCAGAGCGGGCACACCGGTTGTTGCTCGAGGACGGGATCGCCGCCGACAGGGAGCTGAAGCTGCGTACCATGGGCCGTACGATCGGGGTCCATTCCGCCGCGATGACAGCCGCGTTGAGCACGCCCGCGGACCCGAGTCCCGGCCTCCTGTTCTCGGACGCGGAGTGCGCGACGCGCCTGGCGGACGTCCTGGAGGAGGACGCCTTCTCCTTCGGTGTCGAGCGCGAGCGCGTCAAGGAAGCGGCCCGCATCGCGACCGAGTCGGCCACGCAGCGCCTTCAGAGCCACCAGCAGTACCTGTCGCTCGTGCAGACCTCCGTGATCGGGGGGTTGCTCATGGCGCTTACCGCGGTGCAGACGCTGGGGTTCAGGCTTCCGCTGACCGAGCACGTTCAGGGGCCGTTCATCGCCCTGCTCGCCACGCTCGCGGTCTCGCTGCCCGTGGTGATCATCCGGCGTTGGAGTGGCGGGAACGGGGGACGGCCGGGAGCGGTCTTCGAGATAGCCGGTCTGGCCGGGGCCGGTGCCGCAGTGGGGTGGCTGCTCGCTCGCGGGGCCGGCCACGGAGACTGGTCCACGGCGGTGACGGCGGCCTTCGCGGTCGCCGGTGCCGCCCTGCTCGGTACAGGTGGCGCGTGGCACGCGCGCCGCGCGATCCGATGAATTCCGTCCCCCGCTGCCGTACCGAGACGAAGGGCCGCACCGGCGCGCGGTGAACGCCCCGACCGCGGCCGGCCGACCGCAAGTCGATGGTCCGGCCGTCTGCGGACGGACCCCGAACCGATGTGTGGAGATCCAGGTGACGACCCTCGCTGACAACGACAGCCTCCTGCCCGGCGCTCCCCAGTTCTGGGATGTCGTAAGTGACGTCCTCACCTCGTGGTTCGGCGTCGGCAGCGTGGCCGCCACCGTCACCGCGACCCTCATCGCGGTGCGGATGTGGTACTTGGCGGGGCGGGAGGGCTACCGGGCGGCCCGGGCCGGTGGTCGCACCGTCGTGGCCGCCGCCCGCTTCAGCGCTCGACACCTGGGCCGCATCCCGGGACACCGGAAGCTCTACGCGAGCCTGACGACCCTGGCGGTCCTCGTCCTGCAGGCCCTGTGGCTTGCAGGGACGTACTTCTTCATCAGTGTGCTCGTCGCCAACGTGCGCTCCATGTTCGGCGGCGCGCCGGTTGGCGACCTGCACGATCTGCTCCGATGGGGCGGCGTCAACGGCTACTACACCGTCGGCTGCTCGCTGCTCGTGGTGGCGGCATACGCGTTGACCGTCACCGGCAACCGGGAGATGACCTCGGCGCTCGGTGTCCTGCCCGCCGTCCTGCCGGCCCTGTCTGCGGGGCTGCTGCTGTTGTTCGCCGTCCTCGCGACGCTCGTCTACGGCCTGCTCGCGGTCTTCGGCTCCGACGATGTCTCCTGGGCCGATGTCGGCTACTTCTGGTGCGCGGTCGTCATCCTGACCCTCTACGCGCTCGCGGGCTTCGCGGCGATGGGCACCACCGCTCTGACGGCTGCGGCGTGGCGCGCCGACGAGTCGTCCATCGCCGCCGACAGCCCCACCGAGGCGGAGGGAAATGCCTGATTCGTGGTCGCCGGAACTCCGGTCCGGCCACCTGAGCCCGTCTTCCGCGCCTTGCTTCAGCTGGTTGAAGGCGCATTCGACGACGTTGCGGCGCCCGATGGGTGCGGCGGTCGAAGCCGGGCGGGCGACCGCCGCGCGTGCCTCGGTTGAGGTGGTTCGGGACTTGGTCAGTGCGTTCGGGGATGGTGTGCGGGATGCCGTGCCGGCGCAGGTAGGCGCGGGTTCTGCGGGAGGTGTAGCCCTCGTCTGCGATGACGTGGGCGGGCTTAGTGCGCGGGCGCCCGCGCCCGGCCCTCGGGACCCGGGATGGCCTCCAGGGTGGCTTTGAGGAGGGTGCTGTTCTGGATCAACCCCGCGAGGGCGTTGCAGACATCGCGTTGCCTGCGGTAGCGGGGCGCAGCTGAATTGGAAGATGCATTCCGGCTCTGAGATCCTGGGGCGGACAGAGTGCCGGGCAGGGTAAAGCGACTCTTGGGAGGCGGCGGCACGACGATCGCCTGCGGGCGAACGCTCGGGCAGGAGAGGGCGTTGGACCACTCCGGATTTTGTGGCTGGTCAGGTAGGGTGCCAGAGTGTTCCGCCGATCTGGCTGGGAGACAACTCGTCGGTGATGAAGAGGGTGATCGAGCGGCTGTACGCCTGCTCGTCGATTCTCAACTCCGAGGGCCAGTACGCCTACTACGGCCGGGTCGGCGGCTGTCTGATCACCGGGAACGAGGACGGCGCCAAGCACTGCGCGATGAACGTGCTCTACAGCTTCCAGCACCTCGGGTACACCATCCCGCCTCAGGCTGACGCGGGTTGGGTGGGGGAGGCGGGCCCGGGGCCGTCGTACCTCGACCCCGGGTCGGGCGGGCCGGAGAACGACTTCACCAACCGCAACACCACCTTCATGACGTGGAACCAGCTCCACCTGGCGCGCATGTTGAAGGACGCCGGCAGCATCCCGGCCCACGGCAACCAGCGCTCCGAGTGGGACGCGGGCTGCCGCTTCGACTTCGAGAACCCCGAACACCGCTGAACCGCCGGGGCCGGCCGGTCCGCGGGGCAGAGGTCCTCGTCCGCGAACGGCCGGTGGTTCACGTTCTGTGTCCCCCGGTGGAGAACGCAGAGCGGCGGGCCGGGAGCGGGATCCGGGTCCGGAAGGTGGCCGTGCCGGGGGTGTCGAGGACGGTGAGGGTGCCTCCGTGGACGGCGGCGATGTCGCGGGCGATCGGAAGGCCGAGGCCGGTGCCGCCGTCGTCGCGGCTGCGGGCGTCGTCGAGGCGGGTGAAACGTTCGAAGATCTTCTCGCGGTCCGCCGGTTCGATCGGGGGGCCGTCGTTGGAGACGTCCAGGAGGGCGTGGCCGGTGGCCCCGTCGACGTGCAGGCGCACGGTGACGTGGTGGCGGGCGTGGCGTTGGCCGTTGTCGAGCAGGTTGGTGAGCAGGCGGCCCAGCCACAGCGGGTTGCCGTGGACGGTGACCGGCGTGGACGCGTGGACGGTGACCGGGTGGGGCTCGCTGCCGCGGGCCGCGACCGTGCTGCGGACGAGGTCGGCGAGGTCGACGGGTTCGTGCGGCCAGTCGTGGCCGGTGGCGTCGAGGCGGGCGAGCAGGAGCAGGTCGGTGGCGAGGGCCTGGAGCCGTTCGGTGTCCTGCAGGGCGCCGCTGACCAGGTCGTTGCGGACCTCGGGGTCGGGGTGGGTGAGGGCGACTTCGAGCTGGGTGCGCAGCACGGCGAGGGGGCTGCGCAGTTCGTGGGAGGCGTCGGCGATGAAGCGGCGCTGGCGGGCCCCGGCGGCTTCGAGGCGTTCGAGCATGGCGTTCATGGTGTCGGCGAGGCGGGCGATCTCGTCGTCGCTGCGGGGGCCGGGGACGCGGCGGTCCAGGTCGCGGTCGCCGATGGCGGCCACCTCCGCGCGGATGGCCTCGACGGGGCGCAGCGCCCGGCCGGTGGCGCGCCAGGTGAGGGCTCCGACGGTGAGCAGCAGGAGTCCGCTCAGGGCGGCGAGGGCGGCGGTGGCGAGGTCCTCGGCGGTGTCGGCGGTGCGCAGCGAGGCGCCGACGTGGACGGTGACGGGGCCGGTCGGGGTGTCGGCGGTGAGCGTGGTGACGCGCTGGTGGTGTTGGTCGCCCAGGGCGCCGAGGTCGAAGGTGTCGTGACCGGCCCGTCGGTTCCCGGGGGCGATGGCGGGGTGGCCGGCGAGGTTCTGGCTGGCGGCGACGACGTGGCCGTCGGCGTCGACGACCTGGATGAAGTCGGTGCCGTGGTCGAGGGGGAGGGGGTTGGTGAGGCGTCCTTCGCCGGCGAGGCGGGCGACGGCCTGGGCCTGTTCGTGGGCGCCGGTCTCGACGGTGCGCACCAGGTTGGCGCGCAGCAGCAGGACGACGGCGGCCGAGGCGACGGCGAGGACGACGGCCACGCTGAGGCAGGCGGCGAGGGTGGTGCGGGCGCGGACCGAGCGCGGGGTCAGCCGGTCGACGAGGGCGGCGAGGCGCGGGTGCCGGGCGAGGTGGCGGCGCCCGGCCGCGCGGACGCGGGCGCTCACGGGGGCGGCGGTCCGGTCAGCCACCGTCGGCCGCCAGCCGGTATCCGGCGCCGCGGACGGTCTGCACCGCCGCTCTCCCGTACGGGGTGTCGATCTTGCGTCGCAGAGCGCTGACGTGGACCTCGACGGTGTTGGGGTCGCTGTCGAGGGCGTTGTTCCAGACGGCGTCGAGGATGTCCCGTTTGGAGACGGCCTCACCGGCGCGGCGGGCGAGGTAGTCGAGGATGGCGAACTCGCGGGGGGTGAGCGGGATCACGGTGCCGGCCCGGGTGCAGGTGCGGGCGGCGGAGTCGACGACGAGGTCTCCCAGGACGGTTTCGCGGGGTGCGCGGCTGCCGATGCGCCGGGCGAGCGCCTTGAGGCGGGCGACGAGGACGACGAAGGAGAACGGCTTGGACAGGTAGTCGTCGGCGCCGGTGTCCAGGGCCTCGGCCTCGTCCCACTCGCCGTCCTTGGCGGTCAGCATGAGGATGCCGACGTCGCTGCCCGCGGCCCGCAGGCGCGAGCACACCCGGTAGCCGTTGAGGCCGGGCAGCATGATGTCGAGGACGATCACGTCGTAGGCGTGGTCCATGGCCCTGGCCAGGCCGGAGAGCCCGTCGTGGGCGACGTCGACGGTGAAGCCCTCCGCGGTCAGGCCGTGCTGCACCGCCAGGGCCAGTCGGCGTTCGTCCTCCACCACCAGTACGCGCATACCCACCAGGGTGACAGTGCGGAGCTGAAGGTGCCTTCAGGTCTTCAGCCGATCTTCAGCGACCGCCGGACATGCTGGCCGTACCGCCCGGGGAACGGCCCGGGCCTGTCGAGGAACGGGGTGGGTGCCGTGAGCGAGCCCATGGAGGCCGGGGAACCCTTCGAGCCGCAGAAGTCCGCGGGACGGAGGCGTACGGGGCTGGGCATCGCCGGGCGCTGGGTGCGCCGGCGGTCCGGGCGCTGGGCCGTGGTCGGTGCGGCGGTGGTCGTGCTGGGCGGTGGCGCCGCCGCGGTGGCGCTCCACCACGAGGGCGAGGGCCACGGCGACCGCAAGCTCGCCGGTGAGAGGGAGCGGCACGACGACCAAGGCGGTCGTCACGGCGACCAGGGCGGCCGTCACGGCGACCAGGGCGGCCGTCACGGCGGTGAGGGCCGTCACGGCGGTCGCGCGCAGCGGGGACCGGGGACGGACGGCGCACCGGCGCCGCTGCCGTCGACCGACGCCGCCGACGCGGTGGTCAAGGCCTCGTCGGCGGTGCCCGCCGGCAAGGTCGAGTCGCTGGCCCCGGTCACCGAGCAGGGCGGTGGCCGCGCCTGGCAGGCAGTGGTCCTCGGCCCGGACGGGGTGCGGCACCTGGTGACCGTCGACGGAACCACCGACACGATCACCGCCAACACCGTCCTGGGCGGCTGACCCACTCGCCCCGGCGTGGCCCCGGCCGCGCCCCACGGAAAGGAGCGCCGTCGTCTTGGGCGCCACGATCGTCCCCGCGGGGATCCGTCGACACCGGGCCGGGGCCGCCGGGCCCGTCCTGAGCAGGGTTCCGCAGGTCACCGCCGTGTTCTGGATCGTCAAGATCCTCACCACCGGCATGGGCGAGACCACCTCCGACTATCTCGCCCGGGTGCTCGGGCCGGTGCCCGCCGTCGGCTCGGCGGCCCTGCTGCTGGCCGCCGCACTGTTCGCACAGGCCCGCACCCGCCGCTACGTCCCGGTCGTGTACTGGGCCGCGGTGGTCATGGTGAGCGTGTTCGGCACCATGGCCGCCGACGTCGCGCACATCGCCCTCGGAGTGCCGTACGCGGGGTCGGCGGTGGCGTTCGCCGTGGCCCTGGCCCTGGTGTTCGCCCTGTGGCGACGTACCGAGGGAACGCTCGCCGTGGAGACGGTCGCGGGCGGGCGCCGGGAGGTCTTCTACTGGTGCGCGGTCATGGCCACCTTCGCGCTCGGCACCGCCGTGGGTGACCTGACCGCCGCCACCCTGGGCTGGGGCTACCTGCCCTCCGGGCTGCTGTTCGCCGCCCTGATCGCCCTGCCGGCGCTCGCCCACCGCCTGTCCGACCTCTCGCCGGTGCTCACCTTCTGGTGGGCCTACGTCCTCACCCGGCCGCTGGGCGCCTGCTTCGCGGACTGGGCCGGGGTCAGCCGCGAGCGCGGCGGCCTGGACCTCGGCACCGGGCCGGTCAGCCTCGTCCTCGCGGTGGTCATCGTGGCGGCCGTGGCGTGGCTGGGCAGGGCCGAGCGGCATCGTTCCCGGGTGCCGGCCTGACGCCCCACCCCGTACCCGACCGATCGACTCGTTTCCCGAGGAAGGGCGCTGAACGCGCTGACCCTCTCGTCGAGCCTCCTGGCCGTCAATCCGCTGGGCGCGGGATCACTCCTGGTGGCGTCCGGCTCCCGCGCGCTCGCCCTCGACGGCCGCCCGGTCGACGGTGGCCCGTACCTCACCGTCGACCGCTGGGCCCCCGAAAGATCGCGAGCCCCTAAACTTAGCTGAGGCACACCTAAGTCACACGGGCCGCACCCCTTCTCGCCACACGGGCGCGAGCGGCCCTCGTCGCCGACGGCCGTCGGTGCTCGGGTGTGCCGGCCAAGGACATCGGGGACAGGGGGAGAGATGGCGAACGGCAGCCGGGAGGCCAGGCGTCCGCACGGGGAACTGGTCGCGGACGTGATGGCGGTGCTGTGGGCGGCCGGTGAGCCGATGACCGCCAGGCAGGTCAAGGGCGCGCTGAGTCAGGACCTCGCCCGGACGACCGTGGCCACGATCCTTGCCCGCCTGCACGAGAACGGGACCGTGGACCGTACGCGGCCGGGGGGTTCCTTCGCCTATGCGCCGGTTTCGGATGCCGCGGGCCTGGCGGCCGGGCGCATGCGCCGGGAGCTGGAGAAGGAACCGCAACGGGACCTGGTGCTGAAGCGGTTCGTGTCCTCGTTGTCCACGGACGACGGCGAAGTCCTGCGGCGTCTCCTCATCGAGGTGGAGGCCGGGGTGGCTCCTGCCGGGAGCGAGACCGCCTCGAAGGGCGACGCGTGACGGCGTTCCTGGTGGTCGTGGCGCTCGCGGTCGTCCTTCCGTGGGCCGCGGCACCCGCGGCCCGTCGCCTGGCGGGGCTCCTTCCGCCGCGTGAGGCTTCCCTGGCCCTGACCGGAGCGGCGGTGCTGCTGGCCGGTGGCACGGCCGCGGCGCTGATCGGGCTCTTCCACGTGCCGTTCCTCGCGACGCTGGAGGACCTGAGCTTCGCTCAGGTGATCACGAACTGGCCGGTGGTGGTGCCGGTGTCCTGCGCCGCCGGGGTGCTTCTCGGCGTCCAGGCGGTGCGGCTGGCGCTGGCCGTCCGTCGGCACCGTGTGCTGCTGTCGCGTGCGTGGAAGCTGACCGGCGAGGGGGCGGCCGAAGGCGATGTGCTCGTCGTGCCGGGTGAGGAGGCGGAGGCCTTCGCGCTGCCGCGTCATCGTGGGCGCGCCGGCCGTGTCGTCGTGACGGAGGGCATGCTCAGGGCCCTCGCGCCGTCCGAGCGCGCGGTGCTGCTCGCGCACGAGCGGGCTCACCTCCGCGGACGGCATCATGTGCTCGCTTCCGTCGCCGACCTCGCTACCGCCGTGCATCCGGCGCTCCGGCAGCTGGGGGCCGCGCTGGAGTTCCACCTGGAGCGGTGGGCGGACGAAGCCGCTGCCGCGGTGGTGGGGGACCGGAAGGTCGCCGCGACCGCCATCGCCCGCGCCGCGCTCGCCGGCTCGGCCGGGCCGGGAGGGCGCGGTCACGGCTTCCTGTCCGTCAGCACGGGGCCGGTGCCCCGGCGGGTCCGGGCGCTGCTGGAGCCGGAGCCCACCGGGCCGGATGGGCGCGGACCGCGTGCCGCCGCGGCCGGGCTGGTCGCCGTGGTGGTGGTGTCGGGCCTGCTGGCGCTGGGCCTCGCCTACGGCCTTCACGAGTACGTGGAGGAGGTCGCGCGGACGGTCGTCGGGCGGTGACGTTCGGACGACATCGATGTAGACCGATGGTCGGGTGCGTGGGTATGGTGAGCCTCGGCTCGCTTGCTGGACGCCAAGGGGCGTCGAGCCCACCCGATGACGAGGACACGGTTTGTACGACGGACGAAATGGCTCGTCGAGCCCGTTCGAGCAAACCGTCTACCTCCTGTCGGAGGCCGGCCGGGCTGCCGAGCGCCTGCTGGCGGACCGGCTGGATCACCGGGGGATGACCTCGGTCCACCGTGCCCTGCTGTCGACCCTGGCCCAACTGGGACCCCACGGTCGGCATGACCTCATCGCCCGCGTCACGGCGCCCGCGGCCGAGGCGGACCAGGCGCTGGACGACCTCGTGGCTGCGGAGCTGCTGCGGTCGATGGTCGTCCACATCGGCGGTCGGCAGGAGGTGCTGACGATCACCACGGTGGGCCGGTCCGCTCTGGACGTGCTCCACGCCGACGCGTCGGCCACGCAGGAGGACCTGCTGGCGTCGCTGACGAAGGGGCAGCGCGTCGAGCTCAACTCTCTGCTCCGTCGTGTGTGCGCGACGGCCGCCCGCGGAGTCGGCCCGCGGCCGGTGGTCCGCGAGAGCGCCGGCTGGACGCTGACCGCCGGGCCGCGGCGGACCTGGACGAGGGCGCGCGAAGGCGCCGACGCCACGGCAGGTCCGGTTGCCGAGGCAGCCGGCTGACGCGTCGCGCGGAGACGGCCGTCGAAGGCCCGTGCCGTCCGTGGCCTCGCCCCCGAACGCGGTGCCCGCGCTCGCTCAGTTCGGCACTGGGCTCGGGACCGGGTGGTGCTTTGCCTGGAGGGCTTCTCCGGCACTGGTGAGGCGGAGGACGGTGTCGGCGTAGGCCGACACGAGTGGCAGGTCGTGGCTGACCAGGACGACCGCGAGGCCCCGGCCGTCCCGCAGGCGCTGGAGGAGGTCCATGATGCCGTCGGCGGTGTCGGCGTCGAGGGCGGAGGTGACCTCGTCGCAGAGCAGGACGTCGGGTTCGGCGGCCAGCGCGCGGGCGATGGAGATGCGTTGGCGCTGTCCACCGGAGAGTTGGTGGGGATACCGGGCGGCGTGGTCGGGGGTGAGACCGACGGCGGTGAGCAGTTCGGCGACGCGGGTGCCGCACCCGTCGGCGGGCCGGGCGAAGTGGAGCCTCAGCGGGCGCGTGAGTGTGGCGCCGACGGTGTGGGCCGGGTTGAGGGCACCGAGCGGGTTCTGCGGGACGAGTTGGATGCGGCGGCGCTGGTCGCGGGTGCGCCGCTGGTGGGAGGGGGCCAGGGGTTCGCCGCCGAGGGTGATGCTTCCGGCTTCGGGGCGGTGGAGGCCGGCCAGGGTGCGCAGCAGCGTTGTCTTGCCGCACCCCGAGGGGCCCGTGATCCCGGTCAGAGTGCCCGGGGGGAGGGAGAGGTCGAGGCCGGCGAAGACCTGCCGGCGGGTCCGGCCGGTGCCGACCCGGGCATCGAGTGCCTTCACTTCGACGACGTGCTTCGCACCGGCGGGAACGCACGCCTGCCCGGGTACCGGGGGCGTTGCGGGCGTGTTCGGGGTCGCGACCGGGCGGGCGGGCCGCAGCGCGAGGACGTCGTCGGCGCAGCGGGCGACGAAGTCGGAGTCGTGGCTGGTGAGGGCGATGGCGATGGCGTCGTAGTCGGCGAGGTCGCGCAGCAGGTCGGCGATGTCGTCGCGCAGGGCGGCGTCCAGGCCGGCGGTGGGTTCGTCGAGGAACAGGATCGCGGGCCGTCGGGCGAGGGCTCGGGCGAGGGCGACGCGCCGCTGCTGTCCGCCGGAGAGGTTCGCGGTCCGGCGTCGTTCGAGTCCTTCGTCGACCGGCAGCCGGACGGCGCGCAGCAGGTCCGGTACGGAGACGCCGCGACGGTCGACGGCGGTCTCGGTGATGAGCCGGTCGACGCGCATGCGGGGGTTGAGCCCGGAGCCCGGGTCCTGGCCGACGAAGGCGAGTCGGTGGCGGCGCAGTCGGCGCAGTTCCTCTGGCGGGAGGGTGAGGATGTCGTGGCCGAGGACGGTGAGGCTGCCCGCCGTGACGCGCGCGCCGGGCGGGAGGGAGCCGACGAGGGCGCGCAGCAGAGTGGTCTTGCCGGCGCCGGAGGGGCCGGTGATGGCGGTGATGCGGCCCGGTGCGAGGTCGAGCGTGGCGTCGGCGAGGAGCGTGCTGCCCTGGAGGGTGATGGACAGTCCCTTGGCCTGGGCGGCGGGGGTGGTGGTGCTCACAGCGGGGTCTCCGGGGTGGGCCGGGCGGGGGCGAGGGCTTCGGCGGCGAGGTTGACGCTGATGGCGAGCAGACCGATGGCGAAACAGGGCGCGCCGACGGCCCATGGGTTGAGGGTGATCCCGGCGGCGTTCTCGCGGATCATCAACGCCCAGTCGGCTTCGGGGGGTTGGGGTCCGAGTTGGAGGAAGGCGGCGACGGAGACGATGTAGACGCCTTCGACGAAGCGCAGGCCGAACAGGGCGAGGACGGTGGAGCGCAGGTTGGGGAGGACTTCGTGGACGGTCAGGTGCCAGAGGTTCTCCCCGCCGGCCGCGGCGGCTTCGACGTAGCCGGCGGTGGCGATGGGCGCGGCCGCGGCGGCGACGATCCGTACGGCGTAGGGGACGCCGAGGAGCGTGGCGGCGGCCGCGACGGCGAGGCGTCCGCCGCCGGGCCAGGCCAGGGCGATGAGCATGATGGCGAGGACCGAGGGCAGCAGGATCGTGAGGTCCGCGGCGCGTTCGATCCACCGGCCGAGGGTGGGGCGCAGCACGGCGAGGATGCCGATGGCGGTGGCGGCCGCGGTGACGATCAGGGCGATGGCCAGGGCGGTGGCGATCAGGGGCGCGCCGCCGGTCAGGAGGCGGCTGAGGACGTCGCGGCCGAGCTGGTCGCCGCCGAGCGGTGCGTCTGCGCCCGCTTCTGCGTAGGGGAAGGTGACAGGGGTGTCGATCGGGTGCGGGGCCAGGAGCGGTCCGGCGAGCGCGAGGACGACGAGCAGGAGTGCGGGGGCCGCGCGCAGGAGGACCCGTCGCTTCCGTCGGACGGTGCGTACGGGGGTCGGGGCGGTGGTGGTCATCGGCGCTCGTCTCCGAGGGTGGTGGTGCGGACGAGGTCGGCGAGCAGCAGGAGCAGGCTGATGGAGGCGCCGGCGGCGGCCACGACTCCGGCGACGAGCGGGGTGTCGCGGTCGGTGATGGCTCCGGCCAGGACGGCGCCGATGCCGGGGTAGTTGAAGAGGGTCTCGACGACGACGGTGCCGCCCAGCAGCATGCCGGCGGAGGTGGCGATGCCGACGGCGATGGCGGGCAGGGCGCCGGGGAGCATGTGGTGGCTGAGGATCCGTCGGCGGGGCAGGCCGTCGAGGACGGCCGCCTGGACGTGTGGCAGGGCGGACTGGTCGGCGAGTGCGCCGCGCACGATGCGGGTGTTCCAGCCGATCTGCGGGACGGCCAGGGAGAGCAGCGGCAGGACGATCATGGTCCAGGACTCGGGTCTGCCGTCCGGGCCGGTGAGGGTGACGGCGGGCAGCCAGCCGGTCCACTGGGACAGCAGCAGGAGCAGGGCGACGGAGACGACGAACTCCGGCAGGGCGAACGCCGCGGTGGACAGGGCGTCGATCGCGCGGTCGACGCGCCCGCCTGGGCGCAGGGTGGCCCAGCCGCCGAGGGCGAGGGCGCCGACGGTGCTGAGGGCGAGGGCGAGGCCGCCGAGCAGGAGGGTGTTGGGGAAGGGGCCGGCCAGGACGTCGGTGACGTGCTGTCCGCGGGCGGTGGTGCCGAGGTCGCCGGTGGTCAGGCCGGTCATCCAGTCCCAGAACCGTTCGGCGACCGGCCGGTCGAGGCCCATGGCGGTGCGCCTGGCGGCGAGGTCGGCGGCGGTGACGCCCCGGTCGGAGCTCGCGCCGGCAGCGTCGCCCGGCAGGAGCTCGATGGCGGCGAAGACGGCCGCGAGCAGGACGACGAGCATGAGCAGGCGTCGGACGGCCTGCCGGGCGACCCGGCCCGCACCGGGGAGGATGCGGGCCGGGAGGCTCCGGGAGGCCGGCGGGCCCACCGGGTGAAGGGTGGTCAACGCGCCAGCCAGGTCTTCTCAAGCTGGACGCGGCCGTAGCCGGGCAGCTTGGGCAGGTCACGGACGGCCGCACCGGCGAGGTCGATGCCGTCGGCCATTCCCCACAGCAGGTAGCCGGACTTGGCGAACTCGATCTCCTGGAGCTGGTGGAGCAGCTTGTCGCGCTCGGCGGCGTCGGCGGTGCCCATGGCCTTGCGGTACGTCTCGTCGAAGCTCGGCTCGTTCCAGCCGGACTCGTTCTGGCCCGCGTCCGAGAGCATCGTCTTGGAGGCGAAGAAGACCACCGAGTCGTTGGTCCCCCAGTAGCCGGTGTAGAGCGTGCCCTTGAGCCAGGTGTCGTCCCAGAACACCTTGGAGTCCTGCTTCACCACGTTGATCTTCACCCCGGCCTCTCGGGCCTGGGTGGCGAACAGCGTCGCGGACTCCGCCAGGCCGGCGATGTCCTCGGTGGTGATCAGGTCGTAGGTCTTCGAGGTGTCGAAGCCGGCGTCGGCGAGCAGCTGTTTGGCCTTGGCCAGGTCGCGGGTGCGCTGCGGGATGTCCTTGGCGAAGGCCGGGTCGCCGGTGCCGAGGATGTCGTTGGCGACGCTGCCGTAGCCGGAGAGGACCTGCTTGACCATGGCGTCGCGGTCGACGGCGAGCCTGAGCGCCTCGCGCACCCGGACGTCGGCGAACGGACCGTCGGCGGTGCGCATGACGATGGGCATCGCCATGTCGTTGGGGCGGCGGACGATCCGGACGTCCTTGCGGGCCTCGGCGGTGCGCGCGGCGACGGCGCCGACGTTGGAGGCGACGTCGATCTGTCCGGCGAGCAGGGCGTTGGCCATGGCCTGGGGGCTTTCGAAGAGGCGCACCTCGACGGCGTCCAGGAGGACCTTGCCGCCGTACCACTTGTCGTTGCGCACCAGGCGGGCGTTGCCGTCGCGGTACCAGTCGAGCTTGAAGGGGCCGGTGCCCGGGGCGCCGGCGACGGCGTCGTCCTTGGTGTCCTTCTTGAGGACGAAGGTGGTCAGGCGGGTCAGCAGCGGCAGGTCGGCGTTGGGGTAGTCGGAGACCAGCACGACGGTCTTGGCGTCCTCGGCCGAGATGCCCTCGGGCTGGATACCGGGCAGGCGGCTCTTGCCGGCCGGGGTGTTGCGCAGCCGCTTCAGCGACCAGACGACGTCGTCGGCCGTGACCGGGGTGCCGTCGTGGAAGACGGCGCCGTCGGCGAGGGTGAAGCGCCAGGTCTTCAGGTCCTCCGAGGGCTTCCAGGAGGCGGCCAGACGCGGAGCGGTGTTGGCCGTGTCCCCGGGTATCGCGAGCGTGTCGTAGAGCAGGCTGATGATGAGGTAGTCGCTCTCGTTGGCCTGGGTGCCGTGTGGGTCGCGGGTGATGGCCGAGGCCTTTCCGAGCGCACCGACCTTCAAGGTGCCGCCCGCGCGGGGCTGTTGGGAGGCGCCGCCGGAGGGGGCGGCGTCCCTGGAACTGCCCGTGCCGCTGCTGCAGGCGGCTAGCACGCCGGCCGCCCCCACGCCGGCACCGGCCCACAGCAGCTGTCGTCGGGTGACGCCCACGTTCGTTCCTCGTTTCGGGGTCGAGCTCGATTTACTTAGGTTTACCTACCCTAAATTCAAGAGGGCGCGCAAGCTGTCCGGCGGAGCGCGTGGTGCTTCCCGTCGTGCGCCCGGCCGCCTCAAGGGCCCTTCTGATCAGGGTGGTTGGGCCTGCGCCGGCCATGCGCCGCCACCCGAAACTGACACTACGTAAATGTAGACATCCAGCTGGGTAAGGCTTGCCTAACATCAGGGACGTTGTTACGTTTCCTGTCGTCCGGCCGTTCGAGCCGCCCCCGGACCAACGCCCCACGCGCAGCTCCCGTCGCCGTCCCACAACGGCGCGGTGATGCCACGTGCCCGCGCCCCTTTCTTCCTCTCCTGTCCCCGGAAGGCCCCGCCGTGCCCACCTGCCCTGCCCCGGTACGCCATCTCGACGCCGACGCCGTCACGGAACTCACCTCCACCGCCGCCAGACTGCTGGCCTTCCACGGCTTGGCCACCAGTCCCGGCCTGCTGGCCGACCTGCCCGTGACGTGCGCGCAGCTCAGCAAGGAGCTGCGCCGCCAACTGCGCCCCGTCGACACCGCCGACGGCCTGTTCGTCCTGCGCGGCCTGGACGTCAGGGACACCGACCTCGGCCCCACACCCGGCCACTGGTCGACGGTCGGCGACGCCGGCGCGCTGTGGGACGTGGTGCTGCTGCTCGTCTCCGCGCTGATGGGCACCCCGATCGCGTGGGACGGCCAGCAGGACGGCAGGTTCGTGCACAACATCGTTCCCTCGCCCGGCCATGAGAGCGAACAGACCGGTGCCTCCAGCTCCGTTCTGCTCACCCCGCACACCGAGGACGCCTTCCACCCCGGCCGCGCCCACCTGCTGCTGCTGTGCTGCATGCGCAACCACGACGCCATCGCCACCACCGCGGCCAGCGTGCGCCTCGCCGAGCTGTCCGACGCCGACATCGAGCAGCTGAAGCGACCCGTCGCCCCGATCCTGCCCGACGACGCCTACGAGCAGGCGCAAAGGTTCGGCGGCCGGCCCGCGCCGGTGCCCACGCTCTTCGCCACCCCCGAGGGCCTGACCATGCGCTACGACCCGGCCTACACGCCGCAGGAGGGCGCCGACGGGCCGTGGCGCGAGGCGTACGGGCGCCTGGGCGAGGAACTGGCCCGGGTCTCGGTCGCGGTGAGCCTGGAACCCGGCGACGTCCTGGTCGTCGACAACGACCTCGTCGTCCACGGTCGCGTGCCGTTCCGGGCCCGCTACGACGGCACCGACCGCTGGCTCAAGCGCGCCTCCGTCCGGGTCGAGAACCGTCCCACCCGCCCGGCCGCCGAGAACGACGAACACGGCTACGGCCAGGCCGCCCTCACCGCCTGGGCCGCCTGAACCCCGCACCTGCCGCCGCCCCACCACCTCGAAAGGGCTCACCATGGACCGGGACGACACCACCCTGCGCGTACTGTCCACCAGCGACCTCGCAGGCCTGGACATCACCCTCGCCGACGTCGTCGACACCGTCGAACAGGCCTACCGCACCCTGGCCGCCGGGCAGTCCGACAACCCGCGCAAGCTCACCGTCAAGCCTGCCGACGGCCACTCCGTCTCCTACGCCATGCTCGGGCGCGACGGCGTGCGCAACGTCGTCGCCGTCAAGACCTCGTACAAGCACGGTCTCCACGAGAGCCGCGAAGAGCAGCACTACTACACGACGCTGACCATCTACGACGACGTCACCGGCCTGCCCGTGGCGATGATGGACTGCTCACGCATCGGCTCGCTGCGCACCCCGGCCGTCTCCGCGCTGCTGGCCCGCGAGTGCGCCGCCCCAGACGCATCCACGGCGCTGGTGATCGGCACCGGCACCCAGGGCCGGCTCGCTCTGCCGTTCCTCCTCACCACCCTGCCGAAGCTGGAGCGGCTGCTGCTCTTTGGCACTCATCCCGACGGCATCGCCGCCGTCCGCACCGAGCTGGCCCGGCACTTTCCCGACCGTGAGATCGAACTGGTCGCCGACCTCCGGGCCGCCGCCCGCGATGCCGACGTCATCGTCGCCACCGCCGGCGGACACACCCAGGCCGCCGTCGAGGCCGACTGGCTGAAGCCGGGCGCGGCCTCGATCCTCGTCGGCCACGGTCTCGCCCCGTCCACGCTCCACCGGGCGGACCGGGTGATCGCCACCAGCGAGGCACAGATGCGCGTCACCGGCACCGACATGGCCGACCAGGACGGCAACCTTCCGGACGTCGACCTGGAACTGCCCGTCGTCATCTCCGGCGTCTCCAGGGCCCGAACCGCCCCGGAGCAGCGGATCTTCGCCTACAACAGCGGACTCGTCGTCACCGACATCGCCCTCGGCCACCGCTTCGCCCAGCTGGCCATCGACCAGAACCTCGGTGCCGAGGTGGCCCTGTGGCGCTGACCCTGCCCGCCCACCCCGACCCGCTCACCGACCGGATCCACGACAGCGGCCTGCTCCAGGAACTGGCCCACGGCCTCGGCGGCGCCTTCCACTACCTGCTCCCGGGACGCTTCGACGCCAACCTGGCCGCCTTCCGCCGAGCCCTCACCGAGGCCGGCGTCGAAGGCCGGGTCTACTACGCCAAGAAGGCCAACAAGGCCTCGGTGTTCATGGACCGCTGCGCCGCCGCCGGCGGGGGAGCGGACGTCGCCTCCCTCGGCGAACTGCGCGACGCCCTCGGCCAGGGCGTGCGCGGCGAGGACCTGGTCGTCACCGGCCCCGCCAAGGCCGTGGAGCTGCTGCGGGTCGCGGTCCGGCAGGGAGCGCTGCTCGCCGTCGACGCCCTGGACGAGCTCGACCGTCTGCTCACCCTCGGCGACGAGCGCCCCGTCCGGGTGCTGCTGCGCCGCTACCCGCCGGACCAGCCCCGCAGCCGGTTCGGTCTGGACGACGCACAGGTGCAGGAGGCGCTGGAGCGCTGCGCCGCGGCCGGGGACCGCGTGCGGATGGAGGGCTTCAGCTTCCACCTCTCCGGCTACGACGTGCAGCCGCGCGCCGACCTCGCCGGAGAGCTCGTCGAACTCTGCCTCCAGGCCCGGACGCTGGGCCTGCAGGCGGACCGGATCAGCATCGGCGGCGGCTTTCCCGTCGACTACGTCGCCGCCGACGCGTGGGACACCTTCCTCGCCGAACAGGAGCCCGGGCACTACCACGGCCGGAAGTCCTTCGCCGCGGCCGACTTCTACCCCTACCACTCGCCGGTCGCCGGTGCCGACGCGCTGCGCGCGATCCTCGCCGCCCGGCCGGCGGGCAGCGCGGCGAGCCTGGCGGAGCGGTTGCGGCAGGCTGGTGTGATGCTCCTGCTGGAGCCCGGCCGTGCGCTGCTCGACCGCGCCGGATCGTCGGTGTTCCGGATCCAGGGCGTCAAGGACCGGACCGGGTACGGGATCCTCACCGTGGACGGCACCAGCCTCAGCCTGTCCGAGCAGTGGTTCGACAGCGAGTACCTGCCCGAACCCGTCCTGCTGCCCCAGGGGGACCGCGAGAACGGCCCGTACGAAGCCTGTGTGGGCGGTGCCAGCTGTCTGGACTCCGATCTGCTGACCTGGCGCAGGATCCGATTCCCCGCCCGGCCCCGGGTCGGTGACCTGCTCGTCTACCCCAACACCGCCGGCTACCAGATGGACTCCAACGAGTCCCCGTTCCACGAACTGCCCCTGCCGCCCAAGGTCGTCATCGACCAGGACGGCGACCGCCCGCGCTGGCGCCTCGATCGCTGACCCCCACTGGAGTACTCCCGCCATGACCGACGCCCTGCACCGCCCTCCGGTGGTCAGCCGGATATCCGACCTCATCGGCTACACCCCGCTGTTCGAACTCGCCCGCGCCGACAACGGCGCCCGCCTCCTGCTCAAGCTGGAGATGTACAACCCGACCGGCAGCGCCAAGATCCGGATGGCCCGCCAGATGGTCCTCGACGCCGAGGAACGCGGCGAGCTGCGCGAGGGCGGCCACATCATCGAGTCCACCTCCGGCAACACCGGCCTGGGCCTGGCCGTCGTCGCCGCCGAACGCGGCTACCGCTTCACCGCCGTCGTCGACCACCACGCCGCCGCCGACAAGCTGCGCGGCATGAAGGCCATGGGCACCGAACTCGTCTACGTCGACGAGGACGGCGGCGAGGAACTGCACACCGCCGCCCGCGAGGAACTCGCCGAGGAGATGGCCCGCGGCAAGGACAACACCTTCTTCACCGAACAGCACAACAACCCCAGCAACGCCGTCGGTTACCACGCCGTGGGCCGCGAGATCGCCCAGGCCCTGGACAACCGGGTGGACGTGCTGATCGGCGCCGTCGGCACCGGCGGCGGCCTGTGCGGCACCGGACTGGAGCTGAAGAAGACCGTCCCGGACCTCACCGTCGTCGGTGTCGAACCCAAGGGCTCGATCGCGTTCGGCCCGCCCGCCCACGACTACTACCAGTCCGGCACCGGCACCCCCGAAGGCGCCACCATCGGACTCCTGGTCGACTACGACCTCATCGACGAGGGGGTGAAGGTCGGCGACGTCGAGGCCTTCGCCACCGCCCGCGTCGTCGCCCGCCGCACCGGCCTGCTGATCGGCGGCTCCGCCGGCGGAGTCGTGTACGAGGCCCTCGACCGGCTGCAGACCCTGCCACCGGACGCGGTTATGGTCGCCTTCATCAACGACGGAGGCGAGAAGTACATGGACACCGTCTTCAACGACGACTGGATGGACGCCCGCTCCCTCACCGACCCCGCCGTCGAAGCCGACATCGACGAGACCCTCACCAAACTCCGCAGGCCGTGACCTTGAGAAGCGTGACCCTCACCATGCAGCAGTTGACCACCCTCGCCCGCGACAGCCGGGCCCTGGCCGCCCTCGCCGTCCCGCTCGCCCTCACCCAACTCGCCCAGGTCGCCCTCACCACCACCGACACCGTCATGATGGGCGTCCTCGGGACGGAGGCCCTGGCTGCCGGCGGCCTCGCCCTGGTCATCTTCAACCAGCTGCGCACCATGGGCGTCGGCCTCGTCACCTCCGTCGGGAACCAGGTCGCGGCGGCCGCGGCCCGCGCCGAGAAGGCCGGAGCACCGGAGGAGGCCACCGCGGCCGGGGACAGCGACGAGGTCCGTGGCCTGGTCCGGGCGGCGATGGCCGTCGCCACCCTCGCCGGCCTCGCGGGCGCCGTCCTGATGGTCCTGATCGGCCAGGCCGCGACCTGGCTCGGCCAGGACGCGGACGTCGCCCACCGCGCCCAGGGCATGCTCGCCGCCCTGGCACCCGGTCTGTTGCCCTGCCTCTGGTTCCAGGCGATCCGCCAGTTCACCGTCGGCATGCGCCGCCCCCAGGCCCTGCTGCGGATCACCATCGCCTCCGTCGCCGTCAACGCCGGGCTCAACTGGGTCTTCATCCACGGCACCTGGGGCCTGCCGAAGCTCGGACTCACCGGCATCGGCGTCGCCACCAGCAGCGTCCACCTGCTCTCCTTCCTCGCCCTCTACGCCTCCGCCCGCCGCGACCCCCGACTCGCGCCGCTGCTGAGCCTGGACTTCTGGCGCGCCGACGTTCCCACCGTGCGCCGGCTGCTCGGCCTCGGCACACCGATCGCCGCCACCTACGGCTCCGAGGCCGGGTTCTTCTCCGTCACCGCCCTGCTCGCCGGCAGCTTCGGCGCCGCCGCGCTCGCCGCCCACACCGCCGTCAACCAGCTGATCTACATCGTCTTCCAGGTCGCCGTCGGTCTCTCGCACGCGGCATCCATCAACGTCAGCCGCGAACTCGCCCTCGGCGAGTACGCCGCCGCCCGCCGGATCAAGAACACCGCCCTCGCCTGCGGCGCCGTCGTCACCACCGCGGTCGGCATCGTCTACCTCGTGGCCCCCGGCCTCGTCCTGCGGCCCTACTTCGACCCCGACACCGCCGCCGACCAGCAGGGCCTGCACATCGCCACCGGCCTCCTGACGGTCGTCGCCGTCCTGCAGTTCTTCGACTGCGCCCAGAACATCGGCGTCGGCCTGCTCCGCGGCCTCGACGACACCGGGAGCGGCTTCCGCATCACCCTCGTCGGCTACTGGCTCGTCGGCCTGCCCGCCGCCTGGCTCCTCGCCTACCCGCTCGGCGGTGAGACCCGCGGCCTGTGGCTCGGTCTTCTCGTCGGCCTCGCCACCACAGCCGTCCTCCTGCTGCGTCGGTACGGACTCGCCCTCACCGCCAAGGCGGCCGCCGCCCCGGAGCCCGTGGCGGCCGGCTGAAGCGGGGCACGGTCCCGCACTCCCGTGGACCGGGTCGGCGGCTCCGGTCCACGGGTATCCACCCAGCTCAAGAGCCCGTTTCTCACGAAATGGTGACGATGGGCGTGACTGGCCCCGGCCAACCCAGGCCCTGCAAATCTTAGGTTAGCCTTACCTAATGCACACTGCCTCGTTGGCCGCGGCCACGGCCGGATACGTCATGCCCCAGCTCTGGCGCACCCTCAGCAAGACCGGCTACTTCATCGGCCTCAGCGGGGCCATCGGATCCACGGTCACCTACGCGACCACGATCCGCCCGGCCCTGCGAGCCGCGAAAGCGAACACCGAAGACGCCGAGGTTCTGAGGAGACGTTCGGCCCACTACCTCGCCTGGGCCGGCGTGATCCTGCTGGTCGCGGGCTACTTCCAGCTAGCCGCCCGCGTCGCCCGGGCCGGCAAGGGCATGCCCTTCGGTGACGCCCTCGCTCCGGAACGGATCTGGGACTACCTGCGGGCCCCCGCAGCCAAGGGCGCCTGGATGGCCCAGGGCACCGTCTACCTGGTCCAGAACCTCGTCCTGGTGGCGACCGCCGCCACGCTGATCGCGCTCTTCGCCCCGGGCGCCCGCCGCCACACGGACCGGATCGCCCTCACGGCTCTGCCGCTCTCCCTGGCCGTCACCCTGATCGCCGCCGTGCCGACCACCACCCCCGCCGACCTCGACGCGTGGCTCAACCTGGTCCTCGACCAGAGCCACATCGTCTCCGGCACGGTCTGGCTCGGCGGGCTGGCCCTGCTGGTCGCGCTGGCCGGCACCCGCAAGCGCCTCGGCGACGGGGCCGGGCTGTTCTGGGCCGACGTGTGGAGGCGCTTCGGTCTCCTTGCCATGATCTGCGTCGGGGCGGTCACCGTCTCCGGGCTCTGGCTCAGCTGGAAGCACGTCGGTGCCGTCCCCCAGCTCTGGACCACCGGTTACGGCATCGCCCTGCTCGTCAAGGTCCTCCTGGTCGCCGGCCTGGTCGCCGCGGGCGCCTTCAACCAGTTCTGGCTGATGCCCCGCATCGCCCGCGCCCGCACCGCCGATGACACCGTCACCCTGCTGCACCTGACGCTGCGGCACTTCCCCAAGGTCGTCTGGGGCGAGGTGGCCCTCGGCGTAGCCGTGCTCGCGGTGCTGCCGTTCATCTCCGGCTCGGCCCGCACCGAGGCCGGCAGCCCGAAGGCCGTCTCCTCCGGCACTCTCTTCGCCGGCGGAGCAGCCCTCACCGTCGCGCTCGCTCTCTCCCTCTACGCCACCGCCAAGGTCGCCGATGCGCTCGCCCGGCGTGAGGTGGCCGCTGCCGGGTGACCGTGCCGGCCGGTACACCTGCCCTGGGGATGCGGGGACGCCGTGGCCGGCCGTTGCGCACGGTGCCGCGCGGATCGGTGCCGTGGGCCGGGCGGACCAAGCCCCCGGGGTCGTCGTACCTCGACCCCGGGGCGGGTGGCGGTCGTCGGTGCCTCACGGGTGATCGCCGCCCGGGCTGGTGGCCGACGGCGGCCCGGCCCTCCGGGGAGCCGGAGGGCCGGGCGGCGGTCAGTCGTCGATGCCGAAGTACCGGCCGAGGTAGTCGATGATCTCGACGGCGTGCGGCAGGAGTTCGGGTAGCTCGGTGGCGAGCACCCGCCGGGTGGCGGCGGAGGTTCCGCGTTCCCCGGGCGGTCGGGCCGATCACCCGGTGGCGATGACCTCGTCGACGACCCTGGCCAGCGTGTCGTTCATGGGAAGGCGGGTCATCCGGCGGCGTTCGAGGTAGCGGTCGACGAGTCCGGCGTAGGAGAGCGAGACCCGGGAGTAGCGGTCGTAGACGACACCGGCGCGGTCGGAGGCGTTGTGGAGGTGGGCGGTCAGCCGCAGGAAGACGCGGTAGATCGCGGTGCGGTGCCGGGCGTTCTCCGGTTCGGGCCGAGCGGGCCGGACACCGAAGTTGGTCACCTCCTTCACGCCGATCCCGTACTGGTCCTTGGAGATGTCCATCCCGAGGGTCTGTGCCACCCCGGCGGCGAGGAAGGAAGCACGGTCACACTCGTCGAAGGGGAGGCGGAAGTAGTAGGCGAGCAGGCCCATGACGGGCAAGGTCTCCGCCGCGTACGTCCGGAGGACGCTCGCGCGGAGGATGTCCGGCTCCCTGACGTACGCCTGGATCGCGTCGAAGCGGGCCGGTGGTGCCAGGCCGGGTCCGGCGGCGGACCACTTCTCGTGGAACTGGATCCGCGCGCTGAACAGCGTCTCCCGGTGGGCCTCGGCGAGCCAGCGCCCGTCGCGGTCCCCGCCGAGCGCGTGCACCCGCTCCAGGACCTCGGCCAGGCTCTCGCCCCCGATCCGGTGCGCTCCGCTCGCCACGTCCTGCGGAGGGACGACGATGTCGTCCAGGACGGCCAGCAGCGCCACGGCCTTGGCGATCGCGTGCCACAGCGGGTCGCGCCGGTAGCCTGCCGACCACAGGGTGAGCCACTGCACGGCGTCCCGGACGATGTACCGGTGGACGTCGTCGAGCGAGGTGTCGCCCTTGCGGGTGCAGATCAGCTCCGCGGGCCGTGCCCCGGCCAGCCAGTCGGCGAAGGCCCGCCCCTGGGCACTGTGTTGGTACGCCTCGTCGGTGGCGTCGAGCAGGTCGAGCCGACGGCGGCGGCACTCGTCCTCGACGGCCGGCAGCTGCGCCAGGTCCGACGCCGCGGCTCCGCCGAGCGCTCCGGCCGCCTGCGGGACGAAGCGGGCCAGTCCGTCCAGGTGGGGGTCCAGCGACCGTGCGGTGTCGAACAGTCCGATCTCGTCCAGATGGAACTCCAGCATCGTTCCTCCCGCTCAGTGCGTCGGGCGCGGGGTGACCGACATCGGCAGGGCGTCGGGGCGGATCTGGGCGTCGGCGACCGCCCGGACCCGGTGGCCCGGTGAGGGGTGCAGGTGCCAGCGGGTGGTGACGGTGGCGAGTACGGCGAGCATCTCCGCCCAGGCGAAGCCGTCGCCGATGCACTTGCGGTTGCCGGCCCCGAAGGGCAGGTAGGTGCCGCGCGGCAGGCTCCTCTCCGGTCGGACGAGCCACCGGTCGGGGTCGAAGCGCAACGGGTCGGGGAAGCAGGCGGGGTCGCGGTGAAGGGTTGCGGCGCTGTAGACCACCTCGGCACCCTCCGGGATCTCGTACCGCCCGATCCGCACGGTCTCCAGGGCGCGCCGCCCCATGAACCACAGCGGCTGGTGGAGGCGCAGCACCTCCTGGACGAACCGGGTGGTGTACGGAAGGGCGGCGGGAGTGGCGGGGCCCGGTCCGGCGGCCGATGCCTCCTCGTGCATCCGGTCGGCGGCCTGCGGGTCGCGGGCGAGCGCGTGCAGGGCCCAGGCCAGGGTGGTGCCCGTGGTCTCGACCCCGGCGACCAGGAGGGTGAGGAGTTCGTCGCACGCCTCTTCGTCCGACATGCCGTCCTCGTGCGCGAGTATCAGCGCGAGGACGCCGTCGTGCTGCGGGCTGCGGCGGGCCTGTCGCACCGCCGCCGCGGCCAGCCCGCGCAGAGACGCCGCCGAGGCGAGGAACTCCCGCCGTCCCGGGGTCGGCCATTCGGCCAGCGCGGGCGGCAGGACCGTGGCCCGGAGGACGCCGCGCACGAGGATCCCGAGGTCCTCGCCGACCCGCGCGCCCAGGTCCTCGACGGCCCGCCCGGCCCCGGACCCGTCGGCGGACGGGAAGAGGGTCGGCAGCATCATCGCGACGGCGAGTTCGCGCATCTCCCGTTCCATGGCCAGAGTCCGCCCGGTGCGCCAGCGGCCCACCCGCTGTTCCGCGACGGCAGCAATCGTCTCGGCGTACCGGGTGATCCGTTCCCGGTGGAACGCGGGTTGCAGGGAGCGCCGCTGCCGGAGGTGGAAGGTCCCGTCGGAGGTGGCCAGGCCGTTCCCGATGTACGGGCGGACGCGGTCGAACAGCATCCCTTTGCTGAACTTCCCGCTCTGAGTGACCAGCACCTCGTGAATGGCCTCGGGGGCGTTGAGCACGTAGAACGACCGCCGCCCGAGCCTCATCTCGACGATGTCGCCACCGGTCCGCAGCCCCTGCAGGAACACCGCCCGCCCCCGCACCAGCCCGAGCAGGTGCCCGAACAGCGGCAGTCCGCCGGCCGCGAGCGGAACCGTGTCAGCGCCTGTCCCGTCCACTTCGACCTCCGGAGCCCTTTCACGGTTCGCGACGTGCCTTCCAGCAGCCTAGATACGGAGGGGGCGTGGGAACACTCGCGTTTCAGTCGATCATCAGATCGAAATTCGGCCTCCGCGGTAGCGCGACTTTCGAGTGATCAGCCGCCCGACACCCGCTGTCGAAGGCCGGCCGTGCGACATGGTGAGCCCGACACCTCCGTCGTACGCAGAAAGGGACAGGTGGGTTCCGTGGTGACTCGGGCAGAACGCGAACACTTCCAGGCGATGTTCAGGAAGCTGGACGTCGACGGTGACGGGGTGATCGAGCAGGTCGACATCGACCAACTGGTCCAGGAGATGCTCCAGAGCTCCGGCGCCGGCTACCCGGGCACGCCGACCTGGCGGCGGGTGGTCGGCCTGGGCAACCGGCTGTGGCAGGAACTGCTCGCCACCGCGGACGAGAACGCGGACCGCAAGGTCACCGCCCGGGAGTTCGTCGCCGCCTACCGGCGGCCCGAGTTCCTCGACCAGGTGGCGATCCCGTTCGAGCTCTCCCTCCTCGACGTGGCCGACACGGACAACGACGGCAGGATCTCCCGGGCGGAGTGGCTGACCTGGCAGCAGGCCAAGGGTGTCGGCCAGAACGAGGCCCTGGAGGAGTTCCAGCAGGTCGACGCCGACGGCGACGGCTACCTCACCCGGGACGAGTGCGTCCGGCACATCAAGCAGACGTACAGCAGCTGACACGTGCTGCGGAAGGTCGGCAGGGCAGGTCGAGTTCTGCTCTGGCCTGGGCCGGCGGATCGCCTGCAGGTGAGCGATCACGAACGTCCCCTTCCCGGACGTTGCCCGACGCGATCCAGCGGAAGGAACCGGACAGTGCCGACGCGCCACGGATGGGGTGATTCCACGGCGGTGATCAACCCGTCTTGGCATGGTTGACGTCTGTGTCCCTGGTTCCATGGCGAGCTGTCAGAAGGGTCGAAGCGATGCAGCCCAGCCTCCTCCGCGCCGGGGCGCTGTGCGCCGGTGCCCTGGGCATTTTCTCCGGCGTCCTACTGGCACCGCCCGTGGAGGCTGCCGTGCCCCCACGGGTGGTGTTCACGCAGGAGGTGCCCCAACCGGTGACGCTGAGCGGCGAGCCCGAGTCGGCACGGTTCTCGGCGGGCCGGCCAGTCCGATTGAACTTCACCGCGACGAATGCCGGCGCGACGGCGTGTGCGCTGACCACGGCGGCCACCGGATCGTTGACCGTCACCGCAGTGGCGCGTGACGGCAAGTCCCTCACGCCCGTGGTCTCCCCGCTGCTCCTCCAGGACGGACTCGGGCCGGTCACCTCACGGGGACTCGCGAGCACTGCAGCGGGTGGGCAAGCCCAGCTGAGCCTGGAGAGCACGGACTTGAGCGCCGCAGGGCTCCCCGCAGCCCTTCCCTCGGTGACCTGGTCCGAGGAGTCCGGCAGCGTGGAGGCCCTGTGGCCGGTCGACACTCCTGGCCGGTACGAGGCGACCGTGGCCTACGCCTTCCCACCGGTGCCGGGTCGGCCGGAGGACGTGTGCCCCGGCACGAGTCGGCCGGTGAGCGTCGCCTTCACTGTCGACGGCCCCCGTCGCACGTCGGGGTGGCCCGCCGCGTG
This sequence comes from Kitasatospora sp. NPDC048298, assembly GCF_043201465.1. Classification (NCBI taxonomy): domain Bacteria; kingdom Bacillati; phylum Actinomycetota; class Actinomycetes; order Kitasatosporales; family Streptomycetaceae; genus Kitasatospora; species Kitasatospora sp. NPDC048298. Next base: position 114,843 of record NZ_JBICYZ010000008.1, read on the forward strand.
GGTCGCGCTGGGCGGGGGCACGGTGGTGTGCGCGGCCGTCGTGCTCCGGGTCCGGTCCCGGCGCAGACCACCCACGGCGGCGGGACTCACGCTGCTGGCCTTCGTCTCCGCCGGCGCGCTGGTCCTCGGAGACGCCACGTACGCCCGGGCGGAGATCAGCGCGAGCCCAGCCGCGGCGGCGGCCTTCGGCCGGTGCATGAGCACCTACCGGGCCGAGGACGAGAGCGGCGACCCCGCCGGAGTCGTACGGGACCTCCAGTTCTCCCAGCGTAAGGTGCGGATCGTCCTCAACAACGGCACGAAGGCCAACCCCGGAGACACCGGAACCGTCCCCGCCGGCGACGCGTGGGACAAGGCGACGAACGGCACGGGCACCGACAGCGTCATCTACTGGAACAGCCAGAGCACCCTGCCGTTGAGTGACGGCACCCCGAGCGACCCCTGCGCCCAGCTGTACCACGAGATGAACCACGCGCGGGACATGGCCCACGGCACCCTCGACCTCCACCAGTGCAGCGGCGCCGGCCCCGGCCTGCAGACCGACGAGGTCGCGGCCACTCTCGCGGAGAACGCCTACCGCCGCTTCCGCGGCCTGCCCGAACGCACCGCGTACGGCGGCATCAAACTCCCACCCTCCGTGGACAGTTGCAAAGCGAACCAGGAGAAACAGCGCAAGTTCCCCAAGCACGGGCCGGCGGGCACCGACTGCCCGGCCGAGGGCTGCGGAGGCAGCAACGGCGACCCGCACGTGACCACCTTCGACGGACTGCGCTACGACTTCCAGGCCGCGGGCGAGTTCACCGCCGTCGAGTCCACCACGGGCGACCTGAGGATCCAGGTACGGCAGGTTCCCTACCCCGGCTCCACCCTCGTCAGCGTCAACAAGGCGGTGGCCGCGAACGCCGCCGGAGACCGGGTCGGCCTCTACCTCGACGAGAGCGGCATCGACGTGCGCGTGAACGGAACGCTCCGGCCCGTCCCGGAGGGCGACACCGCCCTGCCGCACGGCGGTACGGTGACCCGCGCGAGCGCCGACGGCCTGGAGTCGTACCGGGTCACGTGGCCCGACGGCACATTCCTGACCGCCAACGTCGTCGGCAGCTGGGGACTCAACGTCCAGGTCCGCCTCGCACCGGCTCACCGGGCCCACGTCCGGGGACTGCTCGGGGACTTCAACGGCGATCCGGACCAGGACGTACGGACGCGGGAAGGCGAGACGCTGCCCAAGGACCCGCCCTTCGACCGGCTCTACCACGCCTTCGCGGACAGTTGGCGGGTGAACCAGGCCGATTCCCTCTTCGACTACGCATCCGGCGAGAGCACTGGCACCTTCACCCTGCGCGACTTCCCCGAGCGCCCGACCACGCTGGGGACCGTGCCCAACCGGAGCGTCGCGACGGTACTGTGTCAGGCCGCGGGCGTCGCAGCCGGTCCGCCTCTGGACGAATGCGTGATGGATGCCGCCCTGACCGGACAAGCGTCATTCGTACTCGGGGCCGCCGCCACGCCGCCGACTGGTAGCGCCCCCGCCATCGTGCACGACGGCGATCTCGTCACGGGGAACATCACCGAACGGGGGCAGTCGGCCCGGTACCAGGTGGCCCTCGACGGAGCCACCGTCTTCGCCGTCGCCGACTGGCGCGGCACGAGCGACGGCTGCGACCAGACCTTCACCATCGACCTCGTCGGGGGCTCCGGCAACAACTTCCCCTGCACCGGAGGAAACGTCCAGTTCACCGTCCCGGACCCGGCCGGCTCCCACGAGGTGCAGATCTCCTCTCCCACGGGCGGCACCGGCCCGTACCGGTTCCGGCTCGTCACGGTGAAGCCTCGAACCCTCGGGGCAACTCCCGGCCAACGTGTCGAGGGCTCCCTCGACGTGCGCGGCCGTGAGGACCGGTACGAGTTCGACGCGGCCGGGGCGACAACCGCCCGGCTCACCGACCTGCCGCCCGGCTGCGGGGCCGACCTGGTCGCCGACCTACGGGACATGACCTCGGGCACGCCACTCAGCGGCAACAACGCGCTCTGCGGCAACCCGGTCGGCCCCGTCTCCCTGCCCGACCCGACGCACCGCTACGCCGTCGTGATCCGCTCCAGGAACCTGGACACCGGCCGATACACCTTCCGCCTGGAGGCGGGCGGCTGACGGCCGGTTCGAGGACGACGGGTGCGCCGTGGCATCAGTGCCGGATCCAGTGCGGCACGCTGGGCCTCGGGTTCGCCGTGCCGGCCGTACCGCAGGCCGAAGGTGGTGGAAGGGCCGTCGGTCGTGTCGTGCCCCGACCGGTCGGTCCCGTCCGGTTCCCGCGCCTGCGGTACGAGAGGCCAGGGATCACCAGGTGACCGGCAGCGCCTGCAGGCCGCGGAAGACCAGTTCCGGCACGTAGCTGAGCTCGGACTCGTCGACGGCGAGGCGCAGTCCCGGGTACCGCTTCACCGCGGACCCGATCGCCACCCGCATCTCCCGGCGGGCCAGTATCGCGCCGAGGCAGAAGTGCGGCCCGTGCCCGAAGGCGAGGTGCGCTGCCGGTCCTTCGCGCGTGATGTCGAAGCGGCCGGGATCCGGGTACACACCGGGGTCGCGGTTGGCCGCGACGATGACCGGCAACACCGCTTCGCCCGCCCCCAGTTCGACGCCCTCCAGGTCGACGGGCTCGGTCGTGACGCGGACCTCGGCAGAGGTGAAGAGCCTGCTGTAGCGCAGTAGTTCGTCGACCGCCGGTCCGATCAGGTCCGGCGACGACCGCAGCAGCGCGAGTTGGTCCGGGTGGCGCAGCAGGGTCAGGAAGGAGTTGCCCAGCTGGTTGACGGTCGTCTCGTGGCCGGCGATCAGCAGGCCCTCGAGGTTGGCCAGCAGCTCGGGTTCGGTGAGGTGGTCGCCCTCGTCGTTGGCGGCGACCATCGCCGAGATCAACCCGCCGTCCGGCTGCGCCCGCTTGTGCCGCACCAGGTCGGCGAGCCAGTCCTGCATCTCGGACTGCGCGGCCCGCAGTTCGTCCGGAGTGATGTTGGTGACGAACAGCCGCCTGGTCCACCTGCGGATGGCCTCCGCCTCGGTGTAGGGCACGCCGAGCAGCTCGCAGATGACCATCAACGGCAGTGGAGCGCAGAGACCCGTCACGAGGTCCGCGGTCGGGTCGAGGTCGTCGAGCAGGGAGTCCACGATGGACTGCACGCGTGGTTCGAGCTGATCGACCATGCGCGGGCTGAACGCCTGCGACATCAGCTTGCGCAGCCGGGCGTGGCGGTCGCCGTCCTGGCTGGAGATCAGGAGCGGGTCGGAGGCGACGGACAGTTTCAGCGGGCTGCCCGGAAGTGTGGCCGCCTCCCGGCTGAACCGGCTGTCGCTCAGAACCTGGCGCACCGCCTTGTAGGAGAGGGCGAGCCAGACGTCTGCCGGACCCATCGTCGCCCGGACGACCGGAGCCTGCGCGAGCAGGGCCTCGGCTTCGGGCTCGTTGTCGAGGTGGTGTGGTGTGGCGAGGGGGAACGTGGCTTGCATCGCTGCCTCCTGACTGGATGTCACCAGGACCGGGCGCCGGGTGCCGGGCGCGAACGGCCGGGACCCGATGCACGGATCGGTGACAGTTGGGTTGTGGGCCGCCGGGGGCGGTGGAGCTTCGCGATCGTCTCGAAGTCGATGGGGGCGAACGGTTCGGCCGGAACTGTCGGCGGCGCCGGTGGCCGGATGACGGTCGAGTGACGCTTCTGCGCGAGTGCGAACGGGATTCTAGGACGTTGTCACCGGCGGCGTCGACGGTTTCCATGAACCCGGCCCGGCCTTGACGGTGCAGGGTGTGGACGAACTTCCCGACCGCATCGGCGGGTTCACCAGCAGGTCAGCCGACTGACACTGCGACGGGCCGTCCGTGAGAAACGACGCGTTTCATAAAAGACACGGGACGGATCTCGCCACGGTGCCTCTTTCGTGGAGGCATATGACGCCGTGATGTGCCTCCTTCGAGACAGCCTTCGCCTGGCTTGTGGCGATGGTGTGATGTTGCTGCCATGCTCAAGTGCGTGGCGGAACGATCATCGCCACGCCTCCTACGCTCAGCTCACCAGTGCATTTCCTCGAAGAGCGTCGCCGACGCCGGCGCTTGCGAGGACCGCTCCACTGATTCAGAAAGCCCGAAGCGCGGGCGAGTCCGGGTTCGGATACCACCCGGTCGCCGGGCTGCCCGCGCGCTCGATGATCCGGCCGCTCGCGCGGCCGGAGCCGCACCATCGGGACTGCTACGGAAACACCCCGCCTTCCTTCATCCCCCCGGCTCACGAGGTGTCGATGTGATGCGCTTCCCCCTGGATTCGGACGCCGATCGTGTCGCTGTCATCGGAATGGCGGGCAGGTTGCCGAAAGCCCCGGATCCGGAGGCTTTCTGGCGACTGTTGTGCGACGGGGCCGACGCGATCACCGCGCCGCCCGAGGGCCGGCAGGGCGTACGGCGCGGCGGCTACCTGGACCGGGTGGACGGCTTCGACGCGGCGTTCTTCGGTGTGTCCCCCCGTGAGGCCGTCGGCATGGACCCGCAGCAGCGGCTCATGCTCGAACTCGCCTGGGAGGCCCTGGAGGACGCCCGGATCGTGCCGAGCGCGCTGACGGGCGGCCCGACCGGGGTGTTCGTCGGCGCGATGTGGGAGGACTACACGTCCCTGGCCTACCCGGGTCACATCACGCCGCACACGCTGACCGGCACCAACCGGGGCGTCATCGCCAACCGCGTCTCGCACTTCCTCGGTGTGCGCGGACCGAGCATGACGGTCGACACGGCCCAGTCGTCGGCGCTGGTCGCGGTGCACCTGGCGGTCGAGAGCCTGCGCCGCGGCGAGTCGGCGCTCGCCCTGGCCGGCGGGGTGAACCTCAACCTGACCGCCGCCCGCGAGGAGGGAGCGGCGGAGTTCGGCGGCCTGTCCCCGGACGACCGCTGCTTCACCTTCGACGCCCGGGCCAACGGCTTCGTGCGCGGCGAGGGCGGCGCCTTCCTCGTCCTGAAACCGCTGGACCGGGCCCTGGCCGACGGGGACCGCGTCTACGGTGTCATCCGGGGCAGCGCGGTCAACAACGACGGCGCCACCCGGAGCCTGACCGTGCCCAGCGCGCAGGCCCAGGAACAGGTCATCCGCGAAGCACTGGCCCGCGCCGGCGTGCGTCCCGCCGATGTGCAGTACGTGGAGCTGCACGGCACCGGCACCGCTGTCGGCGACCCCGTCGAGGCCGCCGCCCTCGCGGCGGCCTACCGCGACCCGGCCGAGTCCGGCGACGCCCTGCGGGTCGGATCCGCCAAGACGAACGTCGGCCACCTGGAAGGCGCCGCGGGCATCGTCGGTCTGCTCAAGGCCGTCCTCAGCGTGCACCACCGCGCACTGCCGCCGAGCCTGAACTACGAAACCCCCAACCCCGGCATCCCTCTCGACGCCCTGGCGCTGCGGGTCCAGACCGCGCTGACCCCCTGGCCGCGTCCGGACGCGCCCCTGCTCGCCGGGGTGTCGTCGTTCGGCATGGGCGGCACCAACGCGCACGTGATCGTCGAGCAGGCGCCCGACGCGGCCGCGCCGCCGGCCCGGCGGCCCGCCCCCGAGGCCCGGCCGGCGCCGTGGATCGTCACGGCGCGGACCAAGCAGGCGCTACGGGCGCAGATCGGGCGCCTGCGCGAACACGTGCGCAGCCACCCGGACCTGACCGCCGCCGAGGTCGCGCACGCGCTGGCCACCACCAGGACCCGCTTCGCGCACCGCGCGGTCCTGCTCGACTCCGTCCAGGTCGCCGCCGACCGGGCCGGCACCCCGGGCCGTACCGTCTTCGTGTTCCCCGGCCAGGGTGCCCAGTGGGTCGGCATGGGCCGGGAGCTGTACGCCGCGTACCCCGTCTTCCGGGCCGCCATGGACGAGTGCGCCCAGGCCCTGGCCCCGTACACCGACTGGTCGCTGGCCGATGTCCTGGACGGCGCCCCGCTCGACCGCGTGGACGTCGTGCAGCCAGCCCTGTTCGCGGTGATGGTGTCCCTGGCGGAACTGTGGCGCTCCTTCGGAGTCGAGCCCGACGCGGTGGTCGGGCACTCGCAGGGCGAGATCGCCGCGGCGTACGTCGCGGGCGCGCTGTCGCTGTCCGACGCGGCCCGGATCGTGGCACTGCGCAGCCGCGCGCTGGTGGCGCTGACCGGCCGGGGCGGCATGGTGTCCGTGGCCCTGTCCGCCGAGCGGGCCGAGGACTACGTGTCGCGCTGGGGTGGCGCGCTGACGGTCGCCGTGGTCAACGCCACCGGCTCGGTCGTGGTGTCCGGCGACACGCAGGCCCTGTCCGAACTGGTCGAGTCCTGCGCGGCGGACGGTGTCCGCGCACGCGTCGTCCTGGTGGACTACGCCTCCCACGGCGCGCACGTCGAGGCGATCCGTGAGCGGCTGCACACCGAACTGGACGGTGTGCGGCCGCGGCAGGGCACCATCCCGTACTACTCCGCGGTCACCGGCGGCCTCCTCGACGACACCACGCAGCTCGACGCCGGCTACTGGTACCGCAACCTGCGCGAGCCGGTCCGCTTCGACCTGGCCACCGCCGCGCTGCTGGCGGACGGGCACGACGTCGTGGTCGAGGTCAGCCCGCACCCGGTGCTGCTGCCCGCCATCGAACAGAGCCTGGAACAGGCCCGGGAGAGGACCGGCGTGCCCGGCGTCGCCACCGGCACGCTGGGCCGTGACCGGGGCGGGCCGGACGCCTTCCTGACCGCGCTGGCCCGGCTGTTCGTGGCCGGCGTGCCGGTCGACTGGTCCCCGGCCGTCGCCGGGGCCGCGCCGGTCGACCTGCCCACGTACGCCTTCCAACGGCGTTCGTACTGGCTGCCCGAAACGACAGCCGGGCAGAGCGGGCTGACCCCGGCCGGCCCGGGGACGCAGGCAGCGCAGACCGCCGCGCCCGGCCGGCCGGACGGCGGCACGGACACGGGCGACCCCGAGTCGGGCGACGCGGCCGACGCGGCCGCCGTCGTCACCGCGCAGATCGCGCTCGTGCTGGGCCACGAGAACCCCGCGGACATCGATCCCGCGCTCACCTTCAAGGACCTCGGCTTCGACTCCGTCACCGGGCTCGAACTGCGCAACCGCCTGGCCGGCGCCCTGGACCGGCAACTCCCCTCCGGTCTCGTCTTCGACCACCCGACGCCCGCGGAGCTGATCGACTGGCTGCGCACCGGCCCCGGCGACCGGCCGGCCCCCGCCGCCCAGGCCGCCCACGACGACGACCCGGTCGTCATCGTGGGGATGGGCTGCCGCTTCCCCGGCGGGGTGGCCTCGCCGGACGACCTGTGGCGGCTCGTCACGGAGGGCGTGGACGCGATCGGCGACTTCCCGGACGACCGCGGCTGGGACCTGGGCGGCCTGTACGACCCGGAACTGCGCGGCGCGGGCACCACGTACATCACCCGGGGCGGGTTCCTGGAGGAGGTGGCCGGCTTCGACGCCCCGTTCTTCGGCATCTCGCCCCGCGAGGCGCTCGCCATGGACCCGCAGCAGCGGCTCGTGCTGGAGACGGCCTGGGAGACCTTCGAGCACGCCGGGATCGACCCGGCCTCGCTGCGCGGCAGCCACACCGGCGTGTTCACCGGCGTCTGGTCGTCCGGCTACGCGACCGGTCCTGGCCTGCCGGAGGACCTGGAGGGGTACCTGTTCACCGGCGTCGCGACCAGCGTCACGTCCGGCCGGGTCGCCTACCACCTCGGGCTGCGCGGTCCGGCGCTGTCCGTGGACACCGCCTGCTCGTCGTCCCTGGTCGCCGTCCATCTGGCCGCCCAGGCCCTGCGCGCGGGCGAGTGCTCGCTGGCGATCGCCGGCGGTGTCACGATCATGGCGACACCGCTGGGCTTCACCGAGTTCTCCCGCCAGCACGGCCTCGCGGCGGACGGCCGCAGCAAGCCCTTCGCCGCCGCGGCCGACGGCACCAGCTGGGCCGAGGGCGCCGGCCTGGTGCTGCTGGAACGTCTGTCGGACGCCCGCCGCAACGGCCACCGGGTGCTGGCGGTCGTCGCGGGAAGCGCGGTCAACCAGGACGGCGCGTCCAACGGCCTGACCGCGCCGAACGGTCCGTCGCAGGAGCGGGTGATCCGTCAGGCCCTCGCCAATGCCGGGCTGGAGGCGTCCGAGGTGGACGCGGTGGAGGCCCACGGCACCGGCACCACCCTCGGCGATCCCATCGAGGCCCACGCCCTGCTGGCCGCCTACGGTCAGGACCGGGACGAGCCGTTGTGGCTGGGGTCGGTGAAGTCCAACATCGGCCACACCCAGGCCGCCGCCGGCATCGCGGGCCTGATCAAGATGGTCATGGCGATACGGCACGGCGAACTGCCGCGCACCCTGCACATGGACGCCCCCTCCCCGCACGTCGACTGGGCCTCCGGCGGCGTCCGGCTGCTCACCGAGGCCCGGCCGTGGCCGGAGCACGAGCACCTGCGCCGCGCCGGCATCTCGGCCTTCGGCATCAGCGGCACCAACGCCCACCTGATCATCGAACAGTCCTCCGAGCCGGACCCCGGCCACCTTGCCGAACCCGCCGACCGGACCGCCCCCACCGCCTGGCTGCTGTCCGCGAAGACCGACGCCGCGCTGCGCGCCCAGGCCGAGCGGTTGCACGCGTACGCGACCGCCCACCCCGACGTCCCGGCCGCCGCGATCAGCCGCGCACTGGCCGCCCGCACCCGGTTCGAGCACCGGGCCGCGGTGGTCGGCGCCGACCGGGACGACCTGCTCTCCGGCCTGGCCGCGCTCCCGCAGGGACTGCCGGGCCTGCCGGCCCGTACCGGCGGGACCGTGTTCGTCTTCCCCGGACAGGGGGCGCAGTGGGCGGGCATGGGCCGCGACCTGTACGAGCAGTCCGAGGTCTTCCGCGCCGGCATCGACGCCTGCGCCGCCGCCCTGGCCCCGTACACCGACTGGTCGTTGGTCGACGAACTGCGCCACGGCTCGCTGGACCGCGTCGACGTGGTGCAGCCGGCCCTGTTCTCCGTCATGGTGGCGCTGGCCGACCTGTGGCGGTCCCACGGCGTGCAGCCGGACGCCGTGGTCGGCCACTCCCAGGCGGAGATCGCCGCCGCGTACGTCGCCGGCGCGCTGTCGCTGCGGGACGCCGCCAAGGTCGTGGCGCTACGGTCCAGGGCACTGGCCGACATCGCCGACCGGGGCGGCATGGTGTCCCTCGCGCTGTCCGTCGAACAGGCCGCCGACTACCTGGCCCGCTGGGGCGAGCGGCTGACCACCGCCGTGGTGAACGGACCCGCGGCGGTCGTGGTGTCCGGCGGCCTCGACGTGCTGGACGAACTGCTGACGGTCTGTGAGGCCGACGGCATCCGCGCCCGCCGCCTGCCCGTCAACTACGCCGCCCACTCCGCGCAGGTCGAGGCGATCCGCGAGCAACTGCTCACCGACCTGGCCGACATCACGCCCCACTCGGCGGCGATCCCGTTCTACTCCACCGTCACCGGTGAGCCGGTCGACACCTCCGCCCTCGACGCCGACTACTGGTACCGCAACCTCCGCGAACCCGTACGCTTCGACCTGGCCACCGCCCGGCTCACCGCCGACGGCCACGACCTGTTCCTGGAGGTCAGCCCGCACCCGGTGCTGGTGCCCGCGCTGGACGTCGCCGCCACCGGAACACTGCGCCGCGATCACGGCGGCCTCACCGAGTTCCTCGCCGCGGCGGGACGCCTCCACGCCGCCGGAGCCGACGTCGACTGGACTCCGGTCCTGCCCCGCACCGCACCCAGGGCGGACCTGCCCACGTACGCCTTCCAGCGCGAGCCCTACTGGGTGACCGCGACCCCGCCGGTGCCCCGGGACGACTGGCGGTACCAGGTGGCATGGGCGCCGACGAGCGCTACCGCGGCCCCGGTGGACCCGGCCCGCTGGCTCGTCCTGGCCACGACCGGGCACCCGTGGGCCGAGGCCCTGCGCGAACGGGGCTTCGCGGTGGCCGACAGCTGGGACGCGGCCGACACCGGGGACACTCGGCCCGGGCCGGACGGCGTGCTGTCGCTGCTGGCGCTGGACGAGGAGCCGCACCCCGACCGCCCGGTGCTCCCGGCGGGCCTGGTCCGCACCCTGGATCTGGTCCGCACCCTGGACCCGGTGCGGGCGGCCGTCCCGCTGTGGTGCGCGACCAGCGGCGCCGTGAGCACCTCGGGCACCGACCCGGTCACCAGCCCGGCCCAGGCCCTGGCGTGGGGCACCGGCGCGTCCGCGGCGCTGGAGTTCCCGCACGGCTGGGGCGGCCTGGTCGACCTTCCCGCCGTGCCCGACGAGGAGAGCGTGAACGCGCTGCTCGTCGTGCTCGCCGGCACGGGCGAGGACCAGGTGGCGATCCGCGGCACCCGGCGCTTCGCCAAGCGGCTGCGCCGCAAGGCCCCGTCGGGCCCGGCCGCGCGAACCTGGCGGCCGCGGGGCACGGTGCTGGTCACCGGCGGCACCGGCGCGCTCGGCGGACACGTGGCCCGCCGCCTCGCGCGGCAGGGCGCGGAGCACATCGTGCTGGCCGCCCGCCGCGGGCCCGACGCACCCGGCGCGGCCGGCCTGCGCGACGAACTGGAGGCGGCCGGGGCGCGGGTGACCGTGGCGGCGTGCGACGTGGCCGACCGGGACGCCCTGCGGGACCTCGTCGAGCGCGTCGGAGACATCCGCGCGGTCTTCCACACCGCCGGCGTGATCAGGGCGACCAGGCTGGCCGACACGACACCGGCGGAGTTCGCCGAGGTCGTCACGGCCAAGGTCGCCGGGGCGGCGAACCTGGCGGAACTCCTGCCGGACCTCGACGCCTTCGTCCTGTTCTCCTCCACCGCGGGCGTGTGGGGCGACGGCCACGGCGCGGCGTACGCCGCCGGCAACGCCTTCCTCGACGCCCTGGCCGCACAGCACCGCGCCCAGGGCCGCGCCACGACCTCCGTCGCCTGGGGCATCTGGGCCGAAGGCGGCATGGCGGCCCTGGAGTCCGTGCAGCGCCAGCGCACCCTGCTCGGCCTCGGCGAACTGGACCCGGGCCGGGCACTCGACGCGCTGCAGGACGTCCTCGACCACGACGAGGCCCTCGCGGTCGTCACCGAGGCCGACTGGGCACAGTTCGCCCGCGCCTACACCCATGCGCGGCCGAGCCGGCTGCTGCGGGACCTGCCCGAGGCCCACAGCCGGCCGCAGGCCCCCCGACCCGCGCCCCCCGCCGGCGGCACCGACCTGCTGGAGCTGATCACCACCCACGCCGCCGGGGTGCTGGGACACGCCACCCCCGAGCGGCTCGACCCCCGGCAGGCGTTCAAGGACCTGGGCTTCGACTCGCTGACCTCGGTGGAACTGCGCAACCGCCTGACCGCCGCGCTCGGGGTGAAACTGCCCGCCACCCTCGTCTTCGACCACCCCACCCCGGCACGGCTGGCCGCCCACCTGTCCGGCGGGTCCGGCGAGCAGGGCGCGCCGCAGGCCGCGGCCCCGGCCGCGACGGACGAGCCGATCGCGGTCATCGGCATGGGCTGCCGCTTCCCCGGAGGCGTCGGCACCCCCGAGGACCTGTGGCGGCTGGTCGCGGACGGTGTGGACGCGGTCGGCGACTTCCCGGCCGACCGGGGCTGGGACATCGACCGCCTGTACGACCCGACGGGAAGCCGTCCCCGCACGTCGACCACGTCCCGGGGCGGCTTCCTCGACGCCGCCGGCGACTTCGACGCGGCGTTCTTCGGGATCTCGCCGCGCGAGGCGCTCGCCATGGACCCGCAGCAGCGGATCCTGCTGGAGACCGCGTGGGAGACCATCGAGTACGCGGGTATCGACCCGACCACGCTGGAGGGCACACCCACCGGCGTGTTCACCGGCATCTGGTCCACCGGCTACGCCGCCGGGCCGGTCCCCGACGACCTGGAGGGCTACCAGGTCACCGGCACCGCGTCGAGCGTGGGCTCCGGCCGGCTGGCGTACCAGCTGGGCCTGCTCGGCCCGGCACTGTCCCTGGACACCGGCTGCTCGTCGTCCCTGGTGGCCCTGCACCTGGCCGCTCAGGCACTGCGCTCGGGAGAGTGCTCCTTCGCCCTGGCCGGCGGCGTCACCGTCAACGCGGCACCCACGCTGTTCACCGAGATGTCCCGGCAGGGGGCGAGCGCGCCCGACGGCCGCAGCAAGTCCTTCGCCGCCGCGGCCGACGGGGCGGGCTGGGCCGAGGGCGCCGGCCTGCTGCTGCTGGAACGCCTGTCCGACGCCCGCCGCAACGGCCACGAGGTGCTGGCGGTCGTCCGAGGCTCCGCCACCAACCAGGACGGCGCCTCCAACGGCCTGACCGCGCCCAACGGCCCCTCCCAGGAGCGGGTGATCCGTCAGGCCCTCGCCAGTGCCGGGTTGGAGGCGTCCGAGGTGGACGCGGTGGAGGCCCACGGCACCGGCACCACCCTCGGCGATCCCATCGAGGCCCAGGCACTCCTGGCGACCTACGGCCGGAACCGGGTGGAGCCGTTGTGGCTGGGGTCGGTGAAGTCGAACATCGGCCACACCCAGGCGGCGGCCGGCGCGGCCGGCCTGATCAAGATGGTCATGGCGATGCGGCACGGCGAACTGCCGCGAACCCTCCACGTGGACGCGCCCTCCCCGCACGTCGACTGGGCCTCCGGCGCGGTCCGCCTGCTCACCGAACCCATCGCCTGGCCCGGGACCGGGCGGCCGCGGCGGGCCGCCGTCTCCGCCTTCGGCATCAGCGGCACCAACGCCCACGTCATCATCGAGCAGAGCAACCTCGAACAGCCCGCCGAGGCCCACTCCGCCGCACCCGCTCCCCGGGGCCGCGCGGACGACCAGGTCCTCTGGCCGCTGTCGGCCAGGTCCGAGGCGGCGCTGCGGGAGCAGGCGCGCCGGCTGGGCGCCTTCACCGCCGTACGTCCCGAGGTGAGCCCGGCAGCCGTCGGGGGCGCTCTGGCCGCCCGCACCGTGTTCGAGCACCGGGCCGTGGTGGTCGGCACCGCCGAGGCCCTGGACGCCCTGGCCGAAGGCGGCACCGCGCCGGGCCTGGTCACCGGGACCGCCCGTCCACTGGGTCGTTCGGTGTTCGTGTTCCCGGGGCAGGGGGCGCAATGGGTCGGCATGGGTGGGGAGTTGTACGCCTCGGAGCCGGTGTTCCGGGCGGCGATCGACGCGTGTGCTGCGGCGTTGGCGCCGTACACGGACTGGTCGTTGGTGGAGGTGCTGACCGGCGGCGGCTCGCTGGAGCGGGTGGATGTGGTCCAGCCCGCCCTGTTCGCGGTGATGGTGGCACTGGCCGACCTGTGGCGTGCCCATGGTGTGGAACCCGATGCCGTCGTCGGGCACTCGCAGGGGGAGATCGCGGCGGCGTACGTGGCCGGCGCGCTGTCCCTGGACGACGCCGCGAAGGCGGTCGCCCTGCGCAGCAAGGCCCTGGTCGCTCTGGCCGGACACGGCGGCATGGTCTCGGTCGCGCTGTCCGCGGACGACGCCGCCGGCTACCTGAGCCCCTGGGGCGACCGGATCACCGTCGCGGTGGTCAACTCCGCCTCGACCGTCGTCGTGTCCGGCGAACCCGGGGCCCTGGACGAACTGCTGGCAGCCTGCGCCAGGGACGACATCCGCGCCCGCGCAATCCCCGTCGACTACGCGGCGCACTCGGCGCAGGTCGAGACGGTCCGCGAGCAGCTTCTGACCGACCTCGCGGACCTCCGGCCCCGGCCCGCGGCGATTCCCTTCTACTCCACCGTCACCGGTGAGCCGGTCGACACCTCCGCCCTCGACGCCGACTACTGGTACCGCAACCTCCGCGAACCCGTACGGTTCGACCTGGCCACCGCCCGGCTCACCGCCGACGGCCACGAGGTGTTCGTGGAAGTCAGCCCGCACCCGGTGCTGGTGCAGGACCTGGACGGCGTGGCGACCGGCACCCTGCGCCGGGACCAGGGCGCCATCGGGGAGTTCCACACCGCCCTGGCCCGCCTCCACGTCCAGGGCGTCGCCGTGACCTGGCCGCACGACCGCCCGCACGGCGTCAGGCTGCCGGGCTACGCCTTCCAGCGCAGCACCTACTGGCTCACCCCCGCGGCCGGCGACCACGGCACCGGGCACCCGCTGGCGGGCACCACGGTCGAGCTGCCCGACGGGGGCACCGTGCACAGCGGCCGCGTCTCCACCCGCACCCACCCCTGGCTGGCCGACCACGCCGTCGACGGCACGGTCCTGCTGCCGGGCACCGCCTTCCTCGAACTCGCCACCCTGGCCGGTGGGCCCGTCGACGACCTCGTCCTGCACCTGCCCCTCGCGCTCCCGGACACACCCACGGACATCCAGGTCTCGGTCGGCGCCCCGGACGACGCCGGCCGCAGCCCGGTCACCGTGCACTCCAAGGGCGGCGACGGCTGGGTCCGCCACGCGTCCGGAACCCTCGGCGGCCAGGTGACGGCCGGCCGCCTCGACTGGCCCCCGAGGAACGCCGAACCCGTGGACCCCGAAGGGTTCTACGACTTCCTCGCCGGACTCGGATACCAGTACGGACCCGCGTTCCGGGGCGTGCGGGAGCTGTGGCAGGGCGAGGACGAACTGTACTCCGAGGTGTCCGTCCCCGACGGCGCCGGCTTCGGCATCCACCCCGCGCTCCTGGACGCCGCACTCCAACCGCTGATCCTGCTCAGCCCCGACACCCGGGTCCGGCTGCCGTTCTCCTTCTCCGGCGTCGCCGTGCACACCACCGGTGTGTCGTCCGCCCGGGTCCACCTGGCCCGCACGGGCACCGACACCTACCGCGCGACCCTGACCGACCTGTCCGGCAACCCGGTCGCGGACATCACCGCGCTGACCGTCCGTCCGGCCGCCGCGGCCCGGGCCGCGGTGCTGCACACCCGGTGGGTGCCCCTCACCGCGAGCACACCGACCGAGGTGGTGCCGAGCCCGGTGCTCACCGCGGAAGCCGACGCGGACTCCGTGCACGCCCTCGTCCAGCGGGCCCGCGCGCTCGTCCAGGACTTCCTGGCCGAGCAGCCGGAGCGGGCGGCCGCCCGCCTGGCCGTCCTGACCCGCGGCGTGGCCGGCGCGGCCGTACGCGGCCTGGTCCGCAGCGCCGCCGCCGAGCACCCCGGCCGGTTCGTCCTGGTCGACCTGGGCGACGCGTCCGAGGAGGACGCGGTCCGGGCCGCCATGACAGCCGGCGACGAACCCGAACTGGCCCTGCGCCGCGAAGGCGTCCTCGTGCCGCGGCAGGCCAGGTACGCGCCGGAACCGACCGCCCCCGACGGCGCGTACCGGCTGAGCGAGTCCGGCACCGGACAACTGGACGACCTGGCCCTGCTGCCCTGGCAGGAGGCCGCGCTGGAACCCGGACAGGTACGGGTCGCCGTACGCGCGGCCGGCCTGAACTTCCGCGACGTGCTCATCACCCTCGGCATGTACCCGGACCGGCCCCCGTTGGGCGGCGAAGGGGCCGGCACCGTCCTCGAGGTCGGGCCCGGCGTCACGGCCTGGCGGCCCGGCGACCGCGTCCTGGGACTGATGCCCGGCGCCTTCGGGTCGCGCGCGGTCGCCGACCACCGGCTCCTCACCGCGATCCCCGACGGCTGGAGCTTCACCGAGGCGGCGTCGGTGCCCGTCGCGTTCACCACCGCCTGGTACGGGCTGTTCGACCTCGGCGAACTGCGCCCCGGCGACCGGGTCCTGGTCCACTCCGGCGCGGGCGGCGTGGGCATGGCCGCCATCCGGTTGGCCCTGAACAGCGGCGCGGAGGTCTTCGCCACCGCGAGCCCCGCCAAGTGGGACACCCTGCGGCGCCTCGGACTGGCGGACGACCACATCGGTTCGTCCCGCGACACCCGCTTCACCGACCGGTTCCCGGCCATGGACGTCGTCCTCAACTCGCTCGCGGGAGAACTCACCGACGCCTCCCTGCGGCTGCTCGCCGACGGCGGACGGTTCGTCGAGCTGGGCAAGACGGACGTCCGCTCACCCGAGGGCCTGATCTACCGGGCCTTCGACCTCAACGACGTCGACCCCGCGCGGCAGGGCGACATCCTCTCCATGGTCGTGGAGATGGTCGCCGACGGGACGCTGGAGCCGCTGCCGGTCACCGCCGCGGACCTGCGCCAGGCCGTCGACTCCTTCCGGCTGATGAGCCAGGCCCGCCACACCGGCAAGATCGTCCTCACCGTCCCCCGGCCGATCGACCCCGACGGCACCGTGCTGATCACCGGCGGCACCGGCACCCTCGGCCAGGCCGTCGCCCGGCACCTGGTGTCCCGCTACGGGGTACGGCACCTGCTGCTCGTCAGCCGCGGCGGCGGCGCGGTGCCGCACCTGGAGGCGCAAGAGGACGTCGACGTACGGGTCGTGGCCTGCGACGTCGCGGACCGGGACGCGCTGGCGGCCGTCCTGGACTCGATCCCGGCCGAGCATCCGCTCACCGCCGTCGTCCACGCGGCCGGCGTGCTCGACGACACCGTCGTGGAACGGCTGACCGCGGAGCAGCTCGACCGGGTGCTGCGTCCCAAGGTCGACGGCGCCTGGCACCTGCACGAGCTGACCCGCGAGCACGACCTCGCCGCCTTCGTGCTGTTCTCCGCGGCCGCGGGCGTACTCGGCAACGCCGGCCAGGCCGGCTACGCGGCCGCGAACTCCTACCTCGACGCGTTCGCCGCACACCGGCAGACCCTCGGACTGCCCGCCGTGTCGATGGCCTGGGGTTACTGGGAGCAGGAGAGCGGCATGACCGCCCACCTCACCGCGGCCGACCGCCAACGCCTCGCCCGCAAGGGCATCCGTCCCATCAGCCTCGAACGCGCCCTGGCCATGTTCGACACCGCGCTGGCCGCCGGACGTCCCGCGCTGACCACGGCCGACCTCTCGATGCCGCAGACCCTGCCGACGCCCAAGGCGCCTGCGTCGGACCTGCTGTCCCTGGTCGCCGCCCACACCGCCACCGTCCTCGGCCACTCCGACGCCGCCGCGATCAGCCCCGGACTCGCCTTCCGCGACCTCGGCTTCGACTCCCTGACCGCCGTCGAACTGCGCAACCGCCTCGCCGGCGCCACCGGCCTGCGGCTGCCCGCGACCCTCGTCTTCGACCACCCCACCCCCGCCGACCTCGCCGACCACCTCACCGCCGAACTCTCCGGCGAGGGTGCGGAGGTGGCGCCGGTGGTGCCGATGGGTGGAGTGGATGTCGGGGCCGATCCGGTGGTGATCGTGGGCATGGGGTGCCGGTTGCCGGGTGAGGTGGGGTCTCCGGAGGAGCTGTGGGGCCTGGTCTCGGGTGGGGTGGACGCGATCGGGGCGTTCCCGGCTGATCGCGGGTGGGACGTCGAGAAGTTGTTCCACCCGGATGCGGATCACCCCGGGACGTCGTACACGCGGTCGGGTGGTTTTCTCGCGGACGCGGCGGGATTCGATGCCGACTTCTTCGGGATCTCGCCGCGCGAGGCGCTCGCCATGGATCCGCAGCAGCGGGTGCTGCTGGAGACCGCGTGGGAGACGTTCGAGGACGCGGGGATCGATCCGACGTCGTTGCGGGGCAGCCAGACGGGCGTGTTCACCGGCATCTGGTCCTCCGGCTACGTCGGCAGCCCCGACCAGGCACCGCCCGACACCGAGGGCTACCTCGCCACCGGCATCTCGCCGAGCATCACCTCCGGCCGGGTCTCCTACGTGCTGGGCCTCCAGGGCCAGGCCGTGTCCGTCGACTCCGCCTGCTCCTCGTCCCTGATGGCGATCCACCTCGCCGCGCAGGCACTGCGCTCGGGGGAGTGCACACTCGCCCTGGCCGGCGGAGTGACCGTGAGCGTCACCCCCCTGCAGTTCACGGAGTTCTCCCGCCAGCGTGCCCTGGCCCCTGACGGCCGGTGCAAGCCCTTCTCGTCGACGGCCGACGGTACGGCGTGGGGTGAGGGTGCGGGGCTGGTGCTGCTGGAGCGGTTGTCCGATGCCCGTCGTAACGGTCACCGGGTGTTGGCGGTGGTGCGGGGTTCGGCGGTGAACCAGGACGGGGCGTCCAACGGGCTGACCGCGCCCAACGGCCTCTCCCAGGAACGCGTCATCCGCCAGGCGCTGGCGAACGCCGGGTTGGAGGCGTCCGAGGTGGACGCGGTGGAGGCGCACGGTACGGGGACGACGCTCGGTGACCCGATCGAGGCGCAGGCGCTGTTGGCGACGTACGGCCGGGACCGGGTGGAGCCGTTGTGGCTGGGGTCGGTGAAGTCGAACATCGGCCACACCCAGGCGGCAGCCGGTGTGGCGGGTGTGATCAAGATGGTCATGGCGATGCGGAACGCCGAACTGCCGCCGACGCTGCACGTCCAGGAGCCCACGCCGCACGTCGAGTGGGACACCGGTGACATCCGGTTGCTGACCGAGGCCCGGCCGTGGCCGGAGACGGGGCGTCCCCGCCGCGCGGGCATCTCGGCCTTCGGGGCCAGCGGCACCAACGCGCACGTCGTCATCGAACAGTTCCCGGAGGAAACCGCCGGACAAGCCGCCGCGGACGACTCCGCGGAGCCCACCGTGTGGCTGTTGTCCGGCAAGACGGACGACGCCCTCCGCGCCCAGGCCCGACGGCTCGCGGACCACGTCACCGCCCACCCCGGACTCCGTCCGGCCGCGATCGGCCGGGCCCTGGCCACCACCCGCACCATGCTCGCCCACCGGGCGGCCCTGGTGGGCGCCACCCGGACCGACCTCATGGCGGAACTGGCCGCGCTCGCCGACGCGGACCCCCGCGTCATCACGGGTGTGGCCGGTTCGCTGGGTCGTTCGGTGTTCGTGTTCCCGGGGCAGGGTGCGCAGTGGGTCGGTATGGGTGGGGAGTTGTACGCCTCGGAGCCGGTGTTCCGGGAGGCGATCGACGCGTGTGCTGCTGCGTTGGCGCCGTACACGGACTGGTCGTTGGTGGAGGTGCTGACGGGCGGTGGCTCGTTGGAGCGGGTGGATGTGGTGCAGCCGGCGCTGTTCGCGGTGATGGTGGCGCTGGCCGCGCTGTGGCGTGCCCATGGTGTCGGACCCGATGCCGTGGTCGGGCACTCCCAGGGGGAGATCGCGGCGGCGTACGTGGCCGGGGCGCTGTCGTTGGAGGACGCCGCCAAGGTGGTCGCGCTGCGCAGCCGCGCGCTGGCGGTGTTGGCCGATCAGGGCGGGATGGTGTCGGTCGGCCTCGGGCACGAGAAGGCCGCCGAGTTCATGGCCCGCTGGGACGGCCGGCTGACCGTGGCCGTGGTCAACTCCGCGGACAGCGTGGTGGTATCGGGCGACCTGGACGCGCTGGAAGAACTGCTGACGGTCTGCGAGGCCGACGGCGTCCGCGCCCGCCGCCTGCCCGTCAACTACGCCGCCCACTCCGCGCAGGTCGAGGCGATCCGCGAACAACTGCTCACCGAACTGGCCGACATCACGCCCCACTCGGCGACGATCCCGTTCTACTCCACGATCACCGGCGAGTCGGTCGACACCTCCGCCCTCGACGCCGACTACTGGTACCGCAACCTCCGCGAACCCGTACGCTTCGACCTCGCCGTCGAGACCCTCACGCAGGACCGGCACGGCGTGTTCGTGGAGGTCAGCCCGCACCCCGTCCTGGCGCCGGTGATGGACGGCGTCGTGACCGGCACGCTGCGCCGCGGCGGCGGCAGGCAGGAATTCCACCTCGCCCTGGCGCGCCTGCACACCCAAGGCGTGGCCGTCGACTGGACGCCGGTCTTCCCCGGCGAGCCCCACCATGTCCCGCTGCCGACGTACGCCTTCCAGCACCGGCCGTACTGGTTGACGCCCACCGCCGCGAAGGGCGACGTGTCGGCGGCGGGACTGGACTCGGCCGGGCACCCGCTGCTCGGGGCCGTCGTCGAACTGGCCGGGGACCAGAGCGTCCTGCTCACGGGGCGGCTCTCGACGGCCACCCGGCCATGGCTGGCCGATCACGTCGTCCTGGGCTCCGTGCTGCTGCCCGGCACCGTGTTCGTCGAACTCGCCATGCACGCCGGACGGCAGGCCGGCTGCGACGTCCTGGACGAACTGGTGCTGGAAGCTCCGATGATCCTGCCGGACGACGGTTCCGTGCCGGTCCAGGTCGTCGTCGGCGCGCCGGACGGGACGGGCCGACGCCCCGTCACCGTGCACTCCCGGACGGGCGGCACCTGGCTGCGGCACGCCACCGGCATGCTGGCGACCGGCGACCGCCCCCACCCGTACGACACCGGCGAGCCCTGGCAGCCGGCCGGTGAGCCCGTCGACCTGACCGACTTCTACGACACCCTCGCCGCCCAGGGCTACGAGTACGGGCCGGTGTTCGCGGGCGTACGCGAGATCCGGCGGCAGGGCGACGAGCTCTATGCCGAGGTGGCGCTGCCCACCGACACCCGCGACCGCTTCGGTCTCCACCCCGCGCTGCTCGACGCCGCACTCCAGCCGCTGACCCTGCTGGCGGCCGGCCGCCTGCCGTTCTCCTTCGCCGGGGTGTCGATGCGGAAGGCCGGCTCCACGGCCCGGGTCCGCCTCACCCCCACCGGCCCCGACACCTTCCGGGTCGCGCTCGCCGACGAGTCCGGGCCGCTGGCGGTGATCGACGCGCTGACCGTGCGCCACCGGCCGCCGGGCATGCAGGTCGCCGGGGCCAACCAGCTCTTCCGCCTCGACTGGGTGCCCGTCGAGAGTACCGGCGAACCCCCGGCCGTCCACCACGTCACGCCCCCGGCGGGAGACCCGGTGGCCGCCGCGCACACCGTCGCCGCCGAGACGCTGGGCGTGCTCCAGGACTTCCTGCGCGACGGGGACGGCCGGCTGGCCGTCGTGACCCGCGGGGCGGTCGGGCCGGACCCCGTCGACCTGCCGTCCAGCGTCGTCTGGGGCCTGGTCCGCGCGGCCCAGGCGGAACACCCCGACCGGTTCGTGCTCGTCGACACCGACGACCGCGTCCTCGTCGCGGGGGACGAACCGCAGCTGGTCGTCCGCGACGGCGAAGCTCGCGCCGCCCGCCTGGTACGGGCCGAAGCGGCCCCGGCACCCGGCCCGCTCGACCCGAACGGCACCGTGCTGATCACCGGAGGCACCGGAACACTGGGCCGCCTCGTCGCCCGGCACCTGCGCGACCGGCACGGCATCCGGCACCTGCTCCTGCTCAGCAGGACCGCGGCGGAGGTGGACTTCGACGCCGAGGTGGTGGCCTGCGACGTGGCCGACCGGGACGCGCTGGCGGCCGTCCTGGACTCGATCCCGGCCGCGCACCCGCTGACCGCGGTCGTCCACGCCGCCGGCGTGCTCGACGACGGCGTCGTCGAATCCCTCACGCCCGGCCGGATCGACCAGGTGCTGCGGCCCAAGGCCGACGCCGCCTGGCACCTGCACGAGCTGACGAAGGACCTCGGCCTGAGCGCGTTCGTGCTCTTCTCGTCCGCCGCCGGTGTGCTGGGCGGCCCGGGCCAGGCGAACTACGCCGCCGCGAACGCCTTCCTGGACGCCCTCGCCGTGCACCGGCGTGCCCAGGGCCTGCCGGGCGTGTCGCTGGCCTGGGGACAGTGGGCCGAGGCCAGCGGGCTGACCGGACACCTCACCGACACCGACCTCAAGCGCCTCGCCCGCGCCGGCGTGCTGCCGATGCCCACGGACCAGGCGCTGGAACTGTTCGACCTGGCCCTGGATGCCGCCGATCCCGTGCTGGTCCCCGCACACCTCGACCTGTCGGCGGCGTCCACCCGCCCCCTGCTCAGCCGCCTCACCCGCACCAGGCCCGCCCGTCGCACCGACCGGCCGACCCTGGGCAGGGAACTGGCGGCCCTGCCCGAGACCGAGCAGCACAGCCGCGTCCTGGAACTGGTCACCGGCCAGACGGCCGCCGTCCTCGGCCACACCGACACCTCGGCCGTCAGCGCCGAGCGGGCCTTCAAGGACCTGGGCTTCGACTCGCTCACCGCGGTGGAACTGCGCAACCGCCTGTCCGCGGTCGCCGGGGTACGGCTGCCCGCGACGATGGTCTTCGACTACCCGACCCCCGACGCGCTGGCCGGCCACCTGCGGAACCTCCTGGTCGGCGCCCGGCGCCAGGCCCCTGCCGCACCCGTGCCGGTCGGTGTTCCGGTGACGGATGATCCGGTGGTCGTGGTGGGACTGGGGGCCCGGTACCCGGGTGGGGTGGGGTCTGCCCAGGAGCTGTGGGACCTGGTGTCCGGTGAGGTGGACGCGGTGGGTGATTTCCCGTCGGACCGTGGGTGGGACGTGGGTCGTCTCTACGATCCGGCCGGTGGTCCGGGGAGGTCGTACACGCGGTGGGGCGGCTTCCTCGACGCCGCCGGCGACTTCGACGCGGCGTTCTTCGGGATCTCGCCGCGTGAGGCGTTGGCGATGGATCCGCAGCAGCGGGTGCTGCTGGAGACGGTGTGGGAGACCTTCGAGAACGCGGGGATCGATCCGACGTCGCTGCGGGGCAGCCAGACGGGCGTCTTCACCGGCATCTGGTCCTCGGGCTATGGCGCCGGGGCACAGCCGCCCGACCTGGAGGGCTACCTCTCGACGGGCACGGCGACGAGTGTGACCTCCGGGCGGGTGTCGTACCTGCTGGGGCTGGAGGGTCCGGCGGTGTCGGTGGACACGGCGTGCTCGTCGTCGCTGGTGGCGATCCACCTGGCGGCGCAGGCGCTGCGCTCGGGGGAGTGCTCGCTGGCCCTGGCCGGCGGTGTGACGGTGATGGCGACGCCGTCGGGGTTCGTCGAGTTCTCGCGGCAGCGGGGGCTTGCGGCCGATGGGCGGGTGAAGGCGTTCGCCGAGGCCGCCGACGGTACGGCGTGGGGTGAGGGCGCGGGTGTCGTGCTCCTGGAGCGGCTGTCGGACGCCCGCCGCAACGGCCACCGGGTGCTGGCGGTCGTCGCGGGAAGCGCGGTGAACCAGGACGGTGCGTCCAACGGGCTGACCGCGCCGAACGGTCCGTCGCAGGAGCGGGTGATCCGTCAGGCGCTGGCGAATGCCGGGTTGGAGGCGTCCGAGGTGGACGCGGTGGAGGCGCACGGTACGGGGACGACGCTCGGTGACCCCATCGAGGCGCAGGCGCTGTTGGCGACGTACGGCCGGGACCGGGTGGAGCCGTTGTGGCTGGGGTCGGTGAAGTCCAACATCGGCCACACGCAAGCCGCCGCCGGCATCGCGGGTGTGATCAAGATGGTGATGGCGATGCGGCACGGTGAACTGCCGCGGACCCTCCACGTGGACACGCCGACCTCGCACGTCGACTGGGAGTCCGGAAACGTCCGGCTGCTCACCGAGGCCCGGCCCTGGCCCGACAACGGGCACCTGCGTCGCGCGGGCATCTCGTCGTTCGGCATCAGCGGTACCAACGCCCACGTGATCCTGGAGGCCCCGGCCCCGGACCCGGCCGAGGAGACGTCGCCCGAGTCCCCTGCCGCTCCCACGTCCGCCCCTGCGGCCGCGGTGCCGGTGCCGTGGTTGCTGTCGGCCAAGTCGGACGCGGCCCTGCGCGACCAGGCCCGCAGGCTGCGCGGGTTCCTCGCCGAGCACCCCGAGGTCACACCGACCGAGGTGGCCGCGGACCTGGCCGCGCGGGCCCGGTTCCCGCACCGTGCCGTGCTGACGGACCCGGCCGGCCTGGACGCGCTGATCGACGGAAAGCCCGGAATCGTCACGGGCACTGCCTCCCCGGGCAGGTCGGCGTTCGTGTTCTCCGGTCAGGGTGGTCAGTGGGCGGGGATGGGACGGGGTCTGTACGGGGAGTTCCCGGTGTTCGCGCGGGCGTTGGACGAGGTCTGCGGGTTGCTGGGGTTGCCGGTGGAGGTGTTGTTCGAGGACGCGGAGGGGGTGCTGGGGCAGACGCTGTACACCCAGGGTGCGGTGTTCGCGTTGGAGGTGGCGCTGTTCCGGCTGGTGGAGTGGCTGGGGGTTCGGCCGGACTTCGTGGTCGGGCACTCGGTGGGTGAGGTGGCGGCGGCTCATGTGTCGGGCGTTCTGGGCCTGGAGGACGCGTGTGCGCTGGTGGGTGCGCGGGGCCGGTTGATGCAGGAGTTGCCCGGTGGTGGGGCGATGGTGTCGCTCCAGGCGTCGCTGGAGGAGGTGGAGGGCTCGCTGGTGCCGGGTGCCGAGGTGGCGGCGGTCAACGGGTCGGACGCGGTGGTGGTGTCGGGCGACGAGGCCGCGGTGGAGGCGGTTGCTGAGGTGTGGCAGGGCCGTGGTCGTCGGGTGCGGCGGCTGGAGGTCAGTCACGCGTTCCATTCGGCGCGGATGGATCCGGTGCTGGAGGAACTGGGCCGGGTGGCTGAGGGTTTGTCGTTCGGTGAGCCGGTGATCCCGGTGGTCTCCACGGTGGCCGGGCGTCCGGTGGACCTGGGGGAGCCGGGGTACTGGGTGCGGCAGGTGCGGGAGCCGGTGCGGTTCGCCGACGCCGTGGAGTGGCTGACGGGCCAGGGTGCGACGGGGTTCGTGGAGGTGGGTCCGCATCCGGTGCTGGTGGGGAACGGCTTGATGCGGCGTGGTGGTGACTCTCCGGAGCGGCTGTTCGCGGGGCTGGGCCGGCTGTGGGCGGACGGCGCCGCGCGCTGGACGCCACCCGTGACGACACCGGCGGGAACGCCGGACGTGCGGGTGCCTTCGTACGCCTTCCAGCACCAGCACTACTGGCTCCACCCCACCACTCCGGCACCGGCCGGTGACGGCCGGATCGACCACCCGCTGCTGCGGGACGCCATGGAACTCCCCGACGACAACGGCGTGGTGCTGACGGGACAACTCGCCACCGCCGCGCAGCCGTGGCTCACCGAACACGTCATCTCGGGCTCGCCCCTGCTGCCCGGCGCGGCGTTCGTGGACCTGGCGCTCCGGGCCGGCGAACACGTCGGCTGCCCGGCGGTCGAGGACCTGACGCTGGAGACACCGCTGGTGGTCGCCGACGGCGTGCAGGTGTCCGTGACCGTCGGCCCCGACCGGGCGGGCCGGCGCAGCGTCGCGATCCACTCGCGCACGGACGGCGAGTGGGTGCGGCACGCCACCGGCGCCCTGGGCGCCGTACCCGTCGCACCACGGGATCCCTGGGCACGGCAGTGGCCGCCGCACGCCGAAGCCGTCGACCTCGACGCCTTCTACGACAACCTGGCCGACGCCGGATTCGCCTACGGCACGGCCTTCCAAGGCCTGCGGGCGGCCTGGCGCGACGGCGACACCCTCTACGCGGAGGTGGCCGCACCCCCCGGCGACACCCGGTTCGCCCTGCACCCCGCCCTGCTCGACGCCGCGATCCAGACCGTGACGGTCGCCGACGACCGGGCGAAGATGCCGTTCTCCTTCGCCGGGATCTCCTGGTGGCGCGGTGCCGAGCACGCCAGGGTCCGGCTGACCATGACCGGCCAGGACACCTGCGCGATCGGCCTCGCCGACCAGTCGGGCGCGCCGATCGCCGAGATCGCCTCGTTGACCCTGCGCCGGCCGGCCGGGGCCACCACGCAGGACGTGCCGTACCAGGTGGTGTGGCCGGTCCTGGACACGGCGACCACCGAACCGGACATCCCGGTCCACCACGCCACCTCGCCCGTCGAGACCCTGCGGGTGATCCAGGACTTCCTCACCACGGACACCCCGCGCATGGTGATCGCCACGCGCAACGCCGTGCCGGTCCGCCCGGGCGAGGACGTCGACCCGCGGGCCGCCGCCGTCTGGGGCCTGGTCCGGTCGGCCGCCACCGAGCACCCCGGCCGGTTCGTACTGGTCGACGGTGAAAACGGTGACGACGGCGACGGGGTCCGGCTGGCCGGCGACGAACCCCAGCTCGCGATCCGCGCCGGCGCCGTTCACGTCCCCCGCCTCGAACGGGCGCGGACCGAACCGCTGCCCTCGCCGCTCAGCCCCGAGGGCACGGTGCTCGTCACCGGCGGCACCGGAACCCTGGGCGGCACGATCGCCCGCCACCTCGCCGAACGGCACGGCGTGCGGCACCTGCTGCTGGTCAGCCGGAGCGGCCCGGACGCCCCCGGCGCGGCCGCGCTGACCGCCGACCTGGCCGCGCTGGGCGCGACCGCCGACATCGTGGCGTGCGACGTGTCCGACCGCGAGGCGGTGGCGCGGCTGCTCGCCGAACACCCGGTCACCTCGGTGATCCACACCGCGGGCACGCTGGCCGACACCGTCGTGGAATCCCTCACCCCGCAGCAGTTCGCGCGCGTGTGGGAGCCGAAGGCCCTCGCGGCGCGGCACCTCCACGAACTGACCTCGGACCTGGAGGCGTTCGTGCTGTTCTCGTCGGCGGCCGGGGTGCTGGGCGGCGCGGGCCAGGCGAACTACTCGGCGGCGAACGCGTACCTCGACGGCCTCGCCGCACACCGGCACGCCCAGGGACAGCCCGCCGTGTCGCTCGCCTGGGGCTACTGGGCGGAGGCCAGCGGCATGACCGGAGGTCTGAGCGCCACCGACCGGCACCGCCTGGCCAGGGCCGGCGTACGGCCGCTGCCGACGACGGACGCGCTGGCCCTGTTCGACGCCGCGCTGACCGCGGGCACCCCCACCCTCGCCCCCGTCAGGTTCGACCTGCCGGCGCTGCGACGGGCCGGCGACCCGCCCGCTCTGCTGCGGGAGCTGGTACGGCCCCGGCGCAG
This sequence comes from Kitasatospora sp. NPDC048298, assembly GCF_043201465.1. NCBI lineage: Bacteria > Bacillati > Actinomycetota > Actinomycetes > Kitasatosporales > Streptomycetaceae > Kitasatospora > Kitasatospora sp. NPDC048298. Next base: position 141,407 of record NZ_JBICYZ010000008.1, read on the forward strand.
GCAGGCCGCCGACCGAGGGTGGACGCAGGCCGAGGTGCTGCAACTCGTCGTGGGCCAGGTCGCCCTCGTCCTGGGGCACTCGTCACCGGAGGCGGTCAACCCCGACCAGGCGTTCACCGACATCGGGTTCGACTCGCTCACCGCCGTGGAACTGCGCAACCAGCTCGACGCGGACACCGGCCTGCGCCTGCCCGCCACGCTCGTCTTCGACCACCCCACACCGTCCCGCCTCGCCGCCTTCCTGCACACACGGCTGCACGGCACCGGCACCGAACCCGACCCCCTGCTCGCCGAACTCGACCAGCTCAAGTCCACCCTCGACGCGGCAGCCGCCGACGCCGACTACGAGACCGTCGCGGCCCGCCTCGAAGCACTTCTCGCGGCCTGGACCGCCAAACGCACCGGCTCCGAGGCCGGTGTCGACGAGGCCAGCGACGACGAACTGTTCAGCCTTCTGGACGATGCGCACCGCAGGACCGAGGTCATCCGATCGGGCGAGTCCCGAAACGCTGAGGAGAAGTAGCGATGTCCGACGAAGAGAAGCTCCGCACTTACCTCAAGCGCGCCACGGCCGACCTGGGAGTGCTCAGCAAGCGCCTCGCCGACATGGAGGAGGCCGCGCGCGAACCGATCGCGATCATCGGCATGGGCTGCCGCTACCCGGGCGGAGTGGAGTCCCCGGCCGACCTGTGGCGGCTCGTCTCGGACGGTGCCGACGCGATCACCGAGTTCCCGCCGGACCGTGGCTGGGACGTCGTCTACGACCCCGACCCGGACCGGCCGGGCACGACCTACAGCCGATCCGGCGGCTTCCTCGCCGACGGCGCCGGGTTCGACGCCGGGTTCTTCGGTATCTCGCCGCGTGAGGCACTGGCGATGGACCCGCAGCAGCGGGTGCTGCTGGAGACCGCGTGGGAGACCTTCGAGTACGCCGGCATCGACCCGACCACGCTCGGCGGCAGCCGCACAGCCGTGTTCACCGGCCTGTGGTCCTCCGGCTACGGCAACCAGCCGCCGCCGGACCTCGAAGGTTTCCTCGCCACCGGAACGGCCACCAGCGCCACCTCCGGGCGGGTGTCGTACCTGCTGGGGCTGGAGGGTCCTGCGGTGTCGGTGGACACGGCGTGCTCGTCGTCGCTGGTGGCGATCCACCTGGCGGCGCAGGCGCTGCGGGCGGGGGAGTGCTCGCTGGCGTTGGCCGGTGGTGTGACGGTGATGGCGACGCCGGCGGGGTTCGTCGAGTTCTCGCGGCAGCGGGGGCTCGCCGTCGACGGCCGGGTGAAGGCGTTCGCCGAGGCGGCCGACGGCACCAGCTGGGGTGAGGGCGCCGGCCTGCTGCTGCTGGAACGCCTGTCCGACGCCCGCCGCAACGGCCACCGGGTGCTGGCGGTCGTGCGGGGCTCGGCGGTGAACCAGGACGGCGCGTCGAACGGGCTCGCGGCGCCGAACGGTCCGTCCCAGGAACGCGTCATCCGGCAGGCGTTGGCGAACGCCGGACTGTCGACGGCGGACGTGGACGCGGCGGAGGCCCACGGCACCGGCACCACCCTCGGCGACCCGATCGAGGCCCAGGCACTCCTGGCGACCTACGGTCAGGGGCGGGACGAGCCCTTGTGGCTGGGGTCGGTGAAGTCGAACATCGGGCACACCCAGGCCGCCGCCGGTGTGGCCGGTGTGATCAAGATGATCATGGCGATGCGGCACGGTGAACTGCCGCGGACCCTCCACGTGGACGCGCCGACCTCCCACGTCGACTGGTCGGCGGGCCGGGTCTCCCTGCTCACCGAGACCCGGCCGTGGCCGGAGACGGGGCGTCCCCGCCGCGCCGGCGTGTCGGCGTTCGGCATCAGCGGCACCAACGCGCACGTCGTCATCGAACAGTTCCCGGAGGAAACCCCCGAACTGCCCGTGGGGGACGGCTCCGCGGAGCCCACGGTGTGGCTGCTGTCCGGTAAGACGGACGATGCCCTCCGTGCCCAGGCCCGGCGGCTCGCGGAGCACGTCACCGCGCACCCCGGCCTCCGGCCGGCCGCGGTCGGCCGGGCCCTGGCCACCACCCGTACCCTGCTCGCCCACCGGGCGGCCCTGGTGGGCGCGACCCGGGCGGACCTCGTGGCGGAGCTGGCCGCCCTCGCCGACGGAGACCCGCGCGTCGTCATGGGTGTGGCCGGTGCGCCGGGTCGTTCGGTGTTCGTGTTCCCGGGTCAGGGTGCGCAGTGGGTCGGTATGGGTGGGGAGTTGTACGGCTCGGAGCCGGTGTTCCGGGAGGTGATCGACGCGTGTGAGGCGGCGTTGGCGCCGTACACGGACTGGTCGTTGGTGGAGGTGCTGACCGGCGGTGGTTCGCTGGAGCGGGTGGATGTGGTGCAGCCGGCGCTGTTCGCGGTGATGGTGGCGCTGGCGGAGCTGTGGCGTGCCCATGGTGTGGAACCCGATGCGGTCGTCGGGCACTCCCAGGGCGAGATCGCGGCGGCGTACGTGGCCGGGGCGCTGTCGTTGGAGGACGCCGCCAAGGTGGTCGCGCTGCGCAGCCGCGCGCTGGCGGTGTTGGCCGACCAGGGCGGCATGGTTTCCATAGGCCTCGGGCATGAGAAGGCCGTCGAGTTCATGGCCCGTTGGGACGGCCGGCTGACGGTGGCGGTGGTCAATGCCCCCGGTTCGGTCGTCGTGTCGGGCGATCTGGACGCGCTGGACGAACTGCTGACGGTCTGTGAGGCCGAGGGCATCCGCGCTCGCCGCCTGCCCGTCAACTACGCCGCCCACTCCGCGCAGGTCGAGACGATCCGCGAGCAACTGCTCACCGAACTCGCCGAGATCACACCGCGCCCGGCGACGATCCCGTTCTACTCCACCGTCACCGCGGAACCCGTCGACACCTCCGCCCTCGACGCCGACTACTGGTACCGCAACCTCCGCGAACCCGTGCTGTTCGACCAGACCACCCGTGCGCTGCTCGACCACGGCCACACCGTCTTCGTCGAGGTCAGCCCGCACCCGGTCCTGGTCTCCGCGGTCGAGGAGACCGGTCACCACCACGGCTCCGACCTCCTCGTCACCGGCACGCTCCGGCGCGACCAGGACGACTTCCTCACCTCGCTCGGCCGCCTGCACGTCCATGGTGTCCCGGTCGACTGGCGGTTCCCGGACGACACCGAGCCCGTCAGCCTGCCGACGTACGCCTTCCAGCGCCAGCCGTACTGGCTGCGGCCCGTCCCGACGGCGTCGGGCGACCACCCCCTGCTCAGTACGTTCGTGGAACTGCCCGACGGCGCGGTGCTCAGCGGACGGATCTCGCTCGCCACCCACCCGTGGCTGGCCGACCACGCCGTGCGGGGCTCCGTCCTCCTGCCCGGCACAGCGTTCGCGGAGATGGCGGCCTACGCGGCCGGCCGGCTCGGCCGCGCGGTCGAGGAGCTGGTGCTCGAAACGCCGCTCGTCCTCGACGACACCCCGGTGGACCTCCAGGTCGTCGTGGGCTCCGAGGAGGACGGCCGCAACCCGCTCACGGTGTACTCGCGTGACGGCGACGAGTGGGTGCGGCACGCCACCGGGACCCTGGGCGAGGAGCCGGCGCTGAGCGCCTGGGACTGGCCGCAGGCCGGTGAGCCCCTCGACGTCGACGGGCTCTACGACTCGCTGTCCGTGCTCGGCTACGAGTACGGGCCGGCGTTCCAGGGTGTCACGGCGGCCCGGCGGGTCGGCGACACCGTCTACGCCGAGGTGGAGCTTCCCGCCGAGGAACCGTTCGCTCTGCACCCCGCGCTGCTCGACGCCGCACTGCACCCCATGGCGTTCCTCACCGACCGCACCGGCCTGCCGTTCGCGTTCACCGGAGTGGCGATACGGCCCACGGGCCACCGGACGTTGCGCGTACGCCTGTCCGCCACCGGGCCGGACACGTACACCGTGGCCGTGGCCGATCCGGACGGCACCCCGGTCGCGGTCATCACGTCGCTGACCGTCCGGGACGCCACCGCCGTCCCGGACAGCCTGTACGCACTCGACTGGCTGCCCTTCGAACGGCCGGCCCTCGAACCGGCATCGACGGGCGGTGACCCCGCGGACCTGGTCGTCTACGAGGTGCCCGGGCCGGAGCCCGAGGCGGACACCGTCGAGGCGGCGTACGAGAGCGCGCGGAGCGTACTCGCCGTGATCCGAGACCACTTGGCGGGCGAGCGGACGCGGCTGGCGGTTGTCACCCGCAACGCCGTCGCCGCCGCGCCCGGTGACGTGGTCGGCCTCCACCACTCGATGGTCTGGGGTCTGGTCCGCGGCGCGCGGGCCGAGCACCCCGACCGGTTCGTCCTGGTCGACGCCGACCCGACCTGGGACCCGGCGCTTATCGCCGGCACGGACGAGCCGGAACTGGCGGTACGCCAGGGGACGTTGCGCGTCCCCCGCCTGGTCCGCGTCGGCGCGAGCCTCACCCCGCCGGACGGGACCTGGCGGCTGGAGGACACGGGCACCGGCAGCATCGACGACCTGGCGCTGGTGCCCCGCCCGGAGCTCATGGAGCCGCTGGGGCCCGGGCAGGTCCGGATCGCCATGCGGGCGGCCGGGCTCAACTTCCGGGACGTGCTGATCGCCCTCGGCGTCTACCCCGGCGAGGCCCTGATGGGCGGCGAAGGCGCGGGCGTCGTCCTCGCAACCGGCCCGGACGGCCGGTTCCGGCCCGGCGACCGCGTCATGGGCCTGGTCCCCGGCGCCTTCGGCCCGGTCACCGTCGCCGACGAGCGGCTGCTGGTCCGGATGCCCGACGACTGGTCGTTCGCCAGGGCCGCGTCCGTGCCCGTGGTGTTCCTGACCGCCTGGTACGGCCTGCGCGACCTGGGCGGGCTGGAGGCCGGGCACCGGGTGCTGATCCACGCCGGCACCGGTGGTGTCGGCATGGCGGCGATCCAACTGGCCCGGCGGCTCGGGGCAGAGGTGTTCGCCACCGCCGGCCCGGCCAAGTGGCACATCCTGCGTGCCCTGGGACTGGACGAGGACCACATCGCCTCGTCGCGCACCCTGGAGTTCGAGCAGAGTTTCCCGCCCATGGACGTCGTCCTGAATTCGCTGTCCGGCGAGTTCCTGGACGCCTCCCTGCGGCTGCTCGCGCCCGGCGGGCGGTTCGTGGAGATGGGCAAGACCGACATCCGCGACGCGGCCGACCATCCCGACATCGTCTACCGGGCGTTCGACATCGCCGACGCGGGGCCGGAACGGCTCGGCGAGATCCTGGACGCCGTCGTACGGGCCTTCACGGACGGCGGGTTCGCACCGCTGCCGTTGGACGTCCGCGGGGTCCGGGACGCGGTCGACGTGTTCCGGTTCATGAGCCAGGCCGCTCATGTCGGGAAGATCGTCCTCACTGTTCCCGCGGATCTCGATGCGGCCGGCACGGTGCTGATCACCGGTGGTACGGGGACGCTGGGGGGCCATGTGGCCCGGCATCTGGTGGCCGAGCGGGGTGTGCGGCACCTGGTGCTGGTCAGCCGCAGTGGTGGCGGGGCGGCGTTGCGCGAGGAACTCGCCGGTCTGGGCGCGGAGGTCACCGTGGCCGCCTGTGACGTGGCGGACCGGGAGGCGCTGGCGGCCGTCCTGGACTCGATCCCGGCCGCGCACCCGCTGACCGCGGTCGTGCACGCCGCCGGCGTGCTCGACGACGCCGTGGTCGAGTCCCTGACCCCCGACCGTCTCGCCGCCGTCTGGGAGCCCAAGGCCCGGGCGGCCTGGAACCTGCACGAACTCACCCGGGGGCTGGATCTGACGGCCTTCGTCCTCTTCTCCTCGGCCGCCGGCACGCTCGGCAGCCCCGGGCAGGCCAACTACGCCGCGGCCAACACCTTCCTCGACGCCCTCGCCGTGCACCGGCGCGCCCTCGGCCTGCCGGCGACCTCGCTGGCCTGGGGCTACTGGGCCGAGGCCAGCGGCATGACCGGGCACCTGACCGGTGCCGACCAGGACCGGCTGACGCGAGCCGGGGTCGTGCCGCTGGCCACCGAACACGCCCTGTCGCTGTTCGACGCGGCCCTGGCCACGGACCGGGCCGCGCTGGTGCCGGTACGCCTCGATCTGTCCGTGATGGCGGGCTCCCCGGCGGCTCCGGCGGCCCTCAAGGGCCTCGTCTCCCGCAAGGCGGCCCGGCGCCCGGCGCGGCACGGCGCGATCGCCGCCCGCCTGCGGTCACTGCCGGAGGCCGAACGGCTGCGCGCCGCACTCGACCTGGTCACCGCCAACACCGCCGCCGTGCTCGGTCACCGCGAACCGGGGGCCGGATGGGACCGGCAGCCGTTCAAGGACCTCGGCTTCGATTCCCTGACCTCCGTCGAACTGCGCAACCGGCTCAACACCGCCACCGGCCTGCGTCTGCCCGCCACCCTCGCCTTCGACCACCCCACCCCGCGGCAACTCGCCGAGCACCTGCTGAGCGGGATCCTCGGTGAGGGTGCGGATGTGGTGCCGGTGGTGCCGATGGGTGGGGTGGCTGTCGGCGCTGATCCGGTGGTGATCGTGGGCATGGGGGCCCGGTATCCGGGTGGGGTCGGGTCGCCGGAGGACCTGTGGGGCCTGGTGTCGGGCGGGGTGGATGCGATCGGGGGGTTCCCGGCTGATCGCGGGTGGGACGTCGAGGGGCTGTTCCACCCGGATGCGGATCATCCGGGGACGTCGTACACGCGGTCGGGTGGTTTTCTCGCCGACGCGGCCGGGTTCGATGCCGATTTCTTCGGGATCTCGCCGCGTGAGGCACTGGCGATGGATCCGCAGCAGCGGGTGCTGCTGGAGACCGCGTGGGAGACGTTCGAGGACGCGGGGATCGATCCGACGTCGCTGAGGGGCAGTCAGACGGGCGTCTTCACCGGCATCTGGGCATCCGGCTACGGCGACCAGGCACCCGCCGACGCCGAGGGCTACCTCGGTACGGGCGCCGCGACCAGCGTGACCTCCGGCCGGATCGCCTACCTGCTGGGGCTGGAGGGCGCGGCGGTCTCGCTGGACACCGCCTGCTCGTCCTCGCTGGTGGCGATCCACCTGGCAGCGCAGGCGCTCCGCTCGGGGGAGTGCTCACTGGCCCTGGCCGGCGGGGTCACCGTGATGGCGACCCCGCTGGGGTTCACGGAGTTCTCGCGCCAGCGCGGCCTGGCTCCCGACGGCCGGGTGAAGGCGTTCGCCGAGGCGGCCGACGGTACGGCCTGGGCCGAGGGTGCGGGCCTGCTGCTGCTGGAGCGGTTGTCGGACGCCCGTCGCAACGGCCACCGGGTGCTGGCGGTCGTCCGGGGTTCGGCGGTGAACCAGGACGGCACCTCCAACGGCCTCGGGGCGCCGAACGGTCCGTCGCAGGAGCGGGTGATCCGTCAGGCCCTCGCCAACGCCGGACTGTCGACGGCGGACGTGGACGCGGTGGAGGCGCACGGCACCGGCACCACGCTCGGTGACCCCATCGAGGCGCAGGCGCTGTTGGCGACCTATGGCCGGGACCGGGTGGAGCCGTTGTGGCTGGGGTCGGTGAAGTCCAACATCGGCCACACCCAGGCGGCGGCCGGCGTGGCCGGTGTGATCAAGATGGTCATGGCGATGCGGCACGGGCAACTGCCGCCGACGCTGCACGTCGACGCGCCGACCTCGCACGTCGACTGGGAGTCCGGAAACATCCGGCTGCTCACCGAGGCCCGGCCCTGGCCCGACAACGGCCACCAGCGTCGCGCGGGCATCTCGGCGTTCGGCATCAGCGGTACCAACGCGCACGTGGTGATCGAGGCGGCTGCCGAGGAGCCGGTCGGGGTTTCGACGGAGCCCACGGGTGGGGTGGTGCCGTGGGTGTTGTCGGCCAGGTCCGAGGCGGCGTTGCGGGAGCAGGCGCGCCGGCTGGGCGCCTTCACCGCCGTGCATCCCGAGGTGAGCCCGGCGGCGGTCGGGGGCGCTCTGGCTGCCCGCACCGTGTTCGAGCACCGGGCCGTGGTGCTGAGCGGCGTGGAGGCGTTGGACGCCCTGGCCGAGGGCGGCACGTTGCCGGGTCTGGTCACCGGGACCGCCCGCCCGCTGGGTCGTTCGGTGTTCGTGTTCCCGGGGCAGGGGGCGCAGTGGGTCGGCATGGGTGGGGAGTTGTACGCCTCGGAGCCGGTGTTCCGGGAGGCGATCGACGCGTGTGACGCGGCGTTGGCGCCGTACACCGACTGGTCGTTGGTGGAGGTGCTGACGGGCGGTGGCTCGCTGGAGCGGGTGGATGTGGTGCAGCCGGCGCTGTTCGCGGTGATGGTGGCGCTGGCCGCGCTGTGGCGTGCCCACGGTGTCGAACCCGATGCCGTCGTCGGGCACTCCCAGGGGGAGATCGCGGCGGCGTACGTGGCCGGGGCGCTGTCCCTGGACGACGCCGCCAAGGCGGTCGCCCTGCGCAGCAAGGCCCTCGTCGCCCTGGCCGACCAGGGCGGGATGGTGTCGGTCGGCCTCGGGCATGAGAAGGCCGCCGAGTTCATGGCCCGCTGGGACGGCCGGCTGACCGTGGCCGTGGTCAACTCCGCGGACAGCGTGGTGGTATCGGGTGATCTGGACGCGCTGGACGAACTGCTGAAGTCCTGCGAGGCCGACGGCATCCGCGCCCGCCGCCTGCCGGTGAACTATGCCGCCCACTCCGTCCAGGTCGAGGCGATCCGCGAGCAACTGCTCACCGACCTCGCCGACATCACACCGCACCCGGCGGCGATCCCGTTCTACTCGACGGTGACCGGCGAGGAGATCGGCACCTCCGCCCTCAACGCCGACTACTGGTACCGCAACCTCCGCGAACCCGTGCTGTTCGACCAGACCACCCGTGCGCTGCTCGCCTCGGGTAGCGACCCCGTCTTCGTCGAGATCAGCCCGCACCCGGTGCTCACACCCGCGCTGGAGGAGCACGAGGCGGGTGTGGTGACCGGGACACTGCGCCGCGACCACGGCACCCCGGCCGAGTTCCTGGCCGCCGCGGCGCGGCTGTTCGTCGCGGGTGTGCCGGTGCGGTGGCCGTTCCCCGAAGGGGAGCCGGTGGCGCTGCCCACCTACCCCTTCCAGCGGACGCGGTTCTGGCTCGCCGGCGGCGCGGGAGACGTGTCCGCGGCCGGGCTCGACTCGGTGGACCACCCGTTGCTCGGCGCCGCCGTCGAGGTGGGCGAGCAGAGGGTCCTGACGGGTCGGCTCTCCCTGGCCACCCACCCCTGGCTCGCGGACCACTCCGTCCTGGGGACGGTGCTGCTGCCCGCGACGGCGTTCGTGGAACTGGTGGTGCACGCGGCCGGGGCGGCCGTCGAGGAACTGGTCCTGGAGGCGCCGCTGGTGGTGCCCGCGGACGGCGCGGTGGACGTGCAGGTCGTCGTGGGCGAGCCGGACGAGACCGGCCGCCGCACGGTCGACGTCCGGTCCCGTACGGACGGTTGGGTGCGGAACGCCACCGGCACGGTGAGCGGGCAGCCTGTGGTCGGGCGGGCCGTGGTCGGGCGGGACCTGACGCAATGGCCGCCGGCCGGCGCGGAACCGGTCACCGGGCTCTACGACACGCTCGCCGCGGCGGGCTACGAGTACGGGCCGGCCTTCCAGGCCGTGCAGGCGGTGTGGCGCCGCGGCAACGAGGTGTTCGCCGAGGTCACCGTGCCGGACGCGGCCCGGTTCTCCGTCCATCCGGCCCTGCTGGACGCCGCCCTGCAACCGCTGGCGCTGCTGGCCGGCACGGAAGGCGACGTACGGCTGCCGTTCTCGTTGAGCGGGATCGCGGTCCACCGCACCGGCGTGACCTCCGCGCGCGTACGGCTGACGGTGGTGCGCCCCGGCACGTACGCCGTCCACCTGGCGGACCGGTCCGGCGAGCCCGTGGCGACCATCGAGGCGCTGACCACCCGTCCGATGGCCGAACGCGGCCCGCTGTACGCCCTCGACTGGATTCCGCTGACCCCCGGCGAAGGCGCGCTCGGCGACGCCGTCGTCTCGCCCGGCTCGGTCGCCGAGGCGCTGACGGCCGTCCAGGACTTCCTGGCCGGGCCCGGCGAACGGCTCGTGGTGCGCACGCGGGGCGCGGTCGCCGTCGTTCCCGGTGACGCGGTGAGCGACCCGGAAGCCTCGGCCGTCTGGGGCCTGGTCCGGTCCGCGCAGTCCGAGCACCCCGGCCGGTTCGTGCTCGTGGACGCCGACGAGCTGCCCGACGGCCTGTCGGTCGGCGACGAGGACCAGCTGGCGGTGCGCCAGGGGGCCGTCTACGTGCCCCGGCTCGTGCGCTCCACACCGGAGGAGGCGTTCGACGGACGGCTGACGCAGGCGGTCACGGGCAGCCTGGACGACCTCGCCTTCCTGCCGTACGAGCAGGCCCCGCTCGGGCCCCTGGAGGTGCGCGTCGCCGTGCGGGCGGCGGGCCTGAACTTCCGGGACGTGCTGATCGCCCTCCGGGTCTACCCGGACCCGGCGCTGCTCGGCAGCGAGGGCGCGGGCGTCGTCACCGAGGTCGGCGCCGAGGTCACCGGGCTGCGGCCGGGTGACCGGGTCGCCGGGCTGCTGTCCGGCGCGTTCGGCCGGGTGGCCGTCGCCGACCACAGGGTGCTGGTGCGCATCCCCGACGAGTGGACGTTCACCCAGGCCGCCAGCGTGCCGATCGCGTTCATGACGGCGTGGTACGGCCTGCGCGACCTGGGCGGGCTGAAGGCCGGTGACCGGGTGCTGATCCACGCGGGTACCGGTGGTGTCGGCATGGCGGCGGTCCAGCTCGCGCGGCTCCGGGGTGCGGACGTCCACGCGACCGCCAGCCCGGGCAAGTGGGACGCGCTGCGTTCCCTGGGGCTGGACGAGGACCACATCGCCTCGTCGCGCACCCTGGAGTTCGAGCAGAGTTTCCCGCCCATGGACGTCGTCCTGAATTCGCTGTCCGGCGAGTTCCTGGACGCCTCCCTGCGGCTGCTCGCGCCCGGCGGGCGGTTCGTGGAGATGGGCAAGGCCGACGTCCGGCCCGGCGTGCTGGCCTTCGACCTGGCCGACGCGGGACCGGAGCGGCTGGCGGAGATCCTGGCCGAGGCCGTCCGGCTGCTCGGCGCGGGCGAGCTGCGGCTGCCACCGCTCACCACCTGGGACGTCCGCCGCGCGCGGGACGCCTTCCGGTTCATGAGCCGGGCCGCTCATGTCGGGAAGATCGTCCTCACCGTTCCGGCGGATCTGGATGCGGCCGGCACGGTGCTGATCACCGGTGGTACGGGGACGCTGGGGGGCCATGTGGCCCGGCATCTGGTGGCCGAGCGGGGTGTGCGGCATCTGGTGCTGGTCAGCCGCAGCGGTGGCGGGGCGGCGTTGCGCGAGGAGCTGGAGGGGCTGGGCGCGGAGGTCACCGTGGCCGCCTGCGACGTGGCGGACCGGGACGCGCTGGCGGCCGTCCTGGACTCGATCCCGGCCGCGCACCCGCTGACCGCGGTCGTCCACGCGGCCGGTGTGCTCGACGACGGCGTGGTCGAGTCCCTGACCCCCGACCGTCTCGCCGCCGTCTGGGAGCCCAAGGCCCGGGCGGCGTGGAACCTGCACGAACTCACCCGGGGGCTGGATCTGACGGCCTTCGTCCTCTTCTCCTCGGCCGCCGGTATGCTCGGCGCGGCAGGGCAGGCCAACTACGCAGCGGCCAACGCCTACCTCGACGGCCTGGCCGCGCACCGGCGTGCCCAGGGCCTGCCGGGGGTGTCTCTGGCCTGGGGCTACTGGGCCGAGGCCAGCGGGCTGACCGGGCAGCTGTCCGAGGCCGACGGTGAACGCCTCGCCCGCGCGGGGCTGCTGCCGATGGCGACCGACCACGCACTCGGGCTGTTCGACGGGGGCCTGGACACCGCGGAACCGGCGGTGGTCGCGGCCCGGATCAAGGTGTCCGCACTGGGTGACCGTCCGGTGCTGCGCGCGCTGACACGCGCCCGCAAGCCGGTGCGGACCACCGGACTGGCGGGCGAGCTGGGATCGCTTCCCGAGGCCCGGCAACGCGAGATCCTGCTCGACCTGGTCAGCACCCACGCCTCGGCCGTGCTGGGCCGCAGCGACGAGATCGGTGGCGACCTGGCCTTCAAGGACCTGGGCTTCGACTCGCTGACCGGCGTGGAGCTGCGCAACCGGCTGTCCACGGCGGTCGGGACCCGGCTGTCGGCGACGATGGTCTTCGACCACCCGACCCCGGCCCGGCTGGCCGAATACCTGCGGGAGGTGGTCCTCGGCAAGGAGCGCGGGACGGTCGCGCCCGCGCCGGCCGGGGTTCCCGTGTCGGGTGATCCGGTGGTGGTGGTCGGGTTGGGGGCCCGGTACCCGGGTGGGGTCGGGTCGGCCCAGGACTTGTGGGGCCTGGTGTCGGGTGGGGTCGATGCGGTGGGTGATTTCCCGTCGGATCGTGGCTGGGACGTGGGTCGTCTCTACGATCCGGCCGGTGGCCCGGGGACGTCGTACACGCGGTCGGGTGGTTTCCTGGGGGATGCGGGCGGCTTCGATGCCGCGTTCTTCGGGATCTCGCCGCGCGAGGCGCTCGCCATGGATCCGCAGCAGCGGGTGCTGCTGGAGACGGTGTGGGAGACCTTCGAGGACGCGGGGATCGATCCGACGTCGTTGCGGGGCAGCCAGACGGGCGTCTTCACCGGCATCTGGGCATCCGGCTACGCGGGCGGAGTGGACCAGATCTCGCGCGACGCGGACGGCTACGTGGCCACCGGCACGGCGACGAGTGTGACCTCAGGGCGGGTGTCGTACCTGCTGGGGCTGGAGGGTCCGGCGGTGTCGGTGGACACGGCGTGTTCGTCGTCGCTGGTGGCGATCCACCTGGCGGCGCAGGCGCTGCGCTCGGGGGAGTGCTCACTGGCCCTGGCCGGCGGTGTGACGGTCATGGCGACACCCGCCGCCTTCATCGACTTCTCCCGCCAGCGGGGGCTTGCGGCCGATGGGCGGGTGAAGGCGTTCGCCGAGGCTGCCGATGGTACGGCGTGGGGTGAGGGCGCCGGCCTGGTGCTGCTGGAGCGGTTGTCGGACGCCCGTCGTAACGGTCACCGGGTGTTGGCGGTGGTGCGGGGTTCGGCGGTCAATCAGGACGGGGCGTCCAACGGCCTGACCGCGCCGAACGGTCCGTCGCAGGAGCGGGTGATCCGTCAGGCTCTCGCCAATGCCGGGTTGGAGGCGTCCGAGGTGGACGCGGTGGAGGCGCACGGTACGGGGACGACGCTCGGTGACCCCATCGAGGCGCAGGCACTCCTGGCCGCCTATGGCCAGGGCCGGGTGGAGCCGTTGTGGCTGGGGTCGGTGAAGTCGAACATCGGGCACACCCAAGCGGCGGCCGGCGTGGCGGGTGTGATCAAGATGGTGATGGCGATGCGACACGGTGAACTGCCGCCGACGCTGCACGTCGACGCGCCGAGTTCCCACGTCGACTGGTCGGAGGGCCAGGTCTCCCTGCTGACCGAGGCCCGGCCGTGGCCGGAGACGGGGCGCCCCCGCCGTGCCGGCGTGTCGGCGTTCGGCATCAGCGGTACCAACGCGCACGTGATCCTGGAGGCCCCGGCCCCGGAGCCGGCCGAGGAGACCTCGCCCGAGTCCCCCGCCGCTCCCGCAGCCGTCGTGCCGGTGCCGTGGCTGCTGTCGGCCAAGTCCGAGCAGGCGCTCCGGGCCCAGGCCCGCAGGCTGCAGGCGTACGCGGCCGAGGCCCCCGACACCGAGGCCCCCGACGCGGACGGAATCGCCGCCGCGCTCGCCGCGCGGACCCGGTTCGCCCACCGGGCCGTGGTGACCGGACCGGAGGCACTGGCGGCCCTGCTGCGCGGGGAGGCGCATCCCGGGCTGGTGACCGGCGAAGCCCGCGACTCCGGCAGGTCGGCGTTCGTGTTCTCCGGTCAGGGTGGTCAGTGGGCGGGGATGGGACGGGGCTTGTATCGGGAGTTCCCGGTGTTCGCGCGGGCGTTGGACGAGGTCTGCGGGTTGCTGGGGTTGCCGGTGGAGGTGTTGTTCGAGGACGCGGAGGGGGTGCTGGGGCAGACGCTGTACACCCAGGGCGCGGTGTTCGCGCTGGAGGTGGCGCTGTTCCGGCTGGTGGAGTCGTTGGGGGTTCGGCCGGACTTCGTGGTCGGGCACTCGGTCGGTGAGGTGGCGGCGGCCCATGTGGCGGGCGTCCTGAGCCTGGAGGACGCGTGTGCGCTGGTGAGCGCGCGCGGCCGGTTGATGCAGGAGTTGCCCGGTGGTGGGGCGATGGTGTCGCTCCAGGCGTCGCTGGAGGAGGTGGAGGGCTCGCTGGTGCCGGGTGCCGAGGTCGCAGCGGTCAACGCGGTGGACGCGGTGGTGGTGTCGGGCGACGAGGCCGCGGTGGAGGCGGTCGCTGAGGTGTGGCAGGGCCGTGGGCGCCGGGTGCGGCGGCTGGAGGTCAGTCACGCGTTCCATTCGGCGCGGATGGATCCGGTGCTGGAGGAACTGGACCGGGTGGCTGAGGGTTTGTCGTTCGGTGAGCCGGTGATCCCGGTGGTCTCCACGGTGGCCGGGCGTCCGGTGGACCTGGGGGAGCCCGGGTACTGGGTGCGGCAGGTACGGGAACCGGTCCGGTTCGCCGACGCCCTGGAGTGGCTGACGGGCCAGGGGGTTACGGGGTTCGTGGAGGTGGGCCCGCATCCGGTGCTGGTGGGCAACGGCTTGATGCGGCGTGATGGTGACTCTCCGGAGCGGCTGTTCGCGGGGCTGGGCCGGCTGTGGGCGGACGGCGCCGCGCGCTGGACGCCACCCGCGACCACGACGGCGGGAACGCCGGACGTGCGTGTACCTTCGTACGCCTTCCAGCACCAGCACTACTGGCTCCACCCCACCACCCCGTCGGAGGGCCTCGACACGCCCGACCACCCGCTGCTGCGGTCCCTGGTGAAGCTCCCCGACGGGCAGGGCGTGGTGCTGACCGGGAAGCTCTCCGCTTCCCTCCACCCGTGGCTGGCCGAGCACACCGTGCTCGGTTCGACGCTGCTGCCCGCGATGGCGTTCGTGGACATGGCCGTCCACGCCGGCGAGCACACGGCCAGCCCCGTCCTGTCCGAACTGGTCCTGGAGGCGCCGCTCGTGCTGTCCGAGCACGACGGTGTGCACGTGCAGGTCACCGTCGGCGCGCCCGACGACACCGGACGCCGGCCCGTCACCGTCCACTCCCGCACCTCCGCCGAGCCCGACGAGTGGACCCGCCACGCGACCGGCGTGCTCAGTCCGCCGGACCGGGCGACAGGGGCCGACCGGATGGCCGTGCCCGGGGCGGACGACAGCGAGGGCGCGTCGATCGACATCGGTTCGCTCTACGACCGGCTCGCCGAAGCCGGCTACGAGTACGGGCCGGCCTTCCAGGGGCTCACCGGCATCCGGCGGCACGGCGAGGACCTGCACGCCGAGGTGAGCTTCCCGGCGGACCCCGCGCAGCTCACCGGTTACCGCGTCCACCCCGCGCTCCTGGACGCCGCCATCCAGCCGCTGACCCTGCTCGCCGGCCTCGCGGCCGAGGACGGCGGCGCCGGCGGCAGCCAGGCGCGGATGCCCTTCTCGTTCTCCGGCGTGTCGGTCACCGGGGCGGCCGCGACGGCCCGCGTGGTGCTGCACCCGACCGGGCCGGACACCTACGCGGTGCGGATCACCGACACCGCCGGGACACCGGTCGTGAACATCGACGAGATCGTCCTGCGGCCCGTCGAAGCGGCGGGTCACGGGGTCGGGCGCCGGCCGAACACGCTGTTCGCCGTCGACTGGACCCCGATGGCGGCACCGGACGGCCCGGACACCGAGACGGTCCTCCACGAGGTCGTCGGCGAGGGCGAACCGGTCGCGGCCGCCCACGCGGTGACCCGGGAACTGCTCGGCACGGTCCGGGAGTTCCTGGCCACCGACACACCGGCCCGGCTGGTGGTCCTCACCGGCGACGGCCTGGCCTCGGCCGCCGCCCGCGGCTTCCTGCGCAGCGCGCACAGCGAGAACCCCGGGCGGATCCTGACCGTCCGGCACGACGGCACGGCCGCCTCACGACGGGCGATCCCCGCCGCGGTGCGCGCCGCCGTGAGCGACGGCGAGCCCGAGATCCAGCTGCGCGACGGAACCGCCCTCGTGCCGAGGCTGGTGCGGGCCGCCCTGACCGCCCCGGCCGCCCCGGCCGGGCCCCTGGACGCTGCGCCCCTGGACGCTGCGCCTCTGGACGGTGCGTCCCTGGACGGCACCGTGCTGATCACCGGCGGCACCGGCACCCTCGGCGTCCTGGTCGCCCGGCACCTGGTCGAGCGGCACGGCGCCCGGCACGTGGTGCTCGCCGGCCGTCGCGGCGTCGAGCCGCCCGGGCTCCGGGAGGAGCTGGGCGCCGCCCTCACCGTGGTCGCCTGCGACGCCGGTGACCGCGGGGCACTGAGGGACCTCGTCGCCTCGATCCCCGACCTGCGGGTCGTCGTGCACGCCGCCGGGGTCGTCGACGACGCCGTGGTGGGATCGATGACACCGGAGCAGATCGACACGGTGCTGCGCTCGAAGGCCGATGCCGCGTGGCACCTGCACGAGGCCACCGAGCACCTGGACCTGCGGGCGTTCGTGCTGTTCTCCTCGGCGTCCGGGGTGTTCGGCGCCCCCGGGCAGGCCAACTACGCCGCCGCGAACGCGTTCCTCGACGCGCTCGCCGAGCACCGGCACGCGCGCGGTCTGCCGGCCACCTCCCTGGCCTGGGGCCAGTGGGCCGAGTCCAGCGCCATCACCGGGAACCTGACCGAGGCCGACCAGCGCCGGCTGGCGAGGACCGGGATGCTGCCGCTGGCCACCGAGCAGGCCCTCGGCCTGTTCGACACCGCCCTGGCCGGCGAACGCCCGGCGCTGGTGCCGGTCCGCCTCGACCTCGCGGCGATCGACACCCCGCCCGCGCTGCTGCGCGGACTCGCCCGGCCGCGGCGCGCGCCGGCCCCGGCAGCCGGCCCCGGCGACCTGCGGGCCAGGCTCGAAGCCCTGCCCGAGCCCGAGCAGCGCGCCCTGCTGCTCGACCTGGTCGTCAGGCACAGCGCGAGCATCCTCGGGATGGCCCCCGGCGGGATCGACGACCCGCGCCGGCTGTTCCGCGACCACGGCGTCGACTCGCTGACCGCCATCGAGCTGCGCAACCAGCTCAACGCGGCCACCGGGCTCCAGCTCCCGGCGACCCTCGTCTTCGACTTCCCGACCCCCGAACAGCTCGTCAACCACCTCTACGGGCAGCTGTGCTCGCCGGAGAACCGGGTCGCCGGGCCGATGGAACGCCTGCTGCGCAAGGCCGTCGACGTCGGCCGCGCGCAGGACGGCCTCGATCTGCTGGCCACGGTGTCCCGGCTGAGCCCGGCCACCGACGCGCCCAAGGCCGAGGCGGTCGCCCTCGCGACCGGCTTCCTCCAGCCGTCGCTGGTCTGCCTGCCGTCCGCGCTGGCGTCCGGCGGCATCGAGGAGTACGGGCGGTTCGCCGCGGCGCTGGAGGCCGCCCGCGACGTCACGGCGGTCACCCTGCCGGGCTTCGCCGGCGACCCGCTGCCCGCGGACGCCGACGTCCTGGTCCAGGCACTCGCCGAGGCCGCGTCGACCGTCGCCGCGCCGGTGCTGGTCGGCCGTTCGGTGGGCGCGTGGATGGCCCTGGCGACCGCCAGGGAACTGGAACGGCGGGGGGCCCGGCCGAGCGCCGTGGTGCTCATCGACGGCTACCCCGACGACCTGCCGGGTGTGCTCACCGGCATGCTCGACGCCGGCCACCAGGTCCACCCGGTCGACGACGACCGGCTGGTGGCCATGGGCCGCTACCTCGATCTGGCCGGCGCCCCGGAGCCCGTCACCGCGCCGGTGCTGCTGGTGGGCACCGGGGAGCGCTCGTGGCCCCGGCTGTCCACCACCGTCCAGGAGGTGCTCACCGTCCCTGGCGACCACTTCACCGCACTGGAGGAGAACTCCGCGGCCACGGCGCTGGCCATCAGTACATGGCTCCTCGACTTCGACGGGTACGGGGCCGGGTTGTCCGAACTCAGGGGAAAGGACCAAGCATGATCTGGGACAACGTCTACATCGGCGGAACGGGGCGGTACCTGCCGCCCCGCACGCCCGCGACGCAGGCAGTGCCGGACACCGAGACCATGCGGCGGCTGCTCGCGCTGTCGGACTTCGTGTCGTTCACCAGCTCCGACGACGTCACCGAGCACGCGATGGCCGTGCACGCGGCGATCGGAGCCCTGCGCGAGTCCGGCCTCAGCGGCGCCGACATCTCCATGGCCGCCTACGCGCAGATGGACCACCAGGACCACATGGCGTCCTCCTGCCACCTGCAGCGCGTCCTCGGCCTCGGCCACGCCCTCGTCTACGAGGTCGAGGCGACCAGCAACGGCGGCTCGGCCGCGCTGCAGTCCGCCGCCGCGCACCTGGTGGCCGACCCGGCCGCGACCGCGACCCTGGTCACGGCCACCGCCCGGTTCCTGCCGCCGCGGTGGGAACGCTGGCAGCCCACCGTCGGGATCTTCCTGGCCGACGGTGCGGTCGCGGCCGTGCTCAACCGCGAGGGCGGCCGGGCGCGGCTGGTCGCGACCGCCAACAGCTCCGCGACCCAGATGGAGGTCCTCGCCACCCCGACGATCCCGGACCCCAAGGGCCACCGCAACCGTACGCCGATCGAGGTCACCGGCCTGGCCCCGTATCTGACGCTGATGAGCGGGGCACTGGTCACCGCGGTCGAGCAGGCCGCCAAGGAGGGCGGCGTCGACATCGCCGACATCACCAGGTTCGTCGTCACCGGTCTGGGCCTGGCCCAACTGGAGGTCGTCGTGCTGGAGCCGCTCGGTATCGACCTGAGCCGCACCACCTGGCCGATGCTGCGCGAGCTCGGCCACGTCGGGCCGTGCGACCAACTGCTCGGCATGGACCACCTGCTGCACGACGAGACCCTCAAGCCCGGCGACACCATCATGTCGATCGGCCTCGGCATGGGCTCGCGGTTCACCGCGACCCTGCTGGAGGTCACCGAGCCCCCCAAGCCCCGTACGACCACCGTCTTCACCGAACCGGTGCGCGCGCAGGCCCCGTCCGCCGACACGTACGTCATCGACCCCTCGGGCGGCGACATCTTCGGCGAGGCCGCCGCCCTGCGCGAGCGCGGCCCGGCCACGCCCGTCGAACTGCCCGGTGGCGTGTCGGCCTGGGCCGTCACCGGGCACGACCTGACGAAGAAGCTGCTGCTCGACCCGAAGGTCTCCAAGGACGCGAACAAGCACTGGCCCATGTGGCGCGACGGCGACATCCCGCCGGACTGGCCGCTGATCATGTGGGTCGCGATGCAGAACATGTTCACCGCCTACGGGTCCGACCACACCAGGCTGCGCAGCCTGGTGGCCAAGGCGTTCACCCAGCGCCGCATCGAAGCGATGCGGCCGCGCGTCGAGGAGATCACGGCCGGCCTGATCGCCGACCTGGCCGCGGTGCCACCGGGGCAGACGGTCGACCTGCGCGCACGGTTCGCGTTCCCGCTGCCGATCCAGGTCATCACCGGACTGTTCGGGGTGACCACGCAGACGGGCGCGGACCTGCGGCGGCTGGTGGACGCGGTGTTCAGCCTCGACGCGGACCCGGCGGGCGTGCAGGCCGCCTCCGGCGAGCTGTACATGCTGCTCAAGGACCTCGTGGCCGCCAAACGGCGCGACCCCGGCGACGACATGACCAGCGACCTGATCGCCGCGCAGGAGTCGGACGGCACACGACTGTCCGAGCGGGAACTGCTGGACACCCTGCTGCTGACCATCTCCGCCGGCTTCGAGACGACGGTCAACCTGCTCGACCACGCCATCCACGCGCTGGCCACGCACCCGTCCCAGCTCGACCTGGTCCGGTCCGGGACCAGCACGTGGGAGGACGTGGTGGACGAGACCCTGCGCTGGCAGGCACCGGTGCCGAACCTGCCGCTGCGGTACGCCGTGGAGGACATCTCCGCGGACGGCGTGCAGATCCGCAAGGGCGAGGCGATCCTGCTGTCCTACGGCGCGGCCGGCCGCGACCCGGCGCAGCACGGTGACGACGCGGAGGACTTCTCCGTCACCCGGCCGTCGCGGGCCGACCACCTCACCTTCGGGCACGGCGTGCACTTCTGCCTCGGCAGCCCCCTGGCGAAGCTGGAGGCCACGACGGCGCTGTCCGCGCTGTTCTCCCGGTTCCCCCGGCTGCGGCTGGCCGTCCCGTCGTCCGAACTCGAGCCGCTGGGTTCCTTCTTCACCAACGGACACAAGACTCTTCCGGTCATCCTGGAGGAGGGCTGATGGCCCATGTCGCCTTCGTGAGCGCGCCCGCGTCCGGGCATGTGAACCCGACCCTGCCGCTGGTCGAAGAGCTGGTCCGGCGCGGTCACCGGGTCAGCTACGCCACGGGACCGGCCACCATGGACGCCGCCGTCGCCGCCGGGGCGTCGCCGGTGACCCTGCCCTCGCAGCTGCCGCCCGACATGGCGGCGCGGGGCGAGTTCACGGCGGAACAGCTCGCCGTGACGATGGAGTACTACCTCGACGACGCGCGTGCCTCCTTCCCCGTCCTGGCCGAGCACTTCTCGGCCGACCCGCCGGACGCGGTGTGCTACGACTCGGTGACCTTCACCGGGAGGATGCTGGCCAACCTGCTCGACGTGCCGGAGATCTCCCTGGTGCCGACCTTCGCGGAGAACGAGTCCTTCTCGGCGGCGCAGGTGTACCTACCGGCCGACTTCGACCACACCAACCCCCGGCTGGTGGCCGCGATCCAGGACATGGGGACGTTCGCGCAGGGCCACACCTTCGTCAAGGACCCGAACCTGATGTTCGGCTACGTGGCCCCGACGAGCCTGGTGTTCGTCCCCCGCGAGTTCCAGCTGTCGGGGGACACCTTCGACGAGCGCTTCCACTTCGTCGGGCCGTCGCTGAGCAGCCGGCAGACCACTGAGGAGTGGAGCCCCCGGTCGCAGGCCCCGGTGCTGCTGATATCGCTGGGAACCGTCTTCAACGACCGGCCCGAGTTCTACCGGACCTGCATCGAGGCGTTCGGGGACAGCGACTGGCAGGTCGTCATGGCGGTGGGCGGGCTGGACCGGGAGTCGCTGGGCCCGATCCCGGCGAACGTCGAAGTGCACGCGCACGTGCCGCAGGTGGCGGTGCTGCGACACACCGACGTGTTCCTGAGCCACGCCGGGATGAACTCGACGATGGAGTCCCTCTACCACGGGGTGCCCTTCGTGGCGGTGCCGCAGATCCCGGAACAGCGGGCGATCGCCCGGCGGGCGGAGGAACTGCAGGTCGGCAGGACGCTCGCCGAGCCGACCGTGCAGGGCCTGCGCGAGGCCGTCCAGGACGTCCGGTCCCACCGCCCCCGGGCGGCGGCCCTGAGCCGGATCGTGCGCGGGGCGGGCGGCGCGTCCAAGGGGGCGGACGTCCTGGAGGAGCTGCTGACGCGGTAACGGCCGGGCTCCACCGGGCGGGGCGCGGGTGCGCCCCCTTTGACGCGCCGCCCGGTGGAGCCCGTTCCCGCGCCCGGCGCTCGGGCGCCTTCACACTGGGCGCGAAGCCGCCAACGTTACTTCTGGGCTTCGCAATAGGCCCCCTTCTCCTTGAGCTCCACCAGGATCTTGTCGATGGTTGCCGTGGGCAGATCCTGCAGGTCCTTGTCCTTCTTGGCCGCATCCTCGATCCTCTTCAGGAGCTTCTTCTGCTCGTCAGCCGAGGTCTTCGTCAGGGGGCCGTTCATGACTTCGGCGTCGACGATCCTCTGGAGCGCCTTGAGCTGGGCGTCGGTGAGATGACCGTCTCCCTTGCGTGCGGTGTTCTCCTTCTCCATCTCCGCGTTGACGCAGGTGACGATCTTCTCCCGTTGCGTCTTCCCGTCCACCGCCGAGGCGTGGGCGGGACTGCAGAGCAGGAGGGCAGTGGCCGCCATGAGGGTCGCGGCCGGGCGATGCAGATTCATTCCGTTCCTCCGAGATCGCCGGACGTTGCCGTCCGGGCATTTCCGCGCTTGAAGAAGTGTGTTGAGCGCTGACCGGGGCCGAAGATGTCAGGACGCGTGACATCCGACCGGGTGGGTGCGTGATGCGGGCCATCCTGCCACCCCTCGGGGACGAGAAGGGTGATCGACTCCATCTGGCCGAATGCCTGACAGCAGGTGCCGGCTGTCCGCTCCTACCTCGATCCCGGTTCCGGGCGCCCTGCGGCGATGTGCCGCTGGAGCGGCCGTGGTGACTGATTGCCGGCCGGTCGGACCGCCCCGCGACCGAGGCCCGGCCGCCGCCGGGGGAGCGGCTCGCCGGGCCCCGGCTCGGGGGCGTACATCTCCTGCGGGTTCTTACACGCCTTTGCCGTCGCTCTGCCGGGCGGCTGACGGGCGCCCGGCAGAGTCGTGCCCACACCGACCGCAGGACGCATGGAGGGCACGGCGATGACCGAGCCGGGGCACCGCCCGCCCGCAGCCGACCGACCTCAGGAACCTGCCCGACGTGCCCGTCCTGGTGCTTTCCGGAGACCTCGACACCAATACCCCCGAGGTCAACTCCCGCCTGTCGGCGGCCCAGTTCCGCCACAGCGCGTTCGTCTCGGTACCCAACAGCGGACACCTCCCGGAGATGGAGTCCACCGGCTGCGCCCTGGAGATCTCCAGCCGCTTCATCCGCACCGGGGAGGTCGGCGACACCTCCTGCCTGTCCGCGATCCCGCCGGTCACCGTCGTCCCCGTCCCGCGCTGACCCGCTGACCAGCTGACCCGCTGACCGGCCACCCCCGACCGGCATGACCACGCCCGCCACCAGCGAAGATGATGCCATGACAGATCCCATCGTCGACGCCCGGCGTACCGTCCTGGTCGTCGAGGACGACCCCGGCGTCCGCAGTACCCTCGACCACCTGCTGCGCTTCGAGGGTTACCGGGTGCTCACCACCGCCGACGGCCAGGAGGCCCTGGAACTCCTGGAGCACCGGCGCCCCGACCTCGCGCTGGTGGACGTGGTCATGCCCCGCCTCGACGGCCTCGCGCTGTGCCGGATGCTGCGCCGGCGCGGCGACCGCCTGCCCATCCTGGTCCTCACCGCCCGCCACCAGCTCGGCGACCGGGTCGCCGGGCTGGACGCGGGCGCCGACGACTACCTCGCCAAACCCTTCGCCACCGAGGAACTGCTGGCCCGGATACGCGCCCTGCTGCGCCGCACCGAGCCGCCCCGCGCCGAGGACGGCGACGGCACCGACAGTGCCCACCTCGCCCTCGCCGACCTCGCCCTGGACCCCGCCGCCCGCCTGGCCCACCGCGGCACACGCCGACTCGACCTGACCAAGACCGAGTTCGACCTGCTGGAACTGCTCCTGCGCAACCAGGGCGCCGTCCTGACCCGTCATCAGATCTACCAGCGCATCTGGGGCTACGACTTCGACACCGACTCGCGCTCGCTCGACGTCTACGTCGGCTACCTGCGGCGCAAGACCGAGGAGGACGGCGAGCCCCGGCTGATCCACACCGTGCGCAACGTCGGCTACACCGTCAGGACCGTCTGATGCTGCGCACCAGGATCGGCCTCGTGGTCCTCGCCTCCGTCCTGCTGGCGATCGCCGTGCCCGTCACCGCTGCCTACCGCGGCGTCAGCACCCTGGTCTCCGACCAGCTCGACCGGAGCCTCCAGGACCGGGCCCACACCGTGCTCGCCGCCCTGGACCTCGGCCGCCTGCCGCCCGCCAGGCCCGACACCGTCGAACAGCTGCTGCCCGCCGACGGCACCGCACGCCCGCTGACCCCGGGCGGTCCCGCACTGCCGGTCTCGGCCCGCGCCCTGGAGGTGGCCCGCACCGGGCAGGGCTCCCACCAGGAGGACGCCACCGTCGACGGCACCTCCTACGGCGTGCTCACACAGGCCCGCCCGGACGGGCGGGGCGCGGTGATGGTCGGCCAGACCTACGCCGGGGTCACCGAGGTCGACGAGGCGTTCCTGCAACGGATCACCGTCACCAGCGCGGCGGCCGCGGCCTCCTGCGCCCTGCTCAGCTGGCTCGTCCTCGGCCGGATCCTGCGCCCGGTGCGGCGCCTGGCCGCCGCCGCCGAACACATCACCACCACCCGCGACCTGGCCACCCCGCTGCCCGCCGCCGGGCGCGACGAGATCGGCGGCCTCACCCGGGCCTTCGAGTCGATGGTCGGCGCGCTGCGCCGCTCCCGCGAGCAGCAGCAGCGCCTGGTCCAGGACGCCAGCCACGAGCTGCGCACCCCGCTGACCTCGGTGCGCGGCTGCGCCGAACTCCTCCAGCGCGCCCGCGGCCGGCTCGCCCCCGAAGACGAGGAGCAGATCCTCGCCACCCTGGTCAACGAGACCGTCGCGCTCGACGAAATCGTGCGCGAGCTCGTCGAGTTGGCCACCGACCGGCAGACCGCGGAGGACCCGGAACCGCTCGACCTGCCGGCCGCCGCCGAGGACAGCGCCCGGCGATTCCACCGCCGAACCGGCCGCGAGATCGCCGTCACCGTCGAGGACCCGGTACCGGTGCTGGCCCGCCCGCGCGCCCTGCAACGCTGCGTGGACAACCTGGTGGGCAACGCCGTCAAGTTCAGCCCGGACGGCACCCCGGTGGAGATCCGGATCACCGGCACCCGGCTGACCGTGCGCGACCACGGGCCCGGCATCGCCCCCGGCGACCGGCAGGCCGTCTTCGAGCGCTTCTTCCGCGCCGCCGGCACCCAGGCCACCCCGGGCTCGGGGCTGGGGCTGGCCATCGTCCACGACCTCGTCGCCGCCGACCACGGCACCGTCTTCGCGACCGCCGCCCCCGGCGGCGGCGCCGAGGTCGGCTTCCACCTGCCGCCCGCCCCTGAGCAGTGACCACCCGTCGGGGAGCCGTCGCCGCTCGCCCCGTGCCGTGAGGACCTCGGTGCGGGGCGATGGGAACTGTCCGACGATCGGCGGCTACCTGGATTCCTCGTTGATCCTGCGCATGACCTGCAGATACTTCTGGAACAGGTTCCACATGTGAGTCTTCGTCGTTCCGACCCAGGCGTTGAGCGCGTCCTGCTTCTTCTTCCCCCTCATCCCGTTCTCCTGTGTCTTCCTCCGGTAGGCGTCCTGGTCGAAGATCTTCGCCTCGAGGTCGGCGACGGTCGTCACGTCGGTCACGGACACCACCATCTGCTCTTCCTCCCAGGCGACGCCGTAGTGCACGGTGGCGGCCGCGTGCCGCATGGCCCGGACGAACTCTCCGTAGACCTGGGAGTTCGCGTCACCGGCCCGGCCGGCACCACCCCCCACCACGGCCTGCGCCGATTCGTACTCCTCGTTCGCCCGCAGTCTCTTCGCCTGCTCCGCGAGCGTCTGCAGCTCGTCGATCAGGCCACCGACCGCCTGCTGCGCGTCCGGACGGTCGGACGGCAGGTTCTCGTTCTGTTCCCTGAGCTTCGGGATGAGGCTGATCATCGCGTCCCCGAGGGCGTTGAACAGGTGGTCGCCCTGCTTGGGGCCGTCCACGGGCTTGCCTTTCGCGGCATCTCCTTTCGAGGACCCTTGACCGCTGTTCTTCTTGCCCATCCGCTGGACCGGTCCCGGGGCCGTTCCCGCGCGCGGTGTCCGCTGGACCGCGGTCTCACCGGCGTTCGCGCGCATGACCCGGGTCGCGTTGGCCTCCGCTTCGCGTTCGAAGCGGTCGGAGGGGTCGGAGACCTTCAGGCCCGCTCCGTTGTCGGTGCCGGCAACGGAGCCCTGGCGCTGTTGGATGACGTGGGTGAGTTCGTGGGCGAGAGTGTGCTGGTCGCCGCCGCCGTCGCCGAGGACGATGTGACTCCCGCTGGTGTAGGCGTGAGCACCGATCTCGGCGGCGGAAGCCCTGGCGGCACCGTCGTCATGGACGCGGACATCGGTGAAGTCGGCGCCGAAGCGGTTCTCCATGTCGGTGCGGGTGGCCTCGTCGAGGGGCCGTCCGGCGGTGCGCAGGACGGCATGGACGGAGGAGCGCTGCACCGCGGGCGCGGAGTGCGCGGCCTGCCAGTCGTCGAGGCCACCACCGTGCCCTGGTCGCCGCCTGTCGTCGAGGAGTCCGGCCCGGCGCATCATCTGAACGACGGCGGCGTTGCCGGCCGAAGCCTGCAGTCCGAGGAGTCCCTGATCAGGGGTCAGCCCCGGGGCGGGCGTTGAGGAGGAGCGCGAGGCAGGCCGCTGAGCGGGTTTGCGCCGGCCGGTCTCACGGCCATGGTCGTGTACGGGCATGGGCACACTCCGGTATCCGATGTCACTACCCGGACAGCACAACAGCCCGAGCGTGAACCCACCATGCCGAGAGGGGCAGTGTTCGTGTACCAGCTGATACGCCCGGGGTGCCCACAAGGGCGGCGGGGAAGGAACGTCAGGCCGCCCGCGCCGGCGGTGCGGTGCGGGAGCCGGCCGGGGACGACCGCGCCCCGGCCGGCCCCCGACGGCACAACGGCGGTGGCGCTTGCGGCGGGAAGCCGCCAGCAGGATCAGGCCGCCGTCGATGACGAGCGCGGCGATGCCGGTGGTGAGGGCGATCTGGCTGCCGGTGCTGGCCAGGATGCCGCCGCCCGAGGACGGCTGGCTGGGCTGGCCGGTGGGCGCCGGGCTGCTGTCACCGTTCGGGCCGGTGCTCGCACCAGGGCTCTGCGTGGGCGAGCCGGTCGGTGCCGGGGTCGAGGTGTGGACCGTGACGGTCGCGGTGCACTCGCCGACGGTCGCCGCGGGCGGGCAGTTGCCGCCGGGTCGGTCCGCCGTGACGGTGTTGCGCAGGGTGTGGTCCCCGGCGGCCGGGTTGTGGAGCGTGACGCTGTAGGTCAGCTTGGCGGTGGCGCCGGTGGCACCGTGTTCTGCGGTTGCTCTTCGTCCCCGGCCTGGCCCCGGCACAACTGGCCCAGGCAGTCGATCGCATCAAGAGCGGGATCAGTGCAGCGGGACTGCTGAGCGAATGGAGCGGTGACCGTCACGTCGCTGTCGACATCCCACCCGATACGGACGCATCTCAGCTGTTCGAAATCATGGAACGCGAGGTGACGGAAGGCCGAGCGTTCTGGGAGTGGGCCGATGCCATGCCGTTCTCCGCCCCCAGCTGAGCCGACCCGTCAGTCTCGCCTTCTTCCGAACCGAACTCCGCTCCTCTATGTCGCAATTCCACCTGAGCTTCCTTGGGTTCGCCCAGGCGATACTTCAGAATCTCTGAACTCGCGGAAGATCCAGTTCTCCGCTTTCTGCTGAGCGCCCGGTGAAAGACGGCGCCCACGAGAAGGGCGGGGTGGAGCATGAAGGCGGCCGCCTCCGCCGCAAGCACCCGGTCCCACCGCCTTCTCTGAACCTACTGCCGAGCCTTGCTCGTGGCCACGATGTCGATGGCGACTCGGAGCGGTGTCTCCGCGTTCCCCAGTAGTGCCCGGGTGATTGCGATCGCCTGGATGACGCTCATCCCGCGCTTGGCCAGGAGGGTCTGAACAGCCTCCATTCCATCGCTCTCTAGGACTGGCCGGGACTCCTCGACAATCGCGGCCAAGCGTGCGGCTTCCTCGGGACGTAGTCCGATCACGTGGTCAAACACGACTGCTTCCTTCCCATGCTGATCCGGTGGGTTGTACTCACGTCTCATTGGAGCTGACTACTGCGCTCAGAGCCTTCACGGCGTCATCGTATTGATGGCGGTCGAAATGGAACGGACCGAATCCCGAGTAGTCGCGTGCCTTGCGGTGGGGCTGTTCGAAGGAGTCCCAGGTCACGTGGTCAGATTCCACTGTGATGCTGGCCATCAGCGGCCAGCATCCCCACTCGCCGCATTCACAGCCGAGCACGGGCGTCTTCGGCCCCATGGCTCCGGTGGACTGTCCGTGGAAATGGTCTTCCATCGGGCCGAACCGAAAGAACTGCGGGATAAGTCCACCGTAGGCGTCTCCGGCTGGCTGCATCCCGGCATCCGTTTCGAACTGGTCGATCAAGTTGGTGAGTGGTATTCGGTCGATGCACGGGACGACCTCGAGCACGCCACGTTCAGCGTGGCGTCGGCAGTCGAAGTGGATATCCTGGTTGGTCATATTCTGATTGTCTTCTCTGCACTGGTCTGGCTGGTGCTGTCAGCGCTGGTGGTAGAGCTCGTGGTAAGTGCGAAATTCGAAGAAGCGCAGGCCGTCAAACTCGGCCCCGGACTCGATTTCCTGCAGAGTCCAGGGGCGGTCGGAGTAGTCGTCAGTCGCGACGCCTCCGTGCTCAAGCAGCAGTGCGACCAGTTGGTGGACCTCCGCGGTTCCATCGATCCGCGCGGAGATGTCGATCTGGACTGCCCAGGTTGGCTGGTGACCGAGGGCCGCTTCGACGGCCGCCACGTCGTCGGGATCCCAGTCGGAGAAGAGGTAGCCGGTCTGCTCATCGTCGATGTCGATGTAGAGGCCGCCAGCCAGAACCCACGGCTTGCGCTGCTGGGGCAAATGCCGATCGAGTGAGGCAACGGTCTCAGCTCGCTCACCTGTAGGGAAGACGAACACGGTGCGCATGGGTGGAGCGTAGGTGGTACAGGTTCTCCGCGGCCATGGATATTCAGAGCGCGCCTCCTGGAGCAGGGTGCGGATGCCGTCGATGGGGATCGGGCGGTCCTCCAGCCCGATCTTGTGCTGGAACAGCAGCGGCATGGCCGGGCGCTCAGTGCTCTGACCGGGAACGTTCACCGGTTGGGCCCGGGGTAGCCTGCGCCCGTGAAGGTCTATCCCCTCTGGCACATCAGCCACCAGAACGAAGCCGGCCCCAACGACGAGGCGATTCACCTCGACGACGGGGGCGTGTTCATCGACGAGCAGGACGGCGACGACGTCAAGTTGCTCGGCATCTACTCCTCCGAGGCCGCCGTCGAAGAGCGGATGCGCCGCGCGCGTCTTCTACCGGGCTTCGCCGACGAGCCAGACTGCTTCCAGATCGGAGAGTATGACCTCGATGAGGACCACTGGACCGAGGGCTTCGTCCGCGTGCCGGTCTAGGTCTTCGGGTGAGCGATCCTGCCGAGGCGGGCCATTCACGCCGCTTCGGTGAGCGTCCTTCCTCCCCAGCGGAGGCCCTTCTCGCTGCGAATACGGGCGCGCTCTCTGTGCTGGGCTGTGAGGACGTCGGGGTGGCGGGCGTTGGCGTTGCGCCAGCGCAGGTAGGCGTGCAGCGCGCGGGTCTGGACCGTGTGGTTCGGATGGTTCGAGTTGGCGAGCGTGAACTGCCGCAGCGGTCCGAAGTGCGCCTCGATCGGGTTGGCCCAGGAGGTGTTGGTCGGGGTGAAGCAGAGGTGGACGTTGTTGTTCTTCGCCCAGCGCAGGATCCTCTTGCCGTTGTGGGCGGACAGGTTGTCCAAGATCACGTAGACCGGAGCGCCGTCCGGCCGCGCGGCCCGGATCGACCTGAGCGCGGCCAGGGAGTTCGTCGTGCCCTTGCGACGGCGGTTGACGTCCCAGAGTTTGTCGTCGCCGACCGAGTAGCAGCCATGGAAGTACGTGACACCGTGGGTCCGCTTGTAGGTCGCCGGCAGCCGGTTCGGCCGTCCCTGTTCGGCCCAGCAGCTGCCCGCAGTGGGGCGGATGCCGAGCGGGCCGAACTCGTCGAACGCGAACGTGCGGTCCGGGAAGCGTTCCAGGATGAGCTCGATCCGGTCGAGTTTGGCGTCGTACTCGGGGTCGGTGGACTTCTTCCACGTCTTGGTGCGCTGGAAGGTGACGCCTCGCCGGGCGAGTAGGCAGCGCAGGGCCTCACGGTCGATGCGGATCACCCGACCGTGGACTTTGCGCAGGTAGGCCAGGAGTTTGCGGATGGACCAGCGGGTGAAAGGCTGGCCGAGCTTGGTCGGGCGGGTGGTGGCCGTCTGGACGACGAAGTCCTCGTCGTCAAGGTTGAGTAGGCGGGGACGGCCTCCCGCCCACCGAGGGTCCAAGCAGGCCAAGCCGATCTCGTTGAACCGGTGGATCAGGTCCCGCACCGTGTCCTCGTCTGCCTGCACAAGCTGGGCGATGACCGGGACCCGGTTGCCGCCGGCCGAGGCCAGCAGCATCATCGCCCGCCGATACCGCACCGAGTTGGTGCTGCCCCGACGCACGATCCTCTGTAACTGCTGGCCTTCTTGGTCCGTGAGCCTGCGGGCCCTGACCGGCTCTGCCATCGTGCCCCCTCCCGAGCTGAACGTCTCGCGACATCCAACCGGCCGAGGGCCCGCCAGCGCCAACCCGGCGAACCTATGCGGTCACAGCACTCAGCTCCTCGAGGCGCACTCCGGTCATGTGCAGGACCTCGACCGCAGCCCAGCCCCAGAACGAGTTGCTCTCCTCGCGGGCAAGGTTCCGGCGCCGACCTGTCCCGGGTTCCTCGGCCCAGAGGTGGGGCGGGTGCCGCTTGAGGACCGCGCGCTGCAGCGTCTGGCCGCCGGCGGTGAACAACCTCGTCGGGCCGGACACGTCCGGCGGCCTCCAGACGGGCCGCGGCGGCCCTGCGGTTCCGGTCGACGGCTTCGACGAGGGCCGGGAGGACGGGCAAGCGCTCGTGGGTGCGCTGGTCCATCCGGGCCTTGCGGCGAGCCTTCATCTTGTGGTGTTGAATGTCGTCGACGCGGACCGGGCAGGGGGCCGCCCACGGGCCCCAGTGGGAGGGCTCGTCGAGCGCCCATCGCGCGAGGTCCAGGTAGAAGGCCCGCACCGTCATGAGGCTGTCGGATGCGGTTGCCCGCTCCACCGTGGACTCCACGATGTTGCCGCGCTCGTTGGTGGTGCGGACCGCGCGGGTTTGAAGCCGCCTCTTCCGGGCCGCGGCGATGTCGGGAGCGGTCCGGAGCGAGTCGATGCCGGGGTGGTGGTTCTCCAGGTCCTTCCAGAACCACAGTGCCAGCGCGGTTGTCAGTCCGGTCAGAGTGTTGTAGTCGGCCGGGGGCTGACGTTCCATCAGATAGTGGGCCCTGATGGAGATCCAGAGGGCGACCAGGGCAATGACCTCCGGCAGAGGCCGACCGGTCGGCGTCGCACGTCGTGCGGGCAACGGCCCGCCAACGGCAGATCAGATGCCGAGCGGTTTTGCGGTCCGAGGGAGACCTTGGCGGCGGGAGTCGATTACGTTTGAGCGATCACCGACGCCCTGGTCCCGGGGCACAGAGGAGCCGTCGATGCGCCACGAATCTCAGCACGACGCACGTCTGGCCGCCTACGGGACCGTTGCTACCCGCCTGTCCCTGCTGAGCGACCGGCGTCTCGGCGAGATCGTGGCGTCCGCTCCTCCGGTCGGATCCGGTATCGGCGGCAGGTCGGCGGAGCTGGACATCGACGGGACGCGGGTCTTCGTCAAGAGGGTGCCGTTGACGGACGTCGAGACCGAGCCGGAGAACATCCGGTCCACGGCGAACCTCTTCGGTCTGCCGATGTTCTACCAGTACGGAGTGGGCTCGGCCGGGTTCGGTGCCTGGCGAGAGCTGGCCGTCCACATCATGACCACCAATTGGGTCCTCGGGAAGGAGTACGAGGGCTTTCCCCTGATGTACCACTGGCGGGTCCTGCCCGACTCCCCTCCCGAGGGCTTCGTGGACGAGTTCGGGGGCATCGACGGAGCGGTTGCCTACTGGGAAGGCTCGCAGGCCGTACGCGAGCGACTGGAAGCCATCGGCCGATCCTCCCGCAGCCTGGTGCTGTTTTTGGAACACCTGCCGCAGACACTCCGCACGTGGTTGCACGAGCACGGGGAGACTGCGGTGGCCACTGGCGGCGGCTCTCCTGCGTGGGCGGAGGATGCTTTGGCGCGGGGCACGGCGTTCATGAGCTCTCACGGACTCGTGCACTTCGACGCCCACTTCAACAACCTGCTGACCGACGGCAGGCTGATCTACTTCGCGGACTTCGGACTGGCCCTGAGCTCAGGCTTCGAACTCTCAGCAGCAGAGTGGCAGTTCTTCTCGGACCATCTCGGGTACGACCGCTACCACACCGCGAGCCATCTGATCCGCCACCTCGTCGACCGCGTCCGGGGCGGCATGGAAGCAGACGTGTTCCTTCAGGAGTGGATCGCAGGTCGAAGGCCCGAGGCTGTTCCGCCGGAGATCGCTGTGATCGTCGAACGGCATGCCCGGGCCAGCGTCGTCCTGGACGGCTTTCACCGCCGGCTGCTGTCGGAGAGCAAGCAGACTCCGTTCCCCGGTGCCGAGCTCAACCGCGTCGCAGACGCCGGTGAGGCATCGCGCTGACATTCGGAGGAGCGGGATCCCTGGTACTCCAGCACCTGGACACTCCGTTCCGGTCGAGAAGGTCACTCGATCAGTGGCTCCCAATCTCGCGGAAAAACCTTGAGCACGATCAATTACATCCGCGTCACGAACGGCCCAACCAGGGGCCGACTCTCACCGGAGACGTGGTGCCCATATGACCCGATGAATCACCCTGTCCGTCGCGCCGGTCAGGTGACCGGCTCGGGTGCCGGTACAGGCCCCGGCATCGGCCCAGGGTGAGGCCCCGGTTCCGGCGCGGGCACAGGGGGCGGCTGCGGATCGGGCTGCGGAGGAGTCGGCGGTACCGGGTCGGGGCCACCCGGTGCGGGAACCGGGCCGGGCACGGGCACGGGCTCCGGTCCGCCGGTCCGCCGGGGCCCGGCGCCGGTGTCGGGTTGGGCGGCACCGGATCGTTCGGAGGTGTACCCATCCTCTCGCTCCTTCCGGTTCAACGTGTCCGCCGGTGAACGCCGCGTGAGCGCGATCGCCCGCGCGGAGTCAGCTACGCCCGGTCGGTGGTCGGAGCCGTCGGTCGTTGCCGGCACCGACGAGGCATGCATCGACAGCGACACTTCGGAAAAGGCGTCGACGCCGGGGACTGCCTTGGCGCCGCCCGTGTCTTCACGGTAGAGCGGGCTTCTCGCAGCGGCAGGTCGGCTCGGCCGCCCCCGCCGAGTATGGCGGCTGGCGCCGAGGCGCTGGTCACGCGAGCATCGGGCCATGACGGAATCCGAGCTTCCACCGGTGAGCCACGACGCCCACTACCTCGGCGCGACAGCCCACCTCTACGGCTGGCAGGTCACGCGCGAGCAGGACGGGGCGATGCGGTTCTCACTGTTCGACTGGACGCTGCGGGTGGCATTCTCCCCGGACGGCCGGTTCTCGTCCGCCAGAGCGAACGGTCCCGGCAGCACGGACACCCGACTGGACCTACGGACCGTGATCGACGCGCTCGAGGAGTACGGCAGCCCTGCACTGCCCAAGGAGTCCTGAATCGCCGGTACTCGGCCGACGCCGACGCCCGCCCCGATCGGAAGGACGAGGCGGGGAACCGTAACCGGCACGCAGGCGCCCGCTACGGCCTGCCCTGAGGCGTGATGAATCGCCGATCCTGTGGCAGCCAGTCGATGTGCCCCGCCTCTCGCGTCCCGGCAAGCCGCTGCGCCCCGGCTGCGCGGTCCCGCCGGACCTTCGGCGCGGCGCGTGCCGATCATGAAAGCGGTCTGTCTGGCCCGTTACCCGTGACTGTTCCGCAGTATGGCCGTGGCCGGTGCGTTGCCGGTCAGGCCGGGTGTTCACGGCAGATGTGCGAGATCCTGGACGTGAGCGGTCCGCGCCGCCGAGTCGGGCCCGTGTGGCCGGCGCGAAGGCCGGCCTGCCGAGACCGCGGCCCGTCGCGCCCGATCGTGCGCCGCGGCACAGGCGCACGGACCGTGACCGACGGACCCGGGCGGAGGTCGTACGGCTGATGAGCGGCATCGAGCACGAGTCGGCAGGAGCGCGGGACACGACCGAGGGCCGCGTCTACACCGTCACCGGTGGCGACTGGGAGGAGGTCGCCGCCGCGCAGCGACGGGTGGACGACGAGCGGATCATCGTCAACATGGGTCCGCAGCACCCGTCCACCCACGGCGTGCTGCGCCTGGTCCTGGAGATCGACGGCGAGACGGTGAAGGAGGCCCGCTGCGGCATCGGCTACCTCCACACCGGCATCGAGAAGAACATGGAGTTCCGCAGCTGGGTCCAGGGCACCACCTTCGTGACCCGGATGGACTACCTGACCCCGCTGTTCAACGAGACGGCCTACTGCCTGGCGGTGGAGAAGCTGCTCGGGATCACCGAGCAGGTCCCGGACCGGGCCGGCGTCATCCGGGTGATGATGATGGAGCTCAACCGGATCTCCTCGCACCTGGTGGCACTGGCCGCCGGCGGGATGGAGATCGGCTCCACCACACTGATGGTCTACGGCTTCCGGGACCGCGAGGTCGTCCTGGACGTCTTCGAGCTGGTGACGGGCCTGCGCATGAACCACGGCTACGTCCGGCCGGGCGGCCTCGCGCAGGACCTGCCCCCGGGGGCGCCGGACCAGATCCGCGAGGCGGTCAGGCTGCTGCGCTCGCGGATCCCGGAGTACGACAAGCTGGCGACCCACAACCCCGCCTTCAAGGCCCGACTGGTCGACGTCGGCTTCCTGGACCTGCCCGGCTGCCTGGCCCTCGGCGCCACCGGGCCGATCCTGCGGGCCACCGGCCTGCCGCACGACCTGCGCAAGAGCGACCCGTACTGCGGCTACGAGACCTACGAGTTCGACGTCGCGGTGGCCGATACCGCGGACTCCTACGGCCGGTTCCTGATCCGGCTGGAGGAGATGCGCCAGTCGCTGCGGATCGTCGAGCAGTGCCTCGACCGGCTGGCTCCCGGCCCGGTCATGGTGGCCGACAAGAAGATCGCCTGGCCCGCCCAACTGGCCGTCGGACCAGACGGGTTGGGCAACTCCCTCGACCACATCCGCAAGATCATGGGCGAGTCCATGGAGGCGCTGATCCACCACTTCAAGCTGGTGACGGAGGGCTTCCGCGTCCCGGCGGGGCAGGCGTACGTGGCGGTCGAGTCCGCCAGGGGCGAGCTGGGCGTGCACGTCGTCTCCGACGGCGGCACGCGGCCGTACCGGGTGCACTTCCGCGATCCGTCGTTCACCAACCTGCAGGCGGTGGCGGCGATGTGCGAGGGCGGGCAGGTCGCGGACGTCATCGTCTCCGTGGCGAGCATCGACCCGGTGATGGGGGGCGTGGACCGATGAGAACCGGCGCACCGCGGACGCGCCGTTAC
This sequence comes from Kitasatospora sp. NPDC048298, assembly GCF_043201465.1. Lineage (NCBI taxonomy): Bacteria > Bacillati > Actinomycetota > Actinomycetes > Kitasatosporales > Streptomycetaceae > Kitasatospora > Kitasatospora sp. NPDC048298. The sequence continues at coordinate 176,383 of NZ_JBICYZ010000008.1, forward strand.
TCAGGTTGAGCTCGTGGTGTCGGGCCCCGGCATCCGCCGGATGGCAGCCGGGGCCGACGTACCACTCAACAGTAGGAACCAGGGCTGTCGGTCAGCATCCCCACCGCGGCGAGGATTTCGGCGTGACCAAGGAAGTGCAAGGCGACCTCCAAGCCGTCGGCGCCTCCTTCGGAGGCGGCCATGCCAATCGCGGACACGGCCCCGCCGCCTCCAAGGTGGCCTGGCTCAAGCCCGTGCAGAGTGCAGAGCCATTCATGTGCCGCAGAAAGGTAGGCCGCCCAGTCGTCGTAGTCCGCAAGGTCCAAGCCACTCAGTCGGCTGAGCCAGGCATCGACATGAGCCTGCAGGACGACCTCCAACTGGCGGAAGTCGTGCACCCATCCACACCGCTGCCCGACGCTTTTATCCGCGCGTACGACCGAATGGAAGTCCTTCGTCCAGGCCTCGGCCGCTCCGAGATGGCCCTCGCACACTGTCACCGTCACCGCCGGACCTGAACCCGCAACACTGTCCTCAGCGGAATCGAACCCATCGACAATGACCACGGGGACCTCATCACAGCGATGGATCGCCCGCAACACATCACTCACTCGCAACCCCCTGTCGAACCAGCAAACCGCGCAAGGCTAGACCACACGCCGTCAGGGCAACTGTTCGGCGAGCATCTTCGTCGTTGCCTGGGCGTCGGCAACGACGTCGCACACCACCGGCGCGCAGCCCGTTCCGGCCGCGGCGGGCGGGAGTTCCGTCAGGATCCTGGCGGCGCGGCCGGCGGACTCGGCCGGGTCGTGGGTGTGCCGGATGGTGTGGTGGTCGACGGCGACGTCGCGACCCGGGGCGCTGACGGTTCGTCACCGGTTCGGGAAAGTGACCGCCTGCCCCGGTTCGGCCGCGCGGGCGGCACAGCAGGGGAGACCCACTGACGGAGAGCACCGCGTAAGCCCCCGCCGGACGGTGAACCCGGCTCCGGCCGGTCCGCTCCGCCGCCCGAACCTCCCCGCGCGGCGGCGCCGTCGCCTAGAGTGAGATCTTCTTGCGGACGGGACCGGGTGACGGCACGAGCGGGGAGGGGGCCGGAGTGGAACGACACGTACGTCGTACCGCGGCGGCCGCGCTGTCCTGCGCGTTCCTCGTGGCCTGGGCCGTCTGCCAGGTTCTCCTCGGCACGGCGACGGGCGCGGCGCAGCCGGCCCCCGGCGCGCCGCCTGCCGTCGTCACCCCGGCCGCCGTACGGCTCGGCCCGGCGGGCACGGAGGTCCGGCGCACCGCGGACCGCCCCCGCTCCGACGTCGTCCAGCGGCAGACGGCTGCCGCCGAGCCCGGCGTCCGGCTGCCCGCGCTCCCGCCGGCCGCGCTCCCGGCCGCCCGGACGGACGCCCCCCGGCCCCGGCTCGGGGTGTACGCCCCGGGGCCGCGCCAGGAGCGGGCGCCGCCGTCCGACCACTACGACCCCCGCCACACCCGCGGTCCCCCCTCCACCCGGTCCAGCTGACGTCCCACCACGCCCGCCGACCCGGGTGTCGCGGCCTGCCCGCGGCCCGGACGGGAGGACTCCGGCCACCGTGCCCGGAGCGTTCCCGGCGGCGCGCCGTCCCCTCGCGTCCGCCCGTCCCGGGTGCGGCGTCCCCCGCGGACGCCCGGCTCCCGCGGACCGCCCGTGGAGTACCCATGTCTACTCGCCGTGCCGTGTTCTGGCGCGCGCTCGTCGCGCTCGCCGTCGTCGGTGTCTCGCTCTACGTCGCCCTGACCACCCCGCCCCGCCTCGGCCTCGACCTGCGCGGCGGCACCCGGATCGTCCTGGAGACCCAGGACTCGCCCACCGTCCGCGCCGACGCGGACGCCACCGACCGGGCGTTGGAGGTGCTGCGCCGCCGGGTCGACGGGCTCGGCGTCGCCGAACCCTCGCTCGCCCGCGCCGGGGAGCGGCGCATCGTCGTCGAACTCCCCGGCGTCCAGGACCCCCGCGAGGCCGCCGGGGTCATCGGCCGCACCGCCCAGCTCACCTTCCACCCCGTCACCGCGGCCGCCGACGGCCCGGCCGGACCCCCCGCGGCGGACGGCTCCCGGGTCCTCGCCGACCCCGGCCTCCCCGGCGGCCACCTGCGGCTGGGCCCGCCGGTGCTGACCGGCGACGGCGTCAAGGACGCCTCGGCCGTCCTCGACACCCGGACGGGCCTCGGCTGGAGCATCGACCTCTCCTTCCGCGGCGCGGCCGGCGACGCCTGGGCCCGGCTCACCGGGGAGGCGGCGTGCGCCGCGCCGGCCGACCCCGCCCGCCGGGTCGCCATCGTGCTCGACGACCGCGTCCTGTCCGCCCCCGGCGTCCAGGACAGCGTGCCCTGCGGGCAGGGGATCACCGGCGGTTCGACGCAGATCACCGGCGGCTTCTCGGCCGACGAGGCCCGCGACCTCGCCGCCCTGGTCAAGGGCGGCGCCCTGCCCGTCCCGGTGACGGTGATCGAGCAGAGCACCGTCGGCCCCACCCTCGGCGCCGAGGCGATCCGGGCCAGCGCCCTGGCCGCGGTCGTCGGCCTGCTGTGCACCGGGGCCTTCATCATCGCGGTCTACCGCCTGCTCGGCGTGCTGGCCACCGTCGCGCTCGCCCTCTACGGACTGATCTCGTACGCCGCCGTGGTCGCGCTCGGCGCGACGCTCACCCTGCCCGGGCTGGCCGGCTTCGTGCTCGCCATCGGCATGGCGGTGGACGCCAACGTGCTGGTCTTCGAACGGGCCAGGGAGGAGTACACCGCGCCCCGGGCGGCCGGCCCCGGCAAGGAGCGCGACCTGCGGCGCCCGCTCCGCGTCGGGTTCGCGAAGGCATGGAGCGCGGTGGCCGACTCCAACGTGACGACGCTGCTCGCCGCCGGGCTGCTCTTCGTGTTCGCCACCGGCCCGGTCAAGGGCTTCGGGGTGACGCTCTCGATCGGCGTGCTGGCCTCGATGTTCTCGGCCATGCTGATCACCCGGCTGCTCGCCGAGTGGGCGGTGCGCCGGCCCGCCGTCGCCCGGCGGCCCACCCTGACCGGCATGGCCACCGTCGGCCGGCTCCGGACCCGGCTGACCCGGCGGCCGCCCCGGCTGATGCGCCACCGGCGGCGCTGGCTGGGCGCCTGCGCCGGCCTGCTGCTGCTCGCCCTGGCCGGGATCGGCGGGCGCGGCCTGGACCTCGGCGTCGAGTTCACCGGTGGCCGGGTGGCGCAGTACACCGCCGCGCAGCGGGTCGACGCGGACGCCGCCCGCGCGGCGGTGGTCGACGCCGGCTTCCCGCAGGCCGTGGTGCAGACCACCGGCGACACCGGCGTGTCCGTCCGCACCAAGGAGGCCGGCGACGACCAGCAGCAGCGCATCCGGGAGGCGCTCACCGGCGTCACCGGCGAGCTGTCCGTGGAGCGCGACGAGCTGATCGGGCCGAGCCTCGGCAGCGAGCTGCGCGGCTACGCGCTGGCCGCGCTCGGGCTCGCGGTCGCCGCCCAGCTGCTCTACCTCACGATCCGCTTCCGGTGGACCTTCGCGGCCGCCGCGGTGATCGCGATGGCGCAGGACCTGCTGCTCGTCCTCGGCCTCTTCGCCTGGTTGGGCAAGCCGGTGGACAGTGTCTTCCTCGCCTCGCTGCTCACCATCGTCGGGTACTCGGTCAACGACACGGTCGTGGTCCTGGACCGGCTGCGCGAGCTGCGCCGGACCGGGACGAAGGCGAGCTGGGCGGACCTCGCGGACCGCGCCGTGGCGCAGACCCTCCCCCGGACGGTGAACACCGGTATGGGGGCGCTGTTCGTCCTGGTGGCACTGGCGGTCCTCGGCGGCGACTCGCTGGCCGACTTCTCGGTGGCGCTGCTGGCCGGCGTCCTGATGGGCACGGCGTCGACGGTGTTCACCGCGATGCCGGTGGTTGTGCTGCTCCAGGGGCGGTCCCCGGAGCGGCAGCGGGAGACCGGGGAGGCACGGGCGCCGTACGCGGCGGGCGCGGCGCGGGCGCGCGACCGCAACGGGGCGGTGGTCTGAGCGGCGCTGGCTCGGTGGGGTGGCCGTGCGTTTCGCGACCGGCCGGCCGAGTGCGGTCGGCCGGCCGGTCGCTGGGGAGGGTTGTGGCGCGCTGACCGCACCATGGGGGCTCGAGCGGATTGTCGTACCGGGCGGGGGAGGCTCGACCGGGCCGCCGGATTGTGGCCGCAACCATGATCACGCCAAGGCGGGCAGTCGGTCGCGACGACCCCTGATCCGATCCGTCGGTCGGTTGGCGAACGTTGACCTGGGGCCCGGACCGCAACAGATCCGGGCCCCAGGGGCTACTCCTGGGAGGGGCTGGCGCAGGGAAGGGTGCTGTTCGCCGTCGCGCAAGCAGTCCTCGTCCAGCGCCCGGGCGAGCAGTCGGTCGATGTCGCGCGGGTCTTGGCCGCGTCCAGGCCGTCGTAGAAGAGCTCGACGTCGTCGCGGACCGGGGCATTCGGGGTGCTGACGGTGCGGGCGCCGTGGCCGGGGTTCTTCCCTGGTCACGGCGCCTTTCGGCGTTCCGGGGCGGGTCGCGAAAAATTTCTTCGAACCCGGCTGCAACCCCCCGGCGGGATGGACGTCTATCAGGGTGAGAGGCGGGGAGAGCGAGCCGGCGAAGCCGGGGGGCTCGGGCCGGCTCCTCGGGGCGCGACAGTGGGCGCCCGCTCATCCGATCGAAACCACCATCACCGTGTCCTCGGGGGGACTGTCACATGAACGCGTCCGTTATCGCCCGTATTGCGAAGATCGTTCCGCTGGCCGTCGTCGCCGCCGCCGGTGTCGCCGCCTGCGGCCCGACCAACGGCGGATCGTCCGTCGCCGCCTCCGCCCCCTCGGTCAGCTCCTCGGCCACCCCCGGCGCGGGCGCCGTCCCGACCACCCCCGCCCCGGCCGACACCACCCCGGCCGCGCCGACCACCGCCACGCCCGCCGCCGAGGCCCCGGCCGAGCAGGCCCCCGCGGCCGTGCCCGCCAAGACCGACACCAAGGCCGCCACCAAGCCCACCGCGAAGCCCCCCACCAAGGCCCCGGCCAAGCCCGCCGGCGGCATCGGGATCACCTTCAACGGCCTCCACCAGGGCCAGAAGATCCAGGTCGGCAACCAGGTCTCGTTCTCGGTCACCTGGAAGAACAACGACCCCTCGGGCACCCGCAGCGTGGCCCCGGTGGTCGCCACCCAGCAGTACGAAGGCGCGCAGTGCCAGCGGATACTCGCCATGGCACAGGGCACCCTGGAGCGCAAGGACACCTCCGGCTGGAAGGCCATGCCCTCACTCAGCCAGGGCGGCGGCACGGACTACGCCGGCACCGGCAACGACGCGGCCTTCACCCTGGCCGCGGGCGAGAGCCGCACCGTCGAGTACCGGATGGTGCTCGACGCGAGCAACCAGCCGGGCCGGCTGCTCGTCGAAGCCGACGCCGTCACACCGTCCACCTACCAGGTGCTCACCAAGGGCACCGTGACCACCTCGGTCGTCGACAGCCACCGCCCGGCCGTGGCCTCCGCCTCCAAGCCCTCCCCGCTCGTCATCGGCACAACCCCCACCGAGTTCACCTTCAACATCACCTCGCCCGACGGCCCGCACCGGCTGCGCCCGACCGTGTACCTGTCCCTGCCCGCCAGCCAGGGCCTGACCGGGCAGGACGTCACCGTCGAGGCCAAGATCGGCAACGAGTGGAAGTCCTTCGAAGTGACCGAGGACTGCAACGGACGGCTCGGCGTCGCACCGGCCCAGCTGGACGGCGCGATGAACGGCAACCCGGTCACGTACACCTTCCGAGTCGGCCTCAAGCGAACCCCCACCGCGCCCGTCGGAATCGAGGTCGGCGCCGCCTCGGACGGCCACTACGGCGCCGTCACCACCCTGCACCCCACCATCCAGCACTGACACCGCAAGCCCGCACCTGACGCCGAACGGCCCGGCCTCCCACCGCTCGCGGGAGGCCTGGCCCTTCGCGGCCCGGTGGTGCTGTGGTGGGGTCGCTGTGCCGCTCTAACCAGGGCCCTGAACGACGCCACCGGCAAGCCCGCCGTGCACTTCGACGAGCGCGACCTCCGGCGGCCCGCGTTCCTTCCGGAGAACTACTACCCCTACCCCGCGGGCAGGATGGTCCACCTGCCCGGCCTGGCTCCGCTCCCGACCGACATCCCGCCCTGGGCCAGCGGATACCGGCTGGGAACCGGGCCCGAACAGGGGTCCCTGATCATCAGCCAGACCCTCCGGAACAGCACACCGCCGGTCGGCCGGGCCGCCGTCGTCAAGGGCCACCCTGCGACCATCACGCCACCGGACTCCAACGGCGCGCCCCGTTCGGTGACATGGTCCGACGGGACGTACACCTTCGTCGTCACCACCGGTGGTCCGCCGCGGCTCTCGGACGAGGAACTCGTCCACGTCGCAGAGAGCCTCGGGTAGCTGACACCACCGCGAAGCCTGGTGGGGTCGTTCTGCGACCGACCCCACCAGAGCGTCGGCTCGGGCCTGGGTGCCGAACCGTGCGCAAGCCGCACCGATCCCCCAACGGGAGCGGTACGTTGGCGCTGCCGACTACGAGGAGAACCACCGACGTGACCATCGACCAGGCTGCCCTCGGCAGCGCCGTGAAGGCCGTCGTCGCGGCCGCGCGCGACGATGACGTGGCTGCGCTGTACCAGGCCGTGATGCCGCCGACGGGCGTGGACACCCCTCCGGACGAGGTCGCCCAGTGGTTCGGGTTGCTCCTTGTCCATCTGGCACTCACCGCCGCGAACGCTTCGAAGCTCGGGCAGGGCTGCTCCCGGGAGGCCGTGTCGGTGTGGATCGGGGAGACGCTGGGCCCTGTGCCCACCCCGGCGCTGTTCCGTGCCGAGGATCCTGTCCGCATCGACCACGTCGAGGCGGTGAGCGCCGCGGCGGACTACTCCCGGTGTCACGAGTACGCCGTCGACCTGGTCCGGTTGGGCCTGACCGACCCGGATGCGGCACCGGACGAGCGGGGCGTCGACGCCCACTGCGCGGTGACGAACGACAAGAAGACGCGGATCATCGTGATGGCGATGCTCGGCCGCCTCGCCGCCGATTCCGACGGGCGAGGTTGACGGCGCGGCTTCTGTGGTGCGCGGGCGCCGGGCCGCCGGTGCCAGTCCGGTGCCGTGGGCTCGGGGGCTCCGTCAACGTCGACGAACACGCCGAAGGTCTCGATCGAGGTAACCACCCCCGAGCGTTCTTCGCCACGACGGAGTGCCGCCAGGAACTCCTTGAGAGCCGGGGAAGGACCCGGATAGGTCACGGCTGTGACCCTAGGCCACCCCTCCTTCAGTGGGCGACCGGCTCGTCTTGGTGAAGCGGACGTTCGCGCCCTGGCGGATCGCGAGGTGGCCCAGGGCCGGGACGGCGCGTGCCCTCCCGACCCGCCCACGCCGCAATCCGGAGGCGTCGATGCCGGGCGCGAATCAGACGACGGTGAGCGGTCCGCCCGCCAGGTACGCCGCCAGCGGGCCGCTCGCCCGGAGCCGTGCCGGCGGCCGCAGGGCCAGGTCGTTGGCGCGGCCGGCGAGGTGGGCGACCTCGTCGGCGCCGACGGAGCCGAGGTCGGCGAGGAGTTCCGTCGCGCGCGGGATCACCCGGTAGAGGGTGTCCTGCACGCTGTACCGGGTGTAGAGGGCGTCGGCGAGGATCGAGGTATCCGCGGCGCCGTCGTCGATCCGGCGGGCGACGCCCTCCGCGGCCGCCATCGCGGCCTCGGTCTCCACCAGCAGTCGCACCCGCTCGGACTCCGGCACCCGGGTGTCGAGCAGCACCTGCTCGACCAGCGCGCTCGCGGCCCCCAGGCAACCGGCCGTCGTCAGCAGCTGGTACTGGGCGAGGCCCGTGGTCAGCGCGGCTTCGAGGTGTCCGTCCAGGGCGGAGGACCGCACCAGCAGGTCGGGCGGTACGGCGACACCGTCCAGGGTGACCCGCTCGTTGTCCGCTCGGTCCACGTTCAGGCCGTCACTTTCGGCGGGCAGCAGCGCTACCGCCGTTTCCTCGCCCTTGCCGTCCGAGCGCGGGACGGTGACGGCGGCCATGAGGAGGTCCATCGAGGAGGCCAGACCGCCCGGGCGCGCCGCGCCGCTGACTCGCACCAGGTCGGACTCAGCCACGGCTGTCACCGCCGGGGAGAGGATCCCGGCGCCGTAGTGTTCCTCGGAGAACGCGAACGCCATGAGGCGATCGCTGGTGACCACACCCTCGACGAGCTGCGGCAGCATGCTGTCGCCGACGGAGGCCAAGGCGAGCAGGACGGCCAGCGAGAAGTGGTGCGCGGCGGTGGCCGAGGCCACGGACGGCGTCCGGGCGCCCAGGGCGCGCTGCACTCGTAGGGCGTCCAACGTGGTGGCGCCCCGCCCCTGTTGCGAGGCCGGCGCCAACAGCGCGGCGCCGCCGCTCTCGCGGAAGAATCGAATGCCGGGGCTGCCCGTGCCCTCCAACTCCATGAGCGGCACCGCCCGCAGGGCCTCGTCCAAGCCCGGCAACAGCTTCGCCACCGCGGCGCGTTCCCGTTCCAGAAACCGCATCTGTTCCCCCAACTCCCCAAGTCGACGCTCCCGGGCCCGCCCACGGACCCAGGTGACGAACGGTGGTCGTCCCACCGCCCCGGAGCCGGCCGACCCCACCACGCAATCTATCCGTGCGGTGGCAGGCGCACCGCCCACTCGCGCGACTTGACCGGTGGGAGCGTCATTCCGAACGTGCCGCATGCCCTCTGCCGGAGCCCGGGCCCGGGCGGACGGGCCGGCGCCCGGATGACTCCAGCGCGGGTCCGTCGCTGCTGGAGGCCCTTCGGAGGGAGGTTCGCGACACCCGTACCTGGGAGACGCAGTACCAGATCATCATGGCTCTCGGGACGTGCGGCCACCGACCTGCGCTCGGTCTGAAGCCGCCGCGCCGGCCCTTTACAACGGAGCGTCCGTCTACTGGCATGCAGGGGTCGAGAAGGCAGCGAACGCAGCGTCCAGCAGTCTGCCGAGGTCCTCTTGGCCGTCGCTCGCACTCCATTGCCCGAGGACGATCCACAGGACTTCGAGCGCCGCCGCTACGCGAACGTTGGCGATGACCGATGACCCGTCGGTCGAGGAGGTCGTCTTCTGCAGTCGGGCGACGATCTCCGGTCGCCATTCAGCCTGCTTCTCGCGGAGGCGTGCGCACAGGGCGGGGGTCTGCTCAATGAGGCCGAGGATCGTCACGAGTTCCTGAACGTCGCCCACGAGGAACCTCACGGCTGACTCCAGGGCGTTGCGCAGCCTGCTCCAGTCGTCCTGGTTGGCCCGCTCGGCATCGAGCGCGTCGGTGATGACGCCACCGACAGGGTCGAAGACGAACAGGACCACGTCTTCCTTGGTGCCGAAGTAGCGCAGGAAGGTGCTCCGTGACACTCCGGCGGCTTCGGAGAGGTCGGCGAAGGTGACCTGGTTGAAGCCGGTGAGGCAGAACCGGTTGAACGCGACGCGGGCCAGCTCTGCTCGCACCGCGTGGCGGCTGATCTCACGGGTACCGACTGGCGCTGCACTCATGGGGACGAGTGTACTCCGACACACTCGTTTGCTTCTTCGGATACAGGTTTCTAATCTGATACTCAGTGTCAGTCGCGATGCTGAGATTCGCGACGCTGTCCCCAGCCGGCGGCCCGGTCACGGACCGTCCCTTGCCGCGATATGGAGCCACCTCATGAGCTACGAAGACCTTCCCGCCCTGACGATCGACATCTCGGACGGGGTCGCGACGGTGACAATCGATCACCCGCCGCTCAATCTGATGGACGCGGTCCTCCTGCCGTCACTCCGGGCATTCGTCGCACGTGTGCGGGACGACGCCGACGTCCGCGTCATTGTCTTCGAGAGCGCTGACCCGGAGTTCTTCGTTGCGCACGGTGACATGGCGTACCTCACCGACCCTGACGCGCTGCCTGCAGCCACTCGCGCTGCGATCGCGGCCGCGCCGGGCTCGACCGTCCCGGAGGGCCTGAACATCCTCCAGGCGATGAGCGAGGAGGTCCGCTCGCTGCCGCAGGTCACCATCGGCAAGCTGGCGGGCTTCGCGCGCGGCGCGGGCAACGAGTTCTTCATGTACCTGGACATGCGATTCGCGGCCATCGGTAAGTCGGGGCAGGGGCAGCCGGAGTCCTTGATGGGGATCCTCCCCGGAGGCGGCGGCACGGTGAATATGACGCGCCTGGCGGGAAGGGCCCGTGCGCTGGAGCTCATCCTCGGCGCCGAACTCGTGGGTGCGGAGCTCGCGGAACGGTACGGCCTGATCAACCGTGCCCTGCCCGCCGCAGAACTCGATTCCTTCGTCGACACCCTCGCCCGACGGATCGCCGGCCTCCGGCCGGAGGTGATCTCCATCACGAAGGCCGCGGTCGACGCGGTCGCGCCGCCGATTCCGCGTGCGGCGTACGCCGTTGAGAACGAGGGCCTGTTCGCGGCGTTCGGCGATGAGGTCACCGAACTCGCCCACAAGCTGCTCGCCGCTGGTATCCAGACCCGCGAGGGCGAACGGGACCACGAGCGCATCGCCAACAGCATCTGAGCGCCCAAGCTCTCGCCATCCGTGCGCAGAGGCTCCGTGGGAAGAGTTCCTCGGCCATTGCCGGGGACGACGGCCGGCCGACCATCGGTACCCCGTACGGAATCGAACAGCGCACCGTCCGCCTCCCCACCGGCGTCGCCGACCGGATCACCGAGCTCCTCCGCGACGAGACCCGGACGCCGGAAACCAGCCCCGGTACCGCCGCCCATGACCAGGACGCCGGGCTCGAACCGGTTTGGTAACCCGGCCGGACCACCGAGCAGTCCTCCAGGCAGGATGACGGGCTCGGGCAGGCGGCGCGACGGTCCGGGCGTCAGTAGCGCCAGCGGGTGGCGGCGATGACTTCGGCGTCCGTGCGCATCGCGAACAGGTCGGCCTCGGCGCGTCGGACGGCCAAGACGGTTTCGTACAGTTCGGGGCCGAGTGACTGGCGCAGGACGGCGGACTTCTCGTAGGCGTCGATCGCCTCGGGCAGGGTCGCCGGGAGGCGTTCGGCGTCGTCGAGGGCGGCGGGGTCGGTCGGGGTCTCGGGCGGGAGGGGGAGGGCGGCGTCGAGGCCGGCGAGGCCGGCGGCCAGTGCGCCGCCGATCGCCAGGTAGGGGTTGGCGGCGGCGTCGAAGCACTTGAGTTCGGCGTTGGCCTGCCCGGCGGCGGAGCCGGTGATCAGGCGCAGCGCCGCCTCGCGGTTCTCCAGGCCCCAGCAGCGGTAGGCCCCGGCGAAGTGGGAGGGGACCAGCCGCAGGTAGGAGGCGGCGCTGGGTGCGCCGAGGGCGAGCAGGGCGGGCAGTTCGGCCAGGATGCCCGCGAGGAACTGTTCGGCTTCGGGGTGCAGTCCGTGGCGGCCGGGGCCGCCGTGCCCGAGGTTCCGGCCGTCCCGCCAGAGGCTGAGGTGCAGGTGGCCGCCGTTGCCGACCGAGCCCTCGGTGAACAGGGGCGCGTACGAGACCCGCAGGCCGCGTCGAGCGGAGACGGCCCGGATGGTGTGGCGTACCAGCATGGCGGTGTCTGCTGCCTCGACGGGCCCTTCGGCGGCGACCGAGACCTCGAACTGCCCGGCGGCGTACTCGGGGTGGAGCTGGGCGACGGCCAGCCCCTGGTCGGTGAGGGCGCGCAGCACCTCCCGCAGGTAGTCGGAGTGCTCGATGAAGCGGGTCATCCCGTAACCCGGAGCGGTCGTCGCGGGGGCTCCGGCGGCGTCGGCGACCACCCACTCGACCTCGATCCCGGCCCGTACCGAGAACCCGCGCCGCTCGACGGCCTCGGTGAGCCGGCGGGCGAAGCCGCGCTGGCAGCCGGGGTGCGGGGTGCCGTCCTGGGTGTAGCGGTCGGCGGGCGCCCAGGCCCAGCCGGGCTGGGCGGCGAGCGGGGTGAGCCGGTCGAGGTCGGGGACGAGCCGTAGGTCGCCCACGGGGCCGGTGCTCGAGGGCGCGGTGGTGAAGGAGTCGTCCACCAGGGAGACGTCGAAGCAGGGTACGGCGCCGACACCGTGTTCGGCGGCGTGTTGGAGCTGGGTGAGCGGGACGGACTTCACCCGGGTGATCCCGGCGTTGTCGACCCAGCCGAACACCACCCCGTCGATTCCGTCGGCGGCGAGCTGGGTTTGGGCGGCCCGGGCCTGGGCGGCCCGCTCGGCTCGGGGGTGCGTGGTGGTCATGCGGTTCATGCTGGCGTTCGTGGCAGCGGGTGGGTGAGGGGTCGGCCTGGAATTCACCCGTTCGTGCGAGGCCGGGGTTGTGGGGTGACGCAGGACCTGGGAGGCGGGCGTTCTTCGGCAGCGTCCGGCGGGGCCCGGTCGTCAATGTCGTGAGGGGGCGGCTTGATGCCGTTCGGGTGATTCCACGCGCCGGGCGGTGGCTCAACGACGCTGCACCTGCCCGACGGTAGCGGGCGGGAGCTGGTGCGCGGCAGGTGCGGGCGCAGGCCCCGGAGGTCCGTAGAGTGCGGGGGATAGGGGGTCCAAGTCGGGCATCACAGCCGACCTTTGGACTCCCTCGTTTCATCTCATGGGTGCCAGCAAGCCCTTGACGTCAATCATCCAGTCGGACCGGGAGTTCACCCGTGAGGCCTCATAGCATCGACGTGCGCCAGATCGCCGAACCAGGCACAACAGCGGGCCGTGCAAGAGCCGGTCACCGCGCCCCGGCCGCCCCGGCCGCCGCGCCCGCAGTCACCGGCCCTCTCCCCGATGACCAGTACGACTGCACCGCGCTGCGCGCCGCACTGGCCGCCGCCACCGAGGACGTCATCATCTACGACCTCGACGGCGTCGGCCGCCAGTACGCCGCGCTCTGTGCCGAGCTGCCGGGTGTGGCCGTCCGGTTCGCGATGAAGGCCTGCCCGGTGGACGAGGTGCTCGGGTACCTCGCCGCGCTCGGCTCCGGCTTCGACGCGGCCAGCCCGCAGGAGATCGCCCAGGCGCTGCGCACCGGAGTACCGGCCGGGCTGATCCACTACGGCAACACCGTCAAGTCCGACCGCAACATCGCCGAGGCCCACCGGCTGGGCGTGCGCGACTTCGCCACCGACTGTGTGGAGGACGTCGCGGCGATCGCCGAACACGCCCCCGGCGCACGGGTGTTCTGCCGGATCGCGACCAGCGGCGAGGGCGCGCTGTGGGGCCTGAGCCACAAGTTCGGCTGCTCGCCCGAGGACGCCCCGCTGGTGCTCGACGCCGCCCGCAGCGCCGGGTTGGTGCCCTCCGGCCTGTCGGTGCACGTCGGCTCCCAGCAGATGACGACCGAGGCCTGGGCCGCGGCGATCGACTCGCTGGCGGAAGTCCTGGAGGCGCTCGACCGGCGCGGTATCACCCCGACCCGGATCAACCTCGGCGGAGGCCTGCCCGCCCTCGGCGTCCTCGACCGGAGCGGGCGCCCGCTGGACCCGCCGCTGGACAAGATGTTCTCGGTGATCCGCGAGGGCATGGAGCGGCTGCGCGCCGTCAACGCCGGGCCGCTGGAGTTCGTCCTGGAGCCCGGGCGGCACCTGGTCGCCGACCACGGCGCGATCCGCGCCCAGGTGGCGCGGCTCACCTCCCGCCGCCGCCTCGACGGCACCCGGGAGGACTGGCTCTATCTGAGCTGCGGCAAGTTCAACGGTCTGTACGAGATGGACCAGTTGCAGTACCGGCTGGAGTTCCCCACCCACCCCGGCGGCCAGTTCGTCGACGCCGTACTGGCCGGCCCGACCTGCGACAGCGACGACGCGTACGCCCGGGAGGACGGCCTGGTGCGCGTCCCGCAGGCAGCCGCCTCCGGCGACCCGGTGTGGGTGCACTCCTGCGGCGCGTACGCCGCCGCGTACGCCACCCAGGGGTTCAACGGCTTCGTTCCGCTGCCGTACACCTGCGTCGGCGGCCCGGCTCAGAACGGAGAGGACGCATGACCGACACCCGGATCCGGCTGTTTCAGGAGGAGGACTGGGACGAGGTGGTCGCGTTGGAGGAGCGCGCCTACGCCGCCAGCGGCCTGTCCGAGGGTCGCGAGGCGCTCCGCTCCCGGCACCGTGCCTCGCCGGGTACCTGCTTCGTGCTGGAGCACGCGGGCGGCTTCGGCGGCTACCTGCTGGCCCTGCCGTACCCGCGGTTCCGCTGCCCGGACCTGAGCCTGTCCGAGGAAGGCGCCGTCCAGGGGAGCGACCGGGAGGGCAACCTGCACGCCCACGACCTGGTGATCGCCGAGCGGGCGCGCGGCCGGGGACTGGCCCACCGGCTGCTGCGGCATCTGGAGGAGATCGGGCGGGCGGCCCACTGCCGGACCCTCTCCCTGGTCGCCGTGCGTGGCTCGCAGGTGCTGTGGACCCCGTTGGGCTACCGCGCCCGGCCGGAGATCGGGCTGCCCGCGAGCTACGGCACCGAGGCGGTCTACATGGTGAAGCCGCTGGAACCCGCCGTCACCGATCCGATGCCCGGGATCTCACCTGGAGTCGACGCGGGGTGATCGCCGGTCCCGCCATGTCGGACGGCGGGCATTGGGGTGAACGGCCCGGGGGAGGATACTGGCAAGGATCGGTTTTCGACTGCCCTCGCGGAGGACCGATGCGCCAGGACGGACGGGTCGCGGACTCCCTGCTCGCGCTGCTGAGCCGGGACTGGCTGGGAGTGCCGGTCGCGGTGCTGGTGGTGGCAGGCGGTGGCCTGCTGGTCGGGACGGGGGCGGCCTGGGCGGTGGCGCTCGGTGGCCTGGTGATGGCCGTCGGTGTGCTGCTGGCGGCGGGAGCCGTGCGGCACCTGGTGCTGGTGGCCCGCGAGGCGCGGGGGAATCCGCCGCCGGGGCGGCTGGTGGACGTGGGCGGTCACCGGATGCACCTCCTCTCCGAGGGGGAGGCCGGGGGCGGGCCGACGGTGGTCTGGGTGCCCGGCGGGCACGCCCCGGGTGAGGACCTCCGGGAGCTGCACACGATGCTGGCGGCGAGGGCCCGGTCGGTGCTGGTGGACCGCCTCGGGACGGGCTGGAGCGACGTCGGGCCGTTCCCGCGGACGACGGCGGTCGAGGCGCAGGAGCTTCCGGCGGCGCTGGAGGAGGCGGGGGAGCGGGCTCCCTTCGTGTTCGTCGGCCACTCCTTCGGCGGGCTGCTGGTCGCGAACGTGGCCAGGCGCCGGCCGGACCTGGTGGCCGGCCTCGTGCTGCTGGATCCGACGCCCCTGGAGGTCATCGCCTTCGCGCCGCCCAACCGGCAGCTCGCGGCGGTGCGCCGTGGCCTCCTGCGGACGGCGGTGCGGCAGCTGTTCGGCGCCCGCCGCGGCCCCGGGCCCCGGACCGGGCCGGGCTGCGCCGCCGCGTCGGTCTTCGCCGAGCTGACCCCGTCCGGGCTGGCGAGAGTGGGCTGGGAGACCGTGGTGTACGACGGTGACCTCGGGGACCTGCCGTTGGTGCTGGTGATACCGCGGGACCTCATCGGCGGTGAGGCGGTGCTGGCCGGGGCCCGGGACGCCGCCGAGGCCGAGCGGATCAGCCGCTTCTACCTCCGGAGCAGGACGCGGTACCTGGCGGCGTCGACGTCGTCCCGGCTGGTGCACACGCCGGCGGGGACGGGCCACGACTTCCCGCACGAGGCACCCGAGTTCGTGGTCGGCGTGGTCGAGGACCTGGTGCGGGAGCTGGGCGCGGTCAGCCCATGACCGTCCGGGCGGAGCCGGGCCGGACCGGGCGCAGGCGGGAGAAGGTGCCCAGGTCGACGACGTTGCCGGTGTGGTCGCAGCGGTGGCGGACCGGGGCGCGGTCGTGGTCGTGGCCGGACTCGACCGCGTCGATCAGGGCGGTCAGGTAGCGGCCCACCAGCGGGGCGTTCTTGAACTGGTTGCCGCTGGTGCCCATGGCGACGTAGTAGCCGGCCAGCGCGGTGCGGTCGTAGATCGGGGTCCAGTCGTCGGCGACGTCGTACACGCCCGCGATCCCGAGAGGCCGGTTGGGGACGCCGATCTCCGGGAAGCGGCGGGCCGCCCGGGTGACCTGGGTCCGGAAGCGGCGGGCGGTCGGGCGGGGGTCGGCGTCGTCGGGGTCGTCGATCCACTGCGGCGGGTCGCAGGCCGGCTCGGTGCCGCCGACCAGGAGCCGGCCGCCGGGGGCCGCTCGCAGGTAGGTGCCGAGGTCGAGGTCGGCGACCACCGGGCCGAAGCCAGGGGCGGCGACCACCGGGCCGAAGCCGGGCGCGGCGACCTGGTGCACCTCCTCGCGCAGCGGCCGTACGCCGACGGTGAAGTCGTCGCCGACGCCGGCCAGCCGGTTGAGGCCGCCCGACCACGGGCCGGCGGCGTTGACCACGACCGGTGCGGCGATCCGGGTGCCGTCGGCCAGCCGGATGCCCACCACCCGGCCCGCAGCGCGGTCGACGGCCACCACGGTGTGGTGGAACAGGAAGCGCGCGCCCAGCTTGCCGGCCGCGTCCGCGAGGTTCTGGGCGGCGAGCTGCGGGTCGTCGACGAACCCGGCGTCCGGGGTGAAGAGCGCGCCGAGTTCACCGGAAGGCGCGTCGAAGAAGGCGTCGTCGTCCACGGGTTTCGGCGGCCAGTACCGGCCGGCGTCGATCCCGGGCAGGTGGCGGCGCAGCGCGCCGGCGTCCCACCGTTCGTACGGGACGCCGGCACGGTCGAACAGGGCGGTGACGGCGGACGGGTCGGCGGCGGGGGAGTCGAGCAGGACGACGCCGGTGCGGTGGAAGGCGGCGAGCGGTCGGTGGCCGGTGAGCCGCAGGTGCTCGGGCCAGGACGTCCAGAGGTGCTGGGCCTCCCAGGCGGTGGCGACCCCGTCGAAGGTGGAGTAGTTGAACCGGATGATCGCGCTGGAGGCGCTGGTGGAGCCATGGCCGGCCGCGCCCGCCTTGTCGACGACGGTCACCTGCCGTCCGGTGCGGGCGAGTTCGAGGGCGATGGCGGCGCCGATCACTCCGGCTCCGACCACCACGGCGTCCGCTGGGCGACTGGGCATCAGGACCTCCCGGAGGGCAGGCGGGGCACGGCGTCGAGCAGCGCCCGAGTGTAGGGGTGCCGCGGCGTGCGCAACAGGGCCTCGGTGGGGGCGGTTTCGACGATCCGGCCGTCCCGCATGACCGCCAGCACGTCGGAGACGTGGCAGACCGCGGGCAGGTTGTGGCCGATGAACAGCATGGACAGGCCGAGCCGCCGCTGGAGGTCGCGGATGGTGTTGAGGACGGCGGCCTGCACCGACACGTCCAGGGCCGAGGTGATCTCGTCGGCGATCAGCAGGCCGGGCTCGACGGCCAGGGCGCGGGCGACGGCGACCCGCTGGCGCTGGCCGCCGGACAGCTGCTGCGGCAGGCGGTCCGCGAACTCGCTGCCCAGGCCGACGAGTTCGAGCAGGGCGGGGACGCGCTCGGCCCGGGCCGGCCGGTCGAGCCGGTGGAACGCGGTGGCCGCTTCGAGGAGCGTCCGGCGGACGGTCATCCTGGGGTCCAGAGCGGTGTCCGGGTCCTGGAGGACGATCTGGACCAGTCGGCCGAGCCGGCGCCGGTCGCCGACCGTCCGGACCCGGATCTCCCGGCCGTCGAGCAGGACCCGGCCGCCGTGCACGGGTGTGAGGCCGACGATCGCGCGGGCCAGGCTCGACTTCCCGGAGCCGGACTCGCCCACGAGCCCGAGCGTCGTGCCGGCCGGGATCTCCAGCGAGACCCCGTCGACGGCGGTGACGGGGCCGTACGGGCCGTGGTGGCGGACGGTGAGGTCGAGGACCTGAAGGGTGGTCATGGGGCGAGGACCTCCACCGGCGCCGGGTTCCAGCACGCGACCCGGTGGTCCGCGTCGAGGTCTTCCAGCGGCGGGGCCTGTTCGGCGCAGTGGTCCCGGCGGCGCGGGCAGCGGGGCTCGAACGGGCAGCCCGGGGCGGGCGCCAGCGGGTCGGGCGGTGCGCCCTGCACCGTGGGCAGCGGCCGGTCGCGGTCCGCCGCGAGGTCCGGTACCGACGCGACCAGGGCCCGGGTGTAGGGGTGCCGGGCGCCGCCGGCGAGCCGGTCGGCGGGCAGCGACTCGACGACGGCCCCCGCGTACATCACCAGGACGCGGTCGCAGAACTCGCCGACCAGTGCGACGTCGTGGCTGATGAACAGGACGGTGGCGGAGGTCTCCCGGCGGATGTCGGACAGCAGCCGGGTGATCTGCCGCTGCACGGTGACGTCCAGGGCGGTGGTCGGCTCGTCGGCGATGATCAGGCCCGGCCGCAGCATCAGCCCGGCGGCGATCATCACCCGCTGGCGCTGGCCGCCGGAGAGCTGGTGGGGGCGCGAGCGCAGCAGTTCGGGGGGAAGGCCGACCTTGCGCAGCGCGTCGGCGGCCTCCGACAGCGCCTGGGCGCGGCTCGCGCCGCGGTGTGCCCGGACGGCCTCGGTGAGCTGGGTGGAGATCCGCAGGGAGGGGTTGAGCGCGGAGGCCGGGTTCTGGAAGACCGTCGCCAGGCCGGTCGCGAGGTGGCGGTCGCGCTGCTTGGGCGTCATGGTGGCGAGGTCGGCGCCGAGCAGCCGGAGGGTCCGCCGGGTGACGCGGGCCCGTTCGGGGAGCAGGTCGGCGATGGCGAGCGCGGTGAGCGACTTGCCGGAGCCGGACTCGCCGACGAGCCCGACGATCTCGCCGGGGCGCAGGGAGAGGCTCACGTCGCGCACCGGTCGGATCACCCCGCCCGGGGTGGGGAGTTCGACGCTGAGGTCCTCGACCTGGAGCACCAGGCCGTCCTCGGCGGGCCCTCCCCCGGCCTTCGGCCGGGGGGACCCCCATGGGGCGGGCGGTGGCGCGGGGGCACGGGGTGCCGGGGTGCGCCGGGCGACGCCGCCGGCCAGGACCTCGCCGAGGAGCTGGAACGTCACCGCCGCGTAGAGGACGGCCAGACCGGGGGCGAGGGCGGGCAGCGGGTCGGCGTAGATCCGGTCGAGTCCCTGGTTGAGCAGCTGCCCCCAGTCGTAGTCGGGCGGTTGGACGCCCAGGCCGAGGAAGCTCAGCCCGGCGAGCGCGACGAGGGCGGTGCCCGCGGCGGTGGTGGTGGCCAGCAGCAGCGGCTCGGCGATGTTCGGCAGGACGTGCCGCCACAGCAGCCGGTGCCGGCGCAGGCCGAGCACCCGGGCCGCGGCCAGGTGGTCGGTGCCGGCGACGGCGGCGGAGAGCGTCTGGGCGAGCCGGGCGAAGCCGGGGACGCCGGCGACGGCGAGGGCGAGCACCGCTCCGGCGGCGCCCGCGCCGAACACGACGGCGAGGAACATCGCGACCAGCAGTGCGGGGAAGGCGAGCAGCAGGGTGATCAGCGCGGTGAGCAGCCGGCGGGCGCGGTGGCCGACCACGGCGGTGGCCGCGCCGAGCAGGACGCCGCCGGTGGCGCCGAGCAGGGTGGCGGCCAGGGCCAGCAGCAGGGAGGGCCGGGTGGCGGTCAGGACCCGGGCGAGCACGTCCCGGCCGAGGTTGTCGGTGCCGAACGGGTGGGCCGTGGAAGGGCCCTGGAGTACCGCGAAGGGGTCGGGACGGTCGGCCGCGGTGCCCCACAGGAGCGGTGCGACCAGTGCGAGGAGGAGCAGCGAGGCCAGCATGACCGCCGAGGTCCAGGCCATCGGTGAGCGGAGGTACCGGGCGGGAAGGGACATCTCAGCTCTCCCGGATCGTCGAACGCGGGTCCAGCACCGCCAGCAGCACGTCGACCAGGAGGCCGGAGAGCAGCACGGTGGAGCCCAGGATCAGCACCATCGCCTGGATCACCGGATAGTCCTGGCTGACCACGGACTGGGCCATCGCCGAACCGATGCCGGGCCAGGCGAACACCTTCTCGACCAGGACGGTGCCGGCGATCATGGCGGGCAGCAGGCTCCCGGCGACGGTGAGCGCGGCGGTGGCCATGTTCGGCGCGGCGTGCCGCAGGTAGCGGCGGGCGGGGGACAGCCGTTTGCCGCGGGCGGTGCGCAGGTAGTCCTCGCCCAGCACCTTCAGCGCCTCCACCCGGACGATGCGCAGCAGGACGGCCGTCGGCGCGAGGGCGAGCGCCAGGACCGGAAGCACGAAGGACTCGGCACCCGCCGCGCCGGCCACCGGCAGCAGCTGGAGGCCGACGGCCAGCAGCGCGGTGAGCCCGGCGGCCAGCACGAAGTCCGGCACCCCGGCCAGGCCGGCGGTGACCACGGTGAACGCCAGCTCGCTGCGCGGGCGCCGGCCGTCGCGGGTGCGGACCGCGGCGAGCAGCCCGCCGGGCAGGGCCACGGCGAGGGTGACCAGGAAGGCCAGGCCGGCGATCTCCAGGGTGGCCGGCAGTCGGGTACGGACCAGCTCGGCGACCGGCGTGCCGGTGACCAGCGACGTTCCGAGGTCGCCGTGGGCGAGGCCGCCCAGGTAGTGCCGGAACTGGGTCGGGAACGGCGCGTCGAGGCCGAGTTGGTGTCGGCGCGCGGCGACCAGGGCGGGGGCGGCGTCGACCCCGAGGGCGGCGCGGACCGGGTCGCCGGGGACGAGGCGGATCATCGCGAAGGAGGCGGTGAGCACGATTCCGAGGGAGAGGACCAGCCGGGCGGTGCGGCGGCCGAGGAACGCCGTCCAGGGGTTTCGCAGCAGGCGGGGCAGGGACACGGTCGGCCTCCCGGTCACCGGTGGAGGCGGATGCTGGTGGGGACGAGTTGGCCGCCGAAGGTGGTGGTGAAGGTGGTGCTCCGGCCGTACACGGTGCTCCGGCCGTCGGCGATCGGCAGGGCGTCGGCCGAGCGGAAGAGCGCGGCGGCGGCCCGGTTCCAGGTGCCGCAGCCTTCGGTGTCCGGCTCCCGGAGGGCCTGGGCGACCAGGGCGTCGTACTCGGGGTTGGTGACGCCCGCGAAGTTCAGCCCCTGGGCGGGGGTGGGGCCCGAGAAGAACGGGATGAAGCCGACCGGCAGGGCGAAGCCCGGGGTGGTGCCGACCACGACGTCGAAGTCGCCGGTCTGGTACATGACGTTGACGAGCGCGGGCAGGCTCTCGGTGACCAGCTTGACGTCCGCGCCGAGCGACGTCCAGGTCCGGGCCATCAGCTCGGCGGCGGGCGGCAGGGTGGGGCCGAGGTCGGGGCTGGTGATCAGGCGCAGCCGCAGCGGCCGGCCGTCCCTGGCCAGCCGGCCGTCCGGCCCGCGGGCCCAGCCGGCGGCGCGCAGGGCCTCGGCGGCGTCCCGGGCGGGCAGGTTGGCGGCGGCGAGGTCGGCGTGGCAGACGGCGCCCTCGGCGCCGAAGTCGCCGGCCGGGTGGCCGGTGCCGCCGACGGCGACGTTGGCGAGGCCCTGGCGGTCGAGGGCGGACACCAGGGCCCGGCGCAGGGCCGGGTCGGCGAGCGGGCGGCCGGGGCGCTGGTTGAAGAAGGTCAGCCCGACCACCGTCGCCACGTCCTCGGCGGTCAGGCCGTGGCCGGTGAGCCGGGCGCGGTCAGGACCGTTCACGCTCGCGATGTCGATGCCGCCGGTGAGCAGCAGGTTCGCCGCGGTCGCCGCCTGGGGCACCACCGAGAGGACGATCCGGGCCGGCAGGCCGGGCGCCGCGGTGGTCGCCCCGGCCGGGCCCCAGGTGTAGCCCTCGCGGACGGTGAACTCGTAGGGCCCGCCGGGGGAGTAGCGGGTGAGCACGTACGGGCCGGTGCCCCGGGTGGCGCGGCCGAGCGACCGCGGATCGTCGAACCCGGCGGGGCAGACGATCGGCAGCAGGCCGAGGGAGCGGGTGAGGAAGGGGAAGGGCGCGGTGGTGGTGGCCGACACCGTGCCGGCCCGGTCGTCGGCGCTCGCGGTGAACGGGACGTTCGGCAGGACGGTCTGGGCGCCGGCCAGCTGCTTGGCCGGGTCGCTCGCGTACGTCAGCGCCCGGGCCACGGCGGAGGCGGTGAGCGGGGTGCCGTCGGAGCAGGTGACGTCCGGGCGGAGGGTGAAGGTGGCCGTGGTGGTGGAGGCCTGCCAGGAGGAGGCGAGGCCGGAGACCACGGTGCCGTCGGGGGCGAGGTTGACCAGCGAGTCGTAGGAGAAACGGGCCTGACCGGCCCCGAAGGTGGAGTACGGGTCGAAGCTCGGCGTCTCGCTGGACGCGGCGATCCGGACGGTGCCGTGCTCCACGAGCGGAGTGCTCGTCGAGGACGGGGCGGCACCCCCGCAACCGGCCGTCGCGAGGGCCAGTGCGGCGGCGGTGAGGGAGCGGGCGGCCGACGGGGTGCGACGGGGCATGGGCGTCATGGTGCCACCGAGTTCTGCCGCTGGCGAGTCAACTCGCCTGCACAGTAAGCGTGTTCGAATGTCGCGTGGCGATCGGGGTCAGGCGTGGCGGAGGCGGAGGCGGAGGCGGAGGGTGCCCCACTGGAAGCCCGCGCCGGGACGGCACCCCTCGCCTCACCCGTTCGAGGGACACGGGGGCTGCCGTCCCGTGGACCGGGCGGCAGGGCGGCCCGTCACCGCCACACTGGCCGCATGACCGTGAGGACGAACGAGCCGGGCCATCTGGCCGACCGCTACTGGGAGTTCCTGCTGGAGCGCGAGCCACTGCTGAGAGTCCGCCAGGGGCTGCCGGTCGAGACGCTGCCCCCGGCCTCGCCCGTCGAGGCCGAGGAGCGGGCGCGGTTCGCCGAGGGGGTGCTGGCCGGGGTGCGGGCGCTCGACGGCGCGGAGCTGTCCGGCACCGATGCCGACACCGTCGGATTCCTCGCGGGGCTGGCCGAGCAGGAGGTGCGCGCCCAGCGCTGCTACTGGCTGACGCCCGCGGCCACGCCGTACCGGCTCTTCCCGCTGTCGCTGTACGTCGACGCGGTGTTCCGCCCGTTCGTCTTCGCCGAACGGGCCGACTCCGAACGGTACGTGTCGCTGGTGCGCGAGCTGGCCCGGGTGGTCGGCTCGATCGCCGACCGGACGGCGGAACAGGCCGCCCGTGGCTTCCGGGTGCCCGCCCCGGCCCTGGCCGGCGCGCGCGCCACCCTCGTCGGCCTGCGGACCTCCGTGGCGCAGCGGGTGGAGGTGGACGACGGCCGGCTCGGTGGGCTGGGAGCGGCCGAGCGCGGGCACCTCTGGGACGGCGTACGGCGGCTGGTGGAGGCCGAGTTGGTGCCGGGGTTCGACCGGCTGCTCGCCCTCCTCGACGACCCGGACTACCTGCGTGAGGCGCCGCGGGAGGTCGGCTGGGCGCGGTACGAGGGCGGCGACGAGGCCTACCGGGACTTCGCCCGGACCCACAGCGGGGGCGACACGCCGCCCGAGCGCTTGCACGAGCTCGGCCGCGAGCAGTGCCTGGAACTCGCCGAGCGGATGCGGGAGGTGCGCGCGACGCTGGGCTTCCACGGCTCGGAGGCCGAGTTCCACGAGCGGCTGCGCACCGAGCCCCGGCTGTACGCCCGGACCCCCGAGGAGGTCGAGGCCCGCTACCAGGGCTACCTCGACCGGCTCGCCCCGCTGCTGCCGCGCTGGTTCACGGTGCTGCCGGACGCGCCGTACGGGCTGGCGCGGCTGGATCCGGCGCTGGAGGCGGGGATGACCTTCGGGTACTACGAGCAGCCGACTCCGGCCACGCCGGTCGGGCGCTACCGCTACAACGGGTCCGGCCTGGAGGGGCGCTCGCTGATCGGTGCGGCCTCCCTGATCCACCACGAGCTGGCTCCCGGGCACCACTTCCACCTCGCCCGGCAGGCGGAGAACCGCGCCCTGCCGCAGCTGCGCCGGGAGGTGGCCGAGTTCGGCGCCTTCAACGAGGGCTGGGCCGAGTACGCGGCGGGCCTCGGCTGGGAGATGGGCCTCTACGACGACCCGTGGGACGCCTACGGGCGCCTCGCGCAGGAGCGGTTCACCGCGCAGCGCCTCGTCGTCGACACCGGGCTCAACCTCGGGACGATGGGCCTGGAGCAGGCCCGGGACTTCATGCGCGCCAACTCCACCGAGGCGGAGGGCCAGATCGCCTCGGACCTGCTGCGCTACGCGACGGACCTGCCCGGGCAGGCGCTCTCCTACCGGGCGGGCTACCTGGAGTTCGTCCGGCTGCGGGCCCGGACGGAGGCCGGGCTGGGCGCCGGGTTCGAGGTGCGGGCCTTCCACGAGGCGGTGCTGGGGGGTGGTGGGCTGCCGTTTCCGGCGCTGGGGCGGAGGGTGGAGCGGGAGGCCGACAATCGGTATTGATCTGAAAGTCGGATCATGTGTTAATTCGACGGTTCTGTATGTCGCAACCCATGGAAGGGGCCTTGTAAAGCACTCGCACGGGTGAATCCGCCGAGGATATTTGGTCCCGACGGGCCCGGCTCGACTACGGTGGCCAAGGAGCGGGCGGTGGACCCCATCGACGAGGAATTCGGCCCAGCAGGGAAATCCGGCACGGGAATCGAGAATTCCGGACATGGGTGCTTCGGTCCGCTCTGTTGTGTGTGCTCCGGAGTTCGCAGTGCCCCCGGGGTCCCCTGTCATCCGTCTGCGTAGAGAGGTTGGAGCAACATGCCGCCCGTAGTACCGCCCTTCCTGGTCGGCCTCATCGTCGCGCCACTGGCCAAGCGCCTCCTCAAGCCGCTGGTGCGCGGCGTCGTCAAGACGTCCGTCGGAATCGTGATGGAGGTGAAGAAGGCGGCCCACGAGGCCGGGGAGAACATCCACGACCTCGCGGCCGAGGTGGCCGCCGACATGGTGGCCGCGCAGGTCGCGTCCGACGAGCACCACCACAGGGCCGCCGAGAGCGCCACGCCGAACGGCGAGAAGGAGGACGAGTCCGTCCACCGGGCCGAGAACGAGGCGAGGGCCCCCAAGATCCGCGCGACTGCCGGCGCCGGCGCCAAGACGAACTGACGTCCCGCTGCGGGCCCGACCCACCGCCTGGGCGCATGTTCCGGCCGAACCCGGAGGATGTGTCCAAGCGGCGGGTCGGCCGTCGGCCCGCAGGCCGAACCGCATTCCCCTTCAGACTTCCCACTTCGTCGCAGTGCTCCGCCATGCCCAATGACGGCCCATCCGCGACCTCCGCAAACAGGTGATCGTACACATGCCATCTCTGCTGGGTGCCGCAGTCGGGAACCTTTCCGTGGATTCGGACGTGCGCCCGCGCTCGGTCGTCCCGGGGCGCCAGCGCTGGGACGTCAAGCCGGTCCTCGGCCGGCCCCGGACCGCCGAAATCCTCGCCGCCGCGCTGCGGCGCGTCCCCGGGATCACCGAGGCGCAGGCAAGCCCGATCACCGGTGGGGTCCTCGTCCGGTACGACGCGCGGGTGCGCGCCGCGGACGTCGGCCGGATCATCCGCAGGGCGGTCGCCCTGGTCACCCAGGGGCCGGCCGCCACCCCGCCGCCGGCCCGGCCCGCCGCCGCGCCGGCCCCGCGCCCGGACCGTGGCACCGTCGTGCGCCCGGTCCTCGCCGTGGGCGGCGGGGTGGCGGCCGGCGTCGCGCTGATCCGCGGATCGGCGCTCAGTAAGCAGCTGGTCGCACTCGGCGGGGTCGCCGCCGCGACCGTGGCCGTCCTGCGGAAGGCCTGGCGCAGAACCGTCGACACGGCCGGCGAACCGGCCGGGCTCGCGGACGAACGCCATCCCCTGCTGGAGATCGTCGGACCGCACCGGCGGCGGCTCCTGCGCGCCTCCGCGCTCTCCGTCGCCTGCCAGTTCTCCGAGATGGCGCTCGCGACCTTCCTCGGCTGGACCGCCCTGGTCCTCATCAAGGGCGAGGCCGCACCGCTGGTCCACCTCGGCCTGACCACCGCCTCCGCCCAACTCTGGGGCCTGGCCGGGCTGGTGGCCGTCGCCTGCGCCGCCGTCGCGGGCCTGTCCTACTCCTCGAACCTCCAGTGGCGCCAACTCGGCCAGGACATCGAGCACGACTGGCGCAGCCGCACCTACGAGCACGTGCAGCACCTCGAACTGCGGCACCTGGAGGGCGAACGGACCACCCGGATCGCCGGAGTGCTCACCGACGACGCCCGCCAGCTGGGCGCCTTCTTCGCCACCTCGGCCAGCGACGTGCTCCAGATGGGCACCAGCCTGGCCGTCCTGGTGCCGGTGTTCCTGCTGCTGGCACCGCAGATCGCCTGGATCGCCTTCCTGCCCATCCCGGTCATCGCCTGGCTGTCGCTCCGCTACCAGGAGAAGGTCACCGCCGACTACGCCGCCGCCGGCGAGGACCGGGCCAGGCTGCACAGCCAGCTGGTGAACACCCTGGAGGCCGGCGCCACCGTCAAGAGCTTCTGCACCGAGGACTACGAGGCCGAACGCGTCGACCGGCTGAGCGCGCGGGCCCAGGACAGCACCCAGCAGACCGACCGGAGCACGATCCGGCACGCCGAGACCGTCCGGGTCTGCACGACCAGCTCGATGGCCGGCACCCTGCTGATCGGCGGCCGGTCGGTGCTCAACGGCAGCCTGCCGTTCGAGGTGTTCAGCCCGCTGATCGGGCTGCCCCAGATGGTGCTGCTGCGGATGAACCGGCTCGGCGGCATCGTCGACCAGTACCAGCGCACCCTCGCCGCCTACGACCGGGTGCACCGGCTGCGCGCCCTGCCCGTCGAGGCCGAGGGCACCGGCGACCCGCTCGACAGCGACAAGGTGCGCGGCGAGATCGTCCTCGACGACGTGACCTTCGCCTACCCCGGCCGGCCGCCGGTGCTGGAGGACCTCTCGCTGACCATCCCCGCCGGGCAGGTCACCGCCCTCGTCGGCGCCACCGGCTCCGGCAAGACCACGGTCGCCAAGCTGCTGATGCGCTTCCAGGACGCCGAGTCCGGCAGCGTGCTGCTCGACGGGCAGGACGTCCGGGAGCTGCGGCGGCACGACCTGCGCCACGCCATCGGCTTCGTCGCCCAGGACCCGTTCCTCTTCGACGGCAGCATCGCCGACAACATCCGCTACGGCAGCTTCGGGGCCTCGGACGAGGCCGTGGCCCGGGCGGCCACCATGGCCGAGGCCCACACCTTCGTCGCGACTCTCCCGGACGGATACGACACCCTGATCGGCGAACGCGGCGCCGCGCTCTCCGGCGGCCAGCGGCAGCGGATCGCCCTGGCCCGGGCGATCCTCAAGGACTCGCCGGTGGTGATCCTCGACGAGGCCACCTCCGCCGTGGACAACGAGACCGAGGCCGCCATCCAGCGCACCCTGCGCGGCTTCGCGGCCGACCGGACCATGGTCGTCATCGCCCACCGGCTCTCCACCGTCCGCCACGCGGACCGGATCTACGTCATGGACAAGGGCGGCGTGGTGGCCGAACAGGGCACCCACGACGAACTCCTCGCCCTGCACGGGCTCTACGCATCCCTCTGGCAGCTCCAGGCCGGCGAACTCGCCGCCTGACCACAGCAGCGGCGCCCGCCCGCCGACCGCGTGACGCCACCGCGGTCGGCGGGGCCCGGCGCGCCCTGCCCCCATGCCTGCCCACACTTCTGGAGGTACCCCCATGTCCCGTCGCGACGGCGACGTCCTGCCGCTGACAGCGGCCCAGCGCGAGATCTGGCTCGCCGAGCAACGCTCCCGGACACCGATCCCTGGCTACCGCGTCGGCGAGTGCCTGGAGATCCACGGACCGGTGGACCGGGACCTTTTCGAGACCGCGCTGCGCCGGGTCGTCGACGAGGTCGACGCCCTGCACGTGACCTTCGTCGAGGACGGCGAGGGCCCGCGCCAGGTCCTCCGGGAGAGCTGGGACTGGGCGCCCGCGCACCTCGACCTCAGCGGGGAGCCGGACCCCCGCGCGGCGGCCGTGGCATGGATGGAGCGGGACCTTTTGCGCCCGCTGGACCTCGCCCGCGACCCACTGTTCGGCCACGCGCTGATCAAGGCGTCGCCGACGGAGTTCCTCTGGTACCTGAACTACCACCACGTCGTGCTGGACGCGATCAGCAGCTCCATGCTCCGGCAGCGGGTCGGCGAGGTGTACTCGGCGCTCGCCGAGGGCGGCGCCGTGCCGCCGTGCCCGTTCGGCTCGCTACGGGACCTGGTCGACAGCGACGCCGCCTACCGCGCGTCCGCCGACTTCGCCGCCGACCGCGCCCACTGGACCGGGCGCTTCGCCGACCGGCCCGCCCCGACCCGGCTCACCGACACCTCCGCCACCGACCCGCACCGCGCCCTCCGGCTGGCCGAGGAGCGGGAACTGCGCCGCCCGGACGCCCTGCGGGCGGCGGCCGGGCGTTCCGGCGTCCGGTGGTCCCGGCTGGTGATCGCGGCGACGGCGCTCTACGCCCACCGGCTGACCGGCGACCAGGACGTGGTGCTCGCCATGCCCGTCACCGCGCGCCGGGGCGCCGACCGCGACCTGACGGCGGTGCCGGGCACCATGTCCAACGTGGTGCCGCTGCGGCTGACGGTGCGGCCGGACCTGCCGTGGCGCGAGCTCGTCGCCCAGGCGGCGCGGGAGGTCGAGACGGCCGTCGCACACGAGCGCTACCGCAGCGAGGACCTGCTGCGCGACCTCGGCGCACCCGGCAGCATCGGCACGGCGTTCCCGCTGATCGTCAACATCATGGCCTTCAACTCCCGGCCGAGCTTCGGCGGGCACCCCGCCGACGTGCACCACTTCGTGTCCGGGTCCACCACCGACCTCGCCGTCTGGGTCTTCGACTACCGGGACGGCAACCCCCCGCTGCTGCGGCTGCACGGCTCGCCGGAGGCCTACGGCGACGAGGACCTCGCCGGCCACCAGGAGCGGCTGCTCGCGCTGCTGGACACCCTCGCGGACTGCGACCCGGACGAGCCGGTGGGCCGGATCGAACTGCTCACCGCCGAGGAGCGGCGCGAACTGGCGGTGCTCGGCGCCGGTCCGGTCGCGCCGGCCCCGGCCACGAGCCTGCCGGAGCTGTTCCGGGAGCACGTGCGGGCCACCCCGGACCTGGTCGCGCTGGTCTGCGGCGACATCTTGCTGACGTACGCGGAGCTGGACCGGTGGGCCAACCGGCTGGCGCACGCCCTGATCGAGCGGGGAGCCGGGCCGGAGCGGCGGGTCGCGGTGGCCCTGCCACGCTCCGCGGAGCTGGTGGTGGCGATCCTCGCGGTGCTGAAGACCGGCGCGGCGTACGTCCCGGTCGACCCGGAGTACCCGGCCGCCCGGATCGCCTACCTGCTCGACGACGCCCGGCCGGCCCTGCTGGTCACGGACTCCCGCAGCGAGGGGCGGCTCCCGGAGGCCGGGCCCGTCGACCGGCTGGTGCTCGACGCCGCCGACCTGGACGGGCTGTCGGACACCGACCCGATGGTGGCCGTCGACCCGGACCACCCGGCGTACGTCATCTACACCTCCGGCTCCACCGGGCGGCCCAAGGGCGTGCTGCCGACCCACGGCGGCCTGCTCGACCTGCTCACCGACCTCCGCCAGGTGCAGCTCGCGCCGGTGCTCGCGGAGCGGCAGCGGCTGCGGGTGGCGCTGACCACCTCGGTGTCCTTCGACGCCTCCTGGAACCAGCTGCTCGCCCTGTTCGGGGGCCACGAGCTGCACGTCCTGGAGCACGCGACCTGGACCGACCCGGACGCCTTCGTCGCCTACTCCGCGCGGTGCGGGCTGGACTTCGTCGAGGCGACCCCGTCCTACCTCCAGGTGCTCGTCGAGCACGGGCTGCTGAGCGATCCGCGGCGGCGGCCGGCCGTGGTCGCGGCGGGCGGCGAGGCCGTCCCGGAGCGGCTCTGGGAGCAGCTGCGGGCGGCGGAGGGGGTGCGCTGCCTCAACCTCTACGGACCGTCCGAGTGCACCGTCAACTCGGTGGTGGCACCGGTGGGTTCGAGCCCGAGCCCGGTGATCGGGCGGCCGGTCACCAACGCCCGGCTGCACGTACTGGACAGCGCGTTGCGGCCGCTGCCCGCCGGCGCGGCGGGTGAGCTGTACATCGCGGGCGCCGGGCTGGCGCGCGGTTACCTGAACCGGCCGGGGCTGACCGCCGGGCGCTTCGTCGCCGACCCCTTCGGGCCGGCCGGCTCCCGGATGTACCGCACCGGGGACCTGGTGCGCTGGGACGCGGACGGGAACCTGGAGTTCCTCGGCCGCACGGACGACCAGGTGAAGGTCCGCGGCTTCCGGGTCGAACTCGGCGAGATCGAGGCCGTCCTCGCCGAGCACCCGCTGGTCGCCCGGGCCGCCGTGCTGGTGCGCACCGAGGAGGAACCCCGGCTGGTCGCCTACGCCGTTCCGGAGCCCGGAGCCGCGCTGACCGACACCGTCCTGCGCGACCACCTGCGGGACCGGCTCCCCCGGCACATGGTGCCGGCCGCGTACGTGCTGCTGGACGCGCTGCCGCTGACCCCGAACGGCAAGCTCGACCGCCGGGCCCTCCCCGCGCCCGAGCAGACCACCGCCGTCCGGGGCCGCGCTCCGCGCACCGCGACCGAGTACCTGCTCGCCGGGCTGTTCGCCGAGGTGCTCGGGGTGTCCGAACCCGGCTTGGACGACAGCTTCTTCGACCTCGGCGGGCACTCCCTGCTCGCCACCCGGCTGGTCGCCCGGGCCCGTTCGATCCTCGGCGTGGAACTGCGGCTCGGCGACCTGTTCGACGCGCCGACGGTGGCGGAACTGGCGGCGGCCGTGGACGTCGCGGGCCGGGCGCGCCCGGCGCTGCGGCGGCGCGAGAGGCCGGACACCGTACCGCTGTCCTACGCGCAGCGGCGGCTGTGGTTCCTGCACCGCATGGAACCCGCCCAGAGCGCCACGTACAACATCCCGCTGGCCCTGCGGCTGTCCGGAAGCCTCGACCAGCGGGCCCTGGCGGCCGCCCTGGCGGACCTGGTCGAGCGGCACGAGAGCCTGCGCACCGTCTTCCCGGCGGCGGACGGCGTGCCGTGCCAGCGGGTGCTGGACCCGGAGGAGGCCCGGCCGCGGCTGCGGGTGACCGAGACCGCCGAGCGCGAGCTGCCGGAGCGGCTGGCGGCGGCGGCCCGGTACGGCTTCGACCTCGCCGGGGAACCGCCGCTGCACGCCGAACTCTTCCGGACGGCGGCCGAGGAGCACGTGCTGCTGCTGGTGGTGCACCACATCGCCGGTGACGGCTGGTCGATGGGGCCGCTCTCGTGGGACCTGACGACCGCCTACGCGGCCCGCGCGGAGGGCGCGAAGCCGCAGTGGTCGCCGCTGCCCGTCCAGTACGCCGACTACGCCCTGTGGCAGCGCGAGCTGCTCGGCGACGGCGCCGACCCGGACAGCCTGCTGAACAGCCAACTCGCCTACTGGCGTGAACAGTTGGCGGACCTCCCGGAGCAGGTCGAGCTGCCCTTCGACCGGCCCCGGCCGGCCGCGATGTCCTACCGGGGCGCCCACCTGCCGGTGCGGATCGACGCCGAGCTGCACCAGGGCCTGCGCGCGCTCGCCCGGCACGGCGGGGCCAGCCTCTTCATGGTGCTCCAGGCCGGGCTGGCCGCCCTGCTGGGCAAGCTCGGCGCGGGCACCGACGTCCCGATCGGCACCCCGATCGCCGGACGCACCGACGAGGCCGTGGACGACCTGGTCGGCTTCTTCGTCAACACCCTGGTGCTGCGCACCGACCTCTCCGGAGACCCGTCCTTCACCGAACTGCTCGGGCGGGTGCGCGCCGACGCCCTCGCCGCGTACACGCACCAGGACGTGCCGTTCGAGCACCTGGTGGAGGCGCTGAACCCGACCCGGACACTGGCGCACCACCCGCTGTTCCAGACCATGCTGGCCCTGCAGAACGCGCCGCTCGGCACCTTCGACCTGCCGGGGCTGCGGGTGGCCACCGACCTGGTCCACACCGGGACGGCCAAGTGCGACCTGACCTTCGTCCTGGCCGAACAGCCCGACGGGCTCTCGGGCGTCCTGGAGTACAGCACCGACCTCTTCGACGAGGCCACCGCCGCCGGGATCGTCGAGCGGTGGCTGCGACTGCTGCGCGCCGTGGCGGCCGACCCCGGCCGGCGGATCGGCCGGGTCGACGTGCTGTCCGCCGAGGAACTCGGCGCGCTGCTCCCGGCCCGCACCGACCGGGGCACGCAGCCGCCGGAACTCGGCCTGACCGCGCTGTTCGAGCGGCAGGTGCGGGCGAACCCGGCCGCCGCCGCCCTCACGGACGGCGAAGTCACCCTGACCTACGGCGAGTTGAACGCCCGGGCGAACCGGCTCGCGCACGCCCTGATCGACCGGGGGGTGGGCCCGGAGCAGCTCGTCGCACTGGCCCTGCCGCGCTCGGCGGAGCAGGTCGTGGCGGTGCTCGCCGTGCTCAAGGCGGGCGGCGCGTACCTCCCGGTGGACCCGGACTACCCGGCCGCCCGGATCGCCTACCTGCTCCAGGACGGCCGGCCCGCGCTGCTGGTGACGACCGGCGCGGCCGGTGAGATGCCGGGGGCGGACGGCGTGGACCGGCTGCCGCTGGACACCGCCGACCTGGCCGGACAGCCGGACACCGACCCGAAGGTCGCGGTCGACCCCGGCCAGGCGGCCTACGTCATCCACACCTCCGGCTCCACCGGCAACCCCAAGGGCGTCGTGGTCCCGCACCGGAACGTGGTGCGGCTGTTCGACACCACCCAGGAGCTGTTCGGCTTCTCCGCCGAGGACGTCTGGACGCTCTTCCACTCCTACGCCTTCGACTTCTCGGTGTGGGAGCTGTGGGGCCCGCTGCTGCACGGCGGCCGGCTGGTGGTCGTCGACCACGAGACCAGCCGCTCGCCCCACGCGTTCCTGGAACTCCTCGCCCGCGAGCGGGTGACGGTGCTCAACCAGACGCCCTCCGCCTTCTACCAGCTGATGCGGGCGGACCAGGAGGCGGGGCCCGAACTCGCCCTGCGCACCGTGGTGTTCGGCGGCGAGGCGCTGGAGCACGCCCGGCTGGCGAGCTGGTACGAGCGGCACCCGCAGGACGCGCCGCGGCTGGTCAACATGTACGGCATCACCGAGACCACCGTGCACGTCACCCACGCTGCCCTCGACGGCTCCGGCGCCGCCGCCGGGCAGATCGGCACGGCCCTACCGGACCTGCGGACGTACGTGCTCGACGCCGGCCTGCGCCCGGTCGCCCCGGGCGTCGCGGGCGAGCTGTACGTCGCGGGCCCCGGCCTGGCCCGCGGCTACCTGAACCGGCCCGGCCTGACCGCCGGGCGGTTCCTCGCCGACCCCTTCGGGCCGGCCGGCTCCCGGATGTACCGCAGCGGCGACGTGGTGCGCCGCGCGGCGGACCACAGCCTGCGCTACGTCGGCCGGGCCGACCAGCAGGTCAAGGTCCGCGGCTTCCGCATCGAGCTCGGCGAGATCGAGGCGGCCCTCGCCGCGCACCCCGGCGTCGCCCAGGTCGCCGTGCTGGCCCGGCAGGACCGCGCCGACGACACCCGGCTGGTCGCCTACCTGGTGCCGGCCGCCGCGGCCGCGCCGCGCCCGGCCGAGCTGCGCGGGTACCTGGCCGAGCGGCTGCCGGAGTACCTGGTGCCGTCCGCGTTCGTCCCGCTGGACGCGCTGCCGCTGACCGCCAACGGCAAGCTCGACCGCCGCGCCCTGCCCGCCCCCGACCTCGCCCCGGCGGCCGCCTCCCGCGCGCCGCGCACCCCGCAGGAGCAGATCCTCTGCGAGCTGTTCGCCGAGGTCCTCGGCGTGGCGTCGGCCGGTGTCGAGGACGGCTTCTTCGACCTCGGTGGGCACTCGCTGCTGGCCACCCGCCTGGCCGCCCGGATCCGCGCCACGCTCGGCGTGGAGATGCCGCTGCGCACCCTGTTCGAGGCGCCGACCCCGGCCGGCCTGGCCGCCGCCCTGGTGGCGGCCGGACCGGCGCAGGCCGCCCTGGTGCGGCGCGAGCGCCCCGAGGCGATCCCGCTGTCGTTCGCCCAGCGGCGGCTGTGGTTCCTGCACCAGCTGGAGGGCGCCGGCGCGAACTACCACATCTCCCTCGCCTGGCGGCTGTCCGGGGCGCTGGACCGGCGGGCCCTGGAGGGCGCCGTGGCGGACGTGGTGGCCCGGCACGAGAGCCTGCGCACCGTCTTCCCGGCGGTGGACGGCGTGCCGCACCAGCGGGTGCTGGACGTCGCGGCGGCCCGCCCGCGGCTGCTCGTGAGCCCGACCACCGAGGCCGGGCTGCCGGCCGCGCTGGCGGCGGCGAAGGACCGCCCGTTCGACCTGGCGGTCGACGTGCCGCTGCGGGCCGGGCTGTTCGAGCTGGCACCGGACGACCACGTGTTCCAGCTGGTGCTCCACCACATCGCCGGTGACGGCTGGTCGCTGGGCCCGCTCGCGCAGGGCCTGACCGCCGCCTACGCGGCGCGCCGCCGGGGCGAGGAGCCCCGCTGGGAGGAGCTGCCGGTCCAGTACGTCGACTACACCCTGTGGCAGCACGAGCTGCTGGGCGACGCCACCGACCAGGACAGTCCGTTCGCCCGCCAGTCGGCCTACTGGACCCGACAGTTGGCGGAACTGCCGGAGCGGATCCAGCTGCCCACCGACCGGCCCCGCCCGGCGGTCTCCTCGCACCGGGGCGGTTCCGTGCCCGCCGGGCTGGACGCCGGGCTGCACCGCGGCCTGCGCGAGCTCGCCCGCGCGCACGGGACCAGTCTGTTCATGGTGCTCCAGGCCGGGCTGGCGGCGCTGCTGGGCAAGCTCGGCGCGGGCGAGGACATCCCGGTCGGCAGCCCGGTCGCCGGCCGGACCGACCAGGCGCAGGACGAGCTGGTCGGCTACTTCGTCAACACCCTGGTGTTCCGCACCGACACCTCGGGCGACCCGACCTTCGCCGAACTGCTGGGCCGGGTCCGGGACACCGCGCTGGCCGGGTACGCCCACCAGGACCTTCCGTTCGAGTACCTGGTCGAGCTCCTCAACCCGGCCCGGTCGCTGGCGCACCACCCGCTGTTCCAGGTCATGCTGGTGCTGCAGAACGCCCCCCGGGCCGACTTCGCGCCGCCCGGGCTGCGGGTCGAGGACGTGCCGTCGGCGTCGACCACCGCCAAGCTCGACCTGATCCTCACCATGTCCGAGCGGCACGCCGAGGACGGCACCCCCGAGGGGATCGACGGGTCCGTCGAGTACGCCGCCGACCTGTACGACCCGGCCGCCGTCGAGACGATGATCGAGCGGTGGGAGCGGCTGCTCCGCGCCGCGGTCGCCGACCCTGGGCGGCGGCTCAGCCGGATCGGCCTGCTCACCGCCGAGGAGCACGACGAGCTCACGGCGCTGGGCACCGGCCCGGCGGCCCGGCCGTACACCGCGAGCCTGCCGGAACTGTTCCGGGCCCAGGTGCGGGCGACCCCGGACGCCGTCGCCGTGGTGGCACCGGAGGCCTCGCTGACGTACGCGGAGCTGGACGCCCGGGCGAACCGGCTGGCGCACGCGCTGATCGCGCGCGGGGCGGGGCCGGAGCGGCTGGTGGCCGTGGCGCTGCCGAGGTCGGCCGAGCTGGTGGTGGCGATCCTCGCGGTGCTGAAGACCGGCGCCGCGTACCTCCCCGTCGATCCGGAGTACCCGGCCGCGCGGATCGGGCACATGCTCGACGACGCCCGGCCGGTTCTGGGGCTGACCGACGCCGCCCTCCGGGGCCGGCTGCCGGACGGCCCGGACGGTCCGGCCGGGTGGCTGGTGGTCGACGATCCGGAGACGGCCCGCCTGGTGGCGGGCGGCCCGGCGACGGACCCGGCGGTGGCCGTCGACCCGAACCACCCCGTGTACGTCATCTACACCTCCGGTTCCACCGGCAGGCCCAAGGGCGTGGTGGCGACGCACGGCGGCCTGGCCAACCTGTTCGCCGACCAGCGCCCGCTGGTCTTCCGGACGGGGGAGCGGATGCGGGTGGGGCTGACCACCTCCGTGTCCTTCGACGCCTCCTGCGACCAGCTGTTCGCCCTGTTCGCCGGCCACGAGCTGCACGTCCTGGACGAGGCGACCTGGACCGACCCGGACGCCTACCTCGAGTACGCCGCGCGGACCGGTCTTGCCACCGTCGGCGGAACCCCGTCCTACCTCCAGGTCCTCGTCGAGCGCGGCCTGTTGGACCACCCGCAGTGGCGCCCCTCGATGGTCGGACTGGGCGGCGAGGCCGTTCCGGAGCAGCTGTGGGAGCGGCTGCGGGCGGCCGACGGGGTGTTCGCCCTGAACTACTACGGGCCGTCCGAGTGCACGGTGGACTCGGTGGCCGCGCCGCTGGAGTCGAGCCCGCGCCCGGTGATCGGCCGGCCGCTCGGCGGGGTCCGGCTGCACGTGCTCGACGCCGCGCTGCGGCCGGTGCCCCCGGGCGTGCCGGGCGAGCTGTACATCGCCGGCGCGGGGCTGGCGCGCGGCTACCTGAACCGGCCGGGGCTGACCGCGGGACGGTTCGTGGCGGACCCGTCCGGACCGGCAGGGTCCAGGATGTACCGCACCGGGGACCTGGTGCGCTGGGACGCGGACGGGAACCTGGAGTTCCTCGGCCGCACCGACGACCAGGTCAAGGTCCGCGGCTTCCGGATCGAACTCGGCGAGATCGAGGCGGCCCTGGCGGAACACCCGCAGGTCGCCCGGGCCGCCGTGCTCGTCCGACAGGCCCGGGCGGAGGACCGGCGCCTGGTCGCCTACCCGGTGCCCGTCGCCGGGGCGGAACTCCAGCCGGAGGCGCTGCGGGCGCACCTGCGCGAGCGGCTGCCGGACTACATGGTCCCGGCCGCGTTCGTGTTCCTGGAGAGCCTGCCGCTGACGGTCAGCGGCAAGCTGGACCGGCGGGCCCTGCCCGAGCCCGTGTACACCGCGGCACGGGCGGGCCGGGCCCCGCGCACACCGCAGGAGCACGTCCTCGCCGAGCTGTTCGCCGAGGTGCTGGGCGTGGCAAGGGTCGGGGTCGACGAGGACTTCTTCGACCTCGGCGGGCACTCGCTGCTCGCGACCAGGCTGGTCGCCCGGGCGCGCGCGGCCCTCGGGGTGGAGCTGGAGCTGCGCACCCTGTTCGAGACCCCGACGGTGGCCGGGCTCGCCGCCGGGCTCGCCGGGGCCGGCCGGGCACGGGCCGCGCTGCGCCGCGCCGAGCGGCCCGGCACCGTCCCGCTGTCGTTCGCGCAGCAGCGGCTCTGGTTCCTGCACCAGCTGGAGGACGCCGGCTCGGTCTACAACATGCCGCTGGCGTGGCGGCTGTCCGGCGAGCTCGACCGGGCCGCCCTGCACGCGGCGCTCGGCGACGTCGTCGCCCGGCACGAGAGCCTGCGCACGGTCTACCCCCAGGCCGACGGGGTGCCCCACCAGCACGTGCTGGACGCCGCGGCCGCCCCGCCGCGGCTGCCCGTCACCCGGGTCGGCGAGGCGGAGCTGCCGGGGCGGCTGGCGGCCGTCGCGGCGCGGGGATTCGACCTCGGGGCCGAACCGCCGCTGCGCGCCGAGCTGTTCGCGGTGGCGGACCGGACCGACGAGCACGTGCTGCTCCTGGTGATCCACCACATCGCCGGTGACGGCTGGTCGCTGGGCCCGCTGGCCGCCGACCTGGCCACCGCGTACGCGGCGCGCCGCCGGGGCGAGGAGCCGCGGTGGGCGCCGCTGCCCGTCCAGTACGCCGACTACACCCTGTGGCAGCGCGAGCTGCTCGGCGAGGCGGCCGACCGGGACAGCCTGTTCGCCGGTCAGCTGGACTACTGGACGCGGACGCTGGCGGACCTGCCGGAGCAGATCCGGCTGCCCGCCGACCGCCACCGCCCCGCGACCCCCTCCCACTCCGGCGGCCACCTCGCGGTCGAACTGGACGCGGAGCTGCACGCCGGGCTGGTCCGGGTGGGCCGGGAGCACGGCGCCAGCGTGTACATGGTGCTGCAGGCCGCCCTGGCCTCGCTGCTGGAGAAGCTCGGCGCGGGCACGGACATCCCGCTCGGCAGCCTGATCGCCGGCCGGACCGACCAGGCGCTCGACGACCTCGTCGGGTTCTTCGTCAACACCCTGGTGCTGCGGACCGACACCAGCGGCGACCCGACCTTCGCCGAGCTGCTGGGCCGGGTCCGGGAGGGCGCGCTCGGCGCGTACGCCCACCAGGACCTGCCGTTCGAGCAGGTCGTGGAGGCGCTCAACCCGTCCCGGTCGCTCGCCCGCCAGCCGCTGTTCCAGGTGCTGCTCGCACTGCAGAACACACCTCGCACCGAGTTCGCGCTGAGCGGTCTGGCCGCCGGGATCGTCCCGGTGCGGACGCCGACGACGATGTTCGACCTCGGCTTCCACCTGCTGGAGCGCGGCGGCACCGGCGGGCCGGCCGAGGGCGTCGTCGGGCGGGTCGAGTACAGCACCGACCTGTTCGACCACGCCACGGTGGAGGCGCTGGTCGCCCGGTGGCTGCGGCTGCTGGCGGCCGTGGTCGCCGAGCCGGACCGGCCGCTCAGCCGGATCGACGTGCTCACCGCCGAGGAGCGGCACGAGCTGCTGGTCGCGCGCAACGACACCGCCCGGCCGGTCCCCGCCGCCACGCTGCCGGCCCTGTTCGAGGCGCGGGTCCGGGCCACCCCGGAGGCCGAGGCGGTGGTGTTCGAGTCCACCGTGCTGACGTACCGCGAGCTGAACCGCCGGGCCAACCGCCTGGCGCACGCGCTGATCGCCCGCGGGGTCGGGCCGGAGCAGGTCGTCGCCCTGCGGCTGCCGCGCTCCGCCGAGCTGGTGGTCGCCGTCCTCGCGGTGCTGAAGACCGGTGCGGCGTACCTGCCGGTCGACCCGGACTACCCGGCCGCCCGCATCGCGTACATGCTGGAGGACGCGCGCCCGGCCGTGGTGCTCGACGACCTCGCCGCCGTCACCCCGGCCGGGGAGTGGCCGGAGCACGACCCGGCCGTCGCCGTGGACGCCCGGCACCCGGCCTACGTCATCTACACCTCCGGCTCCACCGGCCGGCCCAAGGCCGTGGTGATGCCCGCCGGCGGGCTGCTGAACCTGCTGGCCTGGCACCACGAGGCCGTCGGCGGCGAACCCGGCACCCGCACCGCGCAGTTCACCGCGATCAGCTTCGACGTCTCGGTGCAGGAGCTGCTCTCCGCGCTGCTGTACGGCAAGACCCTGGTGGTGCCGACCGAGGAGCAGCGCCGCAGCGCCGAGCTGTTCGCGCACTGGCTGGACCGGCACCGGGTGGGCGAGCTTTTCGCGCCCAACCTGGTGGTCGAGGCGCTGGCCGAGGCCGCCGAGGAGGCCGGGCTGGAGCTGCCGGACCTGCGGCTGGTCGCCCAGGCCGGCGAGGCGATGCGGCTCGGCGGTGCGGTGCGCCGCTTCCGGGCCCGCCGCCCGGGCCGGGTGCTGCACAACCACTACGGCCCCGCCGAGACCCATGTGATCACCGCCTACCCGCTGCCGGCCGACCCGGCGGACTGCCCGCTGCCGGTGCCGATCGGCCGGCCGATCGCCAACTGCCGGGTGTACGTGCTGGATTCGGCTCTGCGACCGGTCGCCCCCGGGGTGCTGGGAGAGCTTTACCTGGCGGGGGCGGGGCTGGCCCGCGGCTACCTGAACCGGCCGGGGCTGACGGCGAGCAGGTTCGTCGCCGACCCGTACGGCCCGGCGGGCGCGCTGATGTACCGCACCGGCGACCTGGCCCGCTGGCGCGCCGACAGGGAACTGGAGTTCGCCGGCCGGGTGGACCACCAGGTGAAGGTGCGCGGCTTCCGGATCGAACCGGGCGAGATCGAGGCCGAGCTGACGGCCCACCCGGGCGTCGCCCAGGCGGCCGTGCTCGCCCGCGAGGACCGGCCGGGCGAGACCCGGATCGTCGCGTACGTCGTCCCCCCGGCCGGGACCGGTGCGACGGCGGCGGAGCTGGCGGCGTACCTGCGCGAGCGGCTGCCCGACTACCTGGTGCCGTCCGCGATCGTGCTGCTGGACGCGCTGCCGCTGACGCCCAACGGCAAGCTGGACCGCGCCGCGCTGCCCGCGCCCGAGCCGACCGGCACGACCGGTGGCCGCGCGCCGCGCACCCCGCAGGAGCAGATCCTGTGCGGGCTGTTCGCCGAGGTGCTGGGAGTGGCCCGGGCCGGGGTCGACGAGGACTTCTTCGACCTGGGCGGGCACTCCCTGCTCGCCACCCGGCTGGTCTCACGGGTCCGCGCCACCCTCGGGGTCGAGCTGGAGCTGCGCAGCCTGTTCCGGACCCCGACACCTGCCGGACTGGCGGCCGGGCTGCACGACGCCGGCACCGCACGGCAGGCCCTGGTGCCCCGGCCCCGCCGTGACCCGATGCCGCTGTCCTTCGCCCAGCGCCGGCTCTGGTTCCTCCAGCAGTTCGGCGCGCCGAGCGCCACCTACCACATGCCGCTCGCCCTGCGGCTGTCCGGCGACCTCGACCGGCCCGCGCTGAGCGCCGCGCTCGCGGACGTGGCGGCCCGACACGAGACCCTGCGCACCGTCTTCCCGCACCTCGCCGGAGTCCCGTACCAGCGGGTGCTGGACGCCGCCGAGGCCGCCGTCCCGCTGACCGTGCGCGCGGCCGGGGAGGCGGAACTGCCCGCCCTGCTGCGCGAGGCTGCGGTGCGCGGCTTCGACCTCACCTCCGAGGTGCCGCTGCGGGCGGAGCTGTTCGCGGTGGCGGACCGGACCGACGAGCACGTGCTGCTGCTGGTGATGCACCACATCGTCGGGGACGGCTGGTCCATGGGCCCGCTGGCCCGCGACCTGGCCGCCGCCTACACCGCCCGGCACGGTGGCGGG
Source organism: Kitasatospora sp. NPDC048298 (assembly GCF_043201465.1). Taxonomy (NCBI): domain Bacteria; kingdom Bacillati; phylum Actinomycetota; class Actinomycetes; order Kitasatosporales; family Streptomycetaceae; genus Kitasatospora; species Kitasatospora sp. NPDC048298. Next base: position 216,869 of record NZ_JBICYZ010000008.1, read on the forward strand.
GCGCCGACCTGGCCGCCGCTGCCGGTGACGTACGGCGACTACACCCTGTGGCAGCACGAGATCCTGGGCGACGAGCAGGACGCCGACAGCGTGTTCGCCCGCCAGGTCGGCTACTGGCGCGAGGCGCTGGCGGGGCTGCCCGAGCAGCTGCGGCTGCCCGCCGACCGGGCGCGCCCGGCCACCATGTCGTACGGCGGCGACCTGCTGGAACTCCGGATCGACGCCGAACTGCACACCGCGCTGGTGGGGTTGGCGCGCCGCTCGGGCACGACCCTGTTCATGGTGCTGCAGGCGGCGCTGGCGGCGCTGTACACCCGGCTGGGTGCGGGGACGGACATCCCGATCGGCAGCCCGATCGCGGGTCGTACCGACGAGGCGCTGGACGAGCTGGTCGGGTTCTTCATCAACACGCTGGTGCTGCGGACGGACACCAGCGGTGATCCGTCGTTCGCCGAACTGCTGGGTCGGGTGCGGGAGACGGCGCTTTCCGCGTACGCGCACCAGGACGTGCCGTTCGAGCACCTGGTCGAGGCGCTGAACCCGTCCCGCTCGCTGTCCCACCACCCGCTGTACCAGACCGGGCTGGTCGTGCAGAACGCGCCGGGCGGCGACTTCGACCTCCCCGGCCTGCGGGTCTCCGGGGTGACCGTGCTCACCGGGACCGCGCGGCTCGACCTGACCTTCGGATTCGCGGAGGAGCACGGGCCGGACGGCGCGCCGGCCGGGCTCAGCGGGGCGGTCGAGTACAGCACCGACCTGTTCGACCGCTCGACGGTCGAGGCGCTGGCGGCCCGGTGGACCAGGCTGCTGGCGGCCGTCGCCGCCGCCCCGGACCGGCCGATCGGCGGGATCGACCTGCTGTCCGCCGAGGAGCGGCGCGAGCTGCTGCCCGCCGTCGACGGCGAGGCGGCCGCGGCGAGCCTGCCGGAGCTGTTCGCGGCGCAGGTCGCGGCGACGCCGGACGCGGTCGCGCTCGTCTGCGGGGACACAGAGCTGACGTACCGTCAGCTGGGCGCGCGGGCGAACCGGTTCGCGCATGCGCTGATCGCGCGCGGCGTCGGCCCGGAGCAGCTGGTGGCGGTGGCGCTGCCGCGCTCGATGGAGGCCATGGTGGCCGTCCTCGGTGTGCTGAAGGCCGGGGCGGCGTACCTGCCGGTGGATCCGGCGTACCCGCCGGCGCGGATCGCGTTCATGCTGGACGACGCCCGTCCGGCGCTGCTGGTCGACGATCCGGCGATGGTCTCGGGCGGGGACTGGCCGGACACCGACCCGGGTGTCGTGGTGGACGTCCGGCATCCGGCGTACGTGATCTACACCTCGGGCTCGACCGGCCGCCCCAAGGGCGTGGCAGTGAGCCACAGCGGGGTGTCGGGCCTGGTGGCGGCGCAGACCGAGCGGCTCGGCGTGGCGCCGGGCAGCCGGGTGCTCCAGTTCGCCTCGCCCGGCTTCGACGCCTCCTTCTGGGACCTGTGCGGCGCCCTGCTGACCGGTGCCGCCCTCGTCCTGGCCCCGGCCGAGGCCCCGCTGGAGGCCCTGACGGACCACCGGCTGGACGTCACCCACGTCACCCTGCCGCCCTCGGCCCTGGCCGCGCTGCCGGAGGACGCGGTGACCGCGTCGACCCTGGTGGTGGCGGGCGAGGCCTGCCCGCCGGAGCTGGTCGCCCGATGGGCGCCGGGCCGGCGGATGATCAACGCGTACGGTCCGACGGAGACGACGGTGTGCGCGACGATGAGCGAGCCGCTGTCGCCGGGGGCGGGCGTGCCGCCGATCGGCGGGCCGGTCGCGGAGTTCCGGGCGTACGTGCTGGACGAGCGGCTGCGTCTCGTGCCGCCGGGGGTGGCGGGGGAGCTGTACGTCGCCGGCCCCGGGCTGGCGCGCGGCTACCTCAACCGGCCCGGTCTGACGGCCGGGCGGTTCGTCGCCTGCCCGTTCGGTGGGGACGGCGACCGCATGTACCGGACCGGCGACCTGGCGCGGCGCCGTGCCGGCGGGGAGCTGGAGTACGTCGGCCGCGCCGACGACCAGGTGAAGGTGCGCGGCTTCCGGGTCGAACTCGGTGAGGTCGAGGCCGCCCTGGCCGACCACCCCGCCGTCGCCCAGGCCGCTGCCGTGGCCGGGGACGACCGGCTCGTCGGCTATGTGGCGGCCCGTCCCGGCGCGGCGGTCCGGCCGGCGGAGCTGGCGGCGCACCTGCGCGAGCGGCTGCCCGACTATCTGGTGCCGTCGGCGTTCGTGGTGCTGGACGCGCTGCCGGTGACGCCGAACGGGAAGCTGGACCGCGCCGCGCTCCCCGCGCCGGAGGCCGCGACCACGGAGGCGGGCCGGGCGCCGCGCACCCCGCAGGAGCAGATCCTGTGCGGCCTGTTCGCCGAGGTGCTCGGCGTGGCCGAGGTCGGCGTCGACGATGACTTCTTCGACCTGGGCGGGCACTCCCTGCTCGCCACCCGACTGGCCGCTCGGGTGCGCTCGGTGCTCGGCGTGGAGCTGGGGCTGCGCGCGCTCTTCCAGGCGCCCACCGTGGCGGGCCTGGCCGAGGCGCTGACCGGCGCCGGCCACGCCCGTCCGGCGCTGACGCCGCACGAGCGACCGGAGGCGGTGCCGCTGTCCTTCGCACAGCGCCGGCTCTGGTTCCTGCACCGCATGGACGCCGCCGCCGCGACCTACCACATCCCGCTGGCGCTCCAGCTGACCGGGACGCTGGACCGGGCGGCGCTGGACCAGGCGCTGGCCGACGTGGTGGCCCGGCACGAGAGCCTGCGGACGGTCTTCCCGGAGATCGACGGCGTCCCCTGCCAGCGCGTCCTGGACCCGGCCGCGGCCCGCCCCCGGGCACGGCTGACCGAGGTGCCGGAGGCCGAACTCTTCGAGCGGCTGGCCGAGTTCGCCCGGCAGCCGTTCGACCTGGCGGCGGAACCCCCGCTGAGGATCGGGCTGTTCGCGCTCGCGGACAAGGCCGACGAGCACGTGCTGCTGCTGGTCATGCACCACATCGCCGGCGACGGCTGGTCCACCGGCCCGCTGGCCCGGGACCTGGCCGAGGTGTACGCGGCCCGCAGCCGGGGTGAGGAGCCGCAGTGGGCCCCGCTGCCGGTGCAGTACGCCGACTACACGCTGTGGCAGCGCGAGCTGCTCGGCGACGCCGCCGACCCGCGGAGCCGGTTCGCCGAGCAACTCGGCTACTGGAAGCGGCAGTTGTCCGACCTCCCGGAGCTGCTCGCGCTGCCCACCGACCGGCCCCGGCCGGCCGTCGCCGGCTGGCACGGGGACCACGTCGGCCTGCGGCTCGACGCCGAACTGCACGCCGCCCTCACGGAGTTGGCGCGGCGCACCGGGACGAGTCTGTTCATGGTGCTGCAGGCGGCGCTGGCGGCGCTGTACACCCGGCTGGGTGCGGGGACGGACATCCCGATCGGCAGCCCGATCGCGGGTCGTACCGACGAGGCGCTGGACGAGCTGGTCGGGTTCTTCGTGAACACGCTGGTGCTGCGCACCGACACCAGCGGTGATCCGAGCTTCGCCGAGCTGCTGGGCCGGGTGCGGGAGACGGCGCTGTCGGCGTACGCGCACCAGGACGTGCCGTTCGAGCACCTGGTGGAGGTGCTGAACCCCGCCCGCTCGCTGTCCCACCACCCGCTGTTCCAGACGATCCTGGCCGTGCAGAACGCGCCGATGGGCCGGTTCTCGCTGCCCGGGCTGGACGTCGCCACCTACGCGGTGGCCACCGGAACCGCCAAGTTCGACCTCGGAGTGAGCCTGGTCGAGCAGTTCGGCCCGGACGGGAGCCCCGCCGGGATCGTCGGCGCGGTCGAGTACGCCACCGACCTGTTCGACCGCTCGACGGTCGCCACCCTGGCCGCACGGTGGGCCAGGCTGCTGGAGGCGGTCACCGCCGACCCGGAACAGCCGATCGAGGGGATCGACCTCCTCGGCGCCGACGAGCGGCACCGGCTGCTGGAGCGCGGCAACGCGACCGCCCGCGAGGTGGACGCCGTCCCGGTGCCGCGGGCCTTCGCCGCGCAGGTCGCGGCGACCCCGGACGCGGTCGCGCTCGTCCATGGCGAGATCGAGCTGACGTATCATCAGTTGAACGCGCGGGCGAACCGGTTCGCGCATGCGCTGATCGCGCGCGGTGTCGGCCCGGAGCGGCTGGTGGCGGTGGCGCTGCCGCGCTCGGTGGAGGCCGTGGTGGCCGTCCTGGGTGTGCTGAAGGCCGGGGCGGCGTACCTGCCGGTGGATCCGGCGTACCCGCCGGCGCGGATCGCGTTCATGCTGGACGACGCCCGTCCGGCGCTGCTGGTCGACGATCCGGCGATGGTCTCGGGCGGGGACTGGCCGGACACCGACCCGGAGGTCGCGCTCGACGTCCGGCACCCGGCGTACGTGATCTACACCTCCGGTTCGACCGGCCGCCCCAAGGGCGTCGTGGTCGGCCACGGCGGTGTGGCCAGTCTGGTGGCCGCCCAGATCGAGCGGTTCGCGATCGAGCCCGGCAGCCGGGTGCTCCAGTTCGCCTCGCCCAGCTTCGACGCCTCGGTGTCGGAGATCTTCACCGCCCTGCTGCGCGGCGCGGCCCTGGTGCTGCCCCCGGCGGCCGAGCCGGTGTCCGCGCTGACCGACCCGCGCCTGGCGGTCACCCATGTGACCGTGCCGCCGTCCGTCCTGGCCGCCCTGCCGGTGTGCTCGGTGGCGGTGTCCACGCTGGTGGTGGCCGGTGAGGCCTGCCCGCCGGAGCTGGTGGACCGCTGGGCGCCGGGCCGGCGGATGATCAACGCGTACGGTCCGACCGAGACGACCGTGTGCGCGACGATGAGCGACCCGCTGTCGCCGGCGTCCGGCGTGCCGCCGATCGGCCGTCCGATCACCAACGCCCGCGTCTACGTGCTGGACGAGCGGCTGCGGCCGGTGCCGCCGGGAGTGCCGGGGGAGCTGTACGTGGCCGGCGCCGGGCTGGCGCGCGGGTACCTGAACCGGCCCGGTCTCACGGCCGGGCGGTTCGTCGCCTGCCCGTTCGATCCCTCGGGCGCCAGGATGTACCGCACCGGTGACGTGGTCCGCTTTCGTGCCGACAGCCAGCTGGAGTACCTCGGCCGGGCCGACGACCAGGTGAAGGTGCGCGGCTTCCGGGTCGAGCCCGGCGAGGTCGAGTCGGCCCTGGCCGAGCACCCCGCCGTCGCCCGGGCCGCCGTCCTCGCCCAGGACGACCGGCTCATCGGCTACGTCGTCCCGCGCCAGGAACCCGCCCGCGACAGCGGCATCGAGGCCGACCACGTGGACGAGTGGCGGGGCATCTACGACGCCCTGCCCATCACCCCCGAGGAAGCCACGTTCGGCCAGAACTTCGTCGGCTGGAACAGCAGTTACGACGCCGCCCCGATCCCCGTCGAGCAGATGCGGGAGTGGCGCGACGCGACCGTCTCCCGCATCCTGGCCCTGCGCCCCCGCCGGGTCCTGGAGGTCGGCGTCGGCACCGGCCTGCTGCTCTCCCGGATCGCCCCGCACTGTGAGACCTACTGGGCGACCGACTTCTCCGCCACCGCGATCGACGCGCTCGCCGCCCAGGTGGCGCGCCGACCGGACCTGGCCGAGCGCGTCGTGCTCCGGACCCGCCCGGCACACGACACCGACGGGCTGCCGGCCGGGGCGTTCGACACCATCGTGATCAACTCGGTGGTGCAGTACTTCCCGTCCGCCGAGTACCTCGCCGACGTGATCGGGAAGCTGACGGCGCTGCTCGCCCCCGGTGGCGCGCTGTTCATCGGTGACGTCCGCAACCTGAGGCTGCTGCGCCCGCTGGCCACGGCCGTCCAGCTGCACCGGGCCGGGGACGGCGCCGACCTCGCGGCCGTGCGCCGCGCGGTGGAGCAGGCCCTGCGGGTCGAGAAGGAACTCCTGGTCGACCCGGACTTCTTCACCGTCCTGCGGGAGCGTGGCGCGGAGCACGGCACGGACATCGGCGCGGTGGCCGTGGAGGTCAAGCGCGGCCGCCACCACAACGAACTGAGCCGCTACCGCTACGACGTGACGCTGCACAAGCGGCCCGCCGTACCCGTCCGGCCGCTGGACCTGGCCTGGGGCCGGGACGTCGCCGGCCTGGCGGAGCTGCGCGAACTGCTCGGGCGACCGGGCACTGGCCCGGTGCGCTTTACCGGGATCCCGAACCGCCGCGTCGCGCGCGAGGCCGAGCTGGCCCGGGCGGTGCGCGACGGCGACGGCACACTCGCCGGGCTGCTGGAGCGGCTGCACGGCCCGGACGGCGCCGACCTGCCCGACCCGGAGGACTTCCACGCCCTCGGTGGGGAGCTCGGCCGCCGGGTGGACCTCACCTGGTCGGCCGACGCGCCCGAAGCCCTCGACGCGCTCTTCACCGGCTCCACCGCCTCCACCGACGGGCCGGCGGACGCACCCGTCGAGGCCTACCGGCCGGTGCGCAGCGGCGGCACCGCGCTGTCCTCGCTGACCAACCGCCCGACCGGCAGCCGGGGCACCGGCGCCCTCATCGGCGAACTCCGCGACTGGCTGCGGGGCCGGCTGCCCGACTACCTGGTCCCCTCGGCGTTCGTGGCGCTGGACGCGCTGCCGCTGACCGCCAGCGGCAAGCTCGACCGCCGTGCCCTGCCCGCCCCCGACCTCGGCCCGGCCGTGGCCGGGCGGGCGCCGCGCACCCCGCAGGAACAGCTCCTCGCCGAGCTGTTCGCCGAGGTGCTCGGCCTGGCGCAGGTCGGGGTCGAGGACAGCTTCTTCGACCTGGGCGGCCACTCCCTGCTGGCGACCCGGCTGGCCTCCCGGGTCCGGGCGACCCTCGGCGCGGAACTGGAGGTCCGCACGCTCTTCGAGACCCCGACCGTGGCCGCCCTGGCGGCCCGCCTGGACGGCTCCGGAACGGCGCGGCCCGCGCTGACCGCCCAGTCCCGCCCCGAGCACGTGCCGCTGTCCTTCGCCCAGCGCCGGCTGTGGTTCCTGCACCGGATGGACGGGCCGAGCGCCACCTACAACATGCCGCTCGCGCTGCGCCTGACCGGCGACCTCGACCCGCCGGCCCTGCACGCCGCGCTCGCGGACGTGGTCGCCCGGCACGAGAGCCTGCGGACGGTCTTCCGCGAGACGGACGGCGTGCCGTACCAGGTCGTGCTGAGCGCCGCGGACGCGTACCCCGAGCTGCCGCTGGTCGAGCTCGACGAGGGCCGCCTGGCCGAACGGCTGGCGCAGACGGCCCGGCGCGGCTTCGACCTGGCCGCGGAGCCGCCCCTGCGGGCGGAGCTGTACGCGCTCGCGCCCGACCGGCACGCGCTGCTGGTCGTGGTGCACCACATCGCCGCCGACGGCTGGTCGATGGGCCCGCTCTCCGCCGACCTGGCCGCCGCCTACGCGGCCCGCTGCCGGGGCGAGGAGCCGCGGTGGACCACGCTGGCGGTGCAGTACGCCGACTACACCGGCTGGCAGCGCGACCTGCTCGGCGACGCCGCCGACCCGGACAGCCTGTTCGCCCGGCAACTGGCCTACTGGAAGGACGAGTTGACGGGAATGCCGGAGCAGCTCCAGCTGCCCGCCGACCGGCCCCGCCCGCCGGTGGCCTCCCAGCTGGGCGACCGGGTCGCGGTCCGGCTGGACGCCGAACTGCACCAGGCCCTGCGGGACCTCGCCACCGAGCGCGGCGCCAGCATGTTCATGGTGCTCCAGGCCGGCCTCGCCGCGCTGCTCACCCGGCTCGGCGCCGGCACCGACATCCCGATCGGCAGCCCGATCGCCGGCCGCACCGACCAGGCACTGGACGAGCTCGTCGGCTTCTTCGTCAACACCCTGGTGCTGCGCACCGACACCGGCGGCGACCCCGGATTCGCCGAACTGCTCGGCCGGGTGCGGCAGAAGGCGCTCACCGCGTACGACCACCAGGACGTGCCGTTCGAGTACCTGGTCGAGGTGGTCAACCCGGCGCGGTCGCTGGCCCGCCACCCGCTGTTCCAGGTCATGCTGGCCCTGCAGAACGCGCCGCTGGGCGAGTTCGCGCTGCCGGGGCTGGAGACCGGCCACCTGGAGGCGCCGACCGGGACCTCCCGGGTCGACCTGACCTTCAGTCTGGCCGAGCAGTTCGGCCCGGACGGTGCCCCCGACGGCCTGGTCGGCGCGGTGGAGTACGCCACCGACCTGTTCGACGCGCCCACCGTGGAGCTGCTGTTCGACCGCCTGGCCCGGCTGTTGCGTACCGCGGTCGCCGACCCGGACCGGCCGATCGGCCGGATCGACCTCCTCTCCGAGGCGGAACGCCACCGGCTGCTGCACGGGTTCAACGACACGGCCGCCGAGCTGCCCCGGGCCGCGGTGCCGGAGTTGTTCGCCCGCCAGGTGCGGGCCACCCCGGACGCGGTGGCCGTCGTGGCGGCCGGCACCGAGCTGACCTACCGGGAGCTCGACCGGCGCTCCAGCCGGCTCGCCCGGGCACTGGTCCGCCGGGGCGTCCGGCGGGAGACACCCGTCGCGGTGCTGATGGAACGCTCGGCGGACCTGGTCACGGCCATCCTGGCGATCGTCAGGGCGGGCGGCGCCTACGTGCCGCTGGACTCGCGCTTCCCGGCGTCCCGGATCGAACTGATCCTGCGGGAGAGCGGCGCGGCCCTGGTGCTCACCGAGGAGGTGCTGGCCGCTCTGGTGGACGCCGAACCCGATCCGTCCGACGTCGAAGTCACGTGTGAGCCACAGCAGTTGGTGTACATCATGTACACCTCGGGCTCGACCGGGCGGCCGAAGGGCGTGGCCGTCACCCACCGCGACGTGGTCGGCCACGCGCTGACCCCCGAATGGCGCGGCGGCGGACACGAGCGGGTGCTGATGCACTCCCCGACGGCCTTCGACCTCTCGACCTACGAGCTGTGGGTGCCACTCCTCAACGGCGGCCGGATCGTGGTCGCACCGCCCGAGCAGCTCGACCTCGACCTGCTCCAGCACACCATCGGCACCCACGGGGTGACCGGACTGTGGCTCACCGCCGGACTCTTCCGGCTGGTGGCTGAGGAGCGCCCCGGCCTGCTCGCCGGGGTGCGCGAGGTGTGGACCGGCGGCGACGTGGTCTCCCCGGCCGCTGCCGCCCGGGTGCTGGAGGCCTGCCCCGGCATCGAGGTGGTCAACGGTTACGGCCCCACCGAGGCCACCACCCTGGCCACCTGCCACCCGGTCCGCGACCTGCCCGAGCAGGCCGCCTCCGTGCCGATCGGCGGCCCGATGGCCAACATGCGCGCCTACGTGCTCGACGACCACCTGCGGCCGCTGCCCGCGGGGATGGTCGGCGAGCTGTACCTCGCGGGGGTCGGCGTCGCCCGCGGCTACCACGGCCGGCCCGGCCTCACCGCGGAGCGCTTCACCGCCGACCCGTACGGGCCGTCCGGGAGCCGGATGTACCGCACCGGCGACCTGGCCTGGTGGCGGCCCGAGGGCACCCTGGAGTTCGCCGGACGCGCCGACCACCAGGTCAAGCTGCGCGGTCTGCGGATCGAGCCCGGCGAGATCGAGGCCGTCCTGGCGGGCTGCCCGGGCGTCGCCCAGGCGGCCGTGGTCGCCCGCGAGGACCGGCCCGGCGACAAGCGGCTGGTCGCCTACCTGGTGCCCGCCGCCGAGGGCGCGCCCGAGGCGGTCGAGCTGTCCGGCCGGCTGCGCCGCGAACTGCCCGACTACATGGTGCCGGCGGCGTTCGTCACCGTGGACGCGCTGCCGCTGACCGCCAACGGCAAGCTCGACCGGGCCGCCCTGCCCGCCCCCGAGTACGGGACGTCGGACGCCGGCCGCGGCCCCCGGACGCCGCAGGAGCAGCTGCTGTGCGGCCTGTTCGCCGAGGTCCTCGGCCGGGAGCTGGTGTCCATCGACGACAACTTCTTCGACCTGGGCGGGCACTCGCTGCTGGCCGCCCGGCTGGCCTCCCGGGTCCGCGAGACCCTCGGCCTGGAGCTGGGGCTGCGCATGCTGTTCGAGGCGCCGACCGTGGCCGGGCTCACCGAGCGCCTGGTCATGAACGATCCCGACGACGCGCTGGACGTGGTGCTGCCGCTGCGCTCGACCGGGACGGGCACGCCGCTGTTCTGCGTCCACCCCGGCGGCGGCATCAGCTGGTCGTACAGCGGGCTGCTGAACCACGTCGGCCCGCAGCACCCGGTCTACGCGATCCAGGCGCGCGGCCTCGGCCGGCCCGAACCGCTGCCGACGTCCTACGAGGAGATGGCGGCCGACTACGCCGACCACATCCGGAAGATCCAGCCGGAGGGCCCGTACCTGCTGCTCGGCTGGTCCGCCGGCGGGTTGATCGCCCACGCGCTCGCCTGCGAGCTGCAGTCGCGCGGCGAGCGGACCGCGCTGCTGGCGATCCTCGACGCCTACCCGGTGAAGGACGTGAAGTTCGAGGAGGTGCCGGTGCCCACCGAGCGGGACGTGCTCGTCGGGGTGCTCGACGTCGACCCGGACGAGCTGGGCGACCGGGAGATCACCTACGCGGAGGTCGCCGAGGTGCTGAACCGGCGGGGCAGCGCGCTGGCCGGCCTGACCGAGCGGCAGGTCGAGGTGGTCGTCCAGATCATGATCAACAACGCGAAGCTGGCGGTCGACTTCGTCCCCGGGACGTTCGACGGGGACCTGCTGCTCTTCAACTCCACGATCGACCGGAGCGCCGAGGACAACGCCGGGCCGGGGATCTGGCAGCCCTACGTCACCGGCCGGATCGAATCGCACGAGGTCACCACCCGGCACAACCGGATGACCCAACCCGGCTCGCTGGCCCAGATCGGACCGGTCCTGGCCGCCAGGATCGCCGACGTCACCGGCGACGCCACCGTTTCCCACCACCAGGAGGACTGACCCATGACCAACCCCTTCGACGACCAGGACGGCACCTTCCTCGTGCTCGTCAACGACGAGAACCAGCACTCGCTGTGGCCGCAGTTCGCGGACGTCCCGGCCGGCTGGACCGTCGCCCACGGCCCGGACACCCACGCGGCCTGCCTGGAGTACGTCGAGAAGTCCTGGACCGACATGCGGCCCAGGAGCCTGGCCGAGGCCATGGACGCCCGGCGGTAGCCGACGTGACCACCACCGACACCACGGACGGGGCCCGCGACACCGCGGGCCCCCCCCCGCCCCCCCCCCCCCCCCCCGGCCAGCACACCCCCCCCCCCCCCCCCCACCCCCCGCCCCCAGACCACCCCCCCGACCAGGGCACCCCCCCCGCCCCCCCCCCCCCCGAACCCGTCTAAACCCCGCATCGC
>NZ_JBICYZ010000009.1:0-37671 GCF_043201465.1 Kitasatospora sp. NPDC048298
CTCGGCCAGACCGTCGTCATGGTCACCCACGACCCCGTCGCCGCCTCCTACGCCGACCGCGTCGTCTTCCTGGCCGACGGCCGCATCGTCGACGAGCTCCACCACCCCACCGCCGACACCGTCCTGGACCGCATGCGCCGCTTCGACGCCAAGGGCCGCACCAGCTGACACACCCGCAGCCGTAGCCCGCTCACCGATTCTTCCCAGGACACCCCATGTATCGCACCGCACTGCGCAACGTGCTGGCCCACAAGGGCCGACTGCTGATGACGGCGCTGGCCGTCATGCTCGGCACCGCCTTCGTGGCCGGCACCATGGTCTTCTCCGACACCTTCGGCAAGGCCATGCGGGACAGCAACTCCAAGAGCTACTCGGACGTCTCGGTCCAGGTGGTGGACCGCGCGGCGGGCTCCCACGCCTCCGCCCGGCAGAAGAGTGAGGGCGGCTCGGCCACCCTCACCGACGCCACCGTCCAGCAGCTGGCCGCCCTGCCGGGCACCGCCAACGCCCGCGGCGTGGTCAGCGGCTTCACCGGCGTGGCCGACAGGAAGGGCAACCTGATCGGCCAGGTCTGGGCCGCCAAGGGCGCCAACTTCGCCCCCGGCCAGGACGGCAAGGACCCGCGCTACCCGATGGTCGAGGGCCAGGGCCCGAAGACCGCCAAGGAGGTCGCGCTCGACCGCAGGACCGCCGACAAGGCGGGCTACAGGGTCGGCGACACCGTCCGGGTCGCCGCCAACGGCCCGGTCGTCGAGGCGAAGCTCACCGGCGTCTTCACCACCGACGACCCGGTGGTGAACACCGGCGGCACGCTCACCCTGTTCGACAAGGCCACCGCCCAGCAGACCCTGCTGGAGCCGGGCCGCTACAGCAGCGTCGTGCTCACCGCCAAGCCCGGCACCAGCCAGGACGCGCTGCTCGCCGAGGCCCAGCCCAAGGTGCCGTCCGGCCACCAGTTCGACGTCGAGACCGGCGCCAAGCTCAACGCCGACGAGCAGAAGATGATCACCGAGGCCACCAGCAGCATGCGCACCATGCTCCTGGTCTTCGCCTTCATCTCGCTCTTCGTCGGCATCTTCATCATCGCCAACACCTTCACCATGCTGGTCGCCCAGCGCACCAAGGAGCTGGCCCTGCTGCGCGCCATCGGCGCCAGCCGCAAGCAGGTCACCCGGTCCGTGCTGATCGAGGCCCTGCTGATCGGCACCGCCTCCGCCGCGGCCGGCCTGCTGGCCGGCGTCGGGATCGGCGCCGGGATGCAGTCGCTGATCGGCTCGCTGAACGAGAACATGCCGAACGGCTCGCTGGTGATCAAGCCGCTCACCGTCGTGGTGACGATCGTGGTCGGCGTCCTGGTGACGGTCCTGTCGGCCCTGCTGCCCGCCATGCGCGCCTCCCGGATCGCCCCGGTGGCCGCGATGAGCAGCGGCGACCAGCCGGTCTCCCAGAAGAGCCTGGTGGTCCGCAACACGATCGGCTCGGTGCTCGCCGGCGGCGGCCTCGCCCTGATCGGCTTCGGCGCCTCCACCGGCAACGACAGCGGCCGGCTGCCGGTCGGCGCCGGCGCCTTCCTGGCCCTGATCGGCGTGTTCGTCCTGCTGCCGCTGCTCTCCCGTCCGGTGGTCGCGCTGGTCGGCCCGCTGCTGCGCGGTCTCGGCGGCACCCCGGGCAAGCTCGCCCAGCAGAACGCGGTGCGCAACCCGCGCCGCACCGCGGCCACCGCCGCCGCGCTGACCATCGGCCTGACCCTGGTCACCGGGCTCACCGTGATCGGCGCCTCGGTCAACGACACCGTCGACCGGGCCGTCACCAGCGCGATGAAGGCCGACTACATCATCGGGGCCGCCAACAACATGAGCCTGTCCGAGCAGGTGCCCGCGCAGATCGCCAAGGCGCCCGGAGTGGCCGCCTCCTCGGCGCTGACGACCTCCTACTGGGACCTCAACGGCACCGGCGCGGTGATCAACGGCGTGGACGCGGCCAACCTCGACCAGCTCACCGACGTCAAGCTGACCGCCGGCTCCACCGCCAACCTCGCCAAGGGGCAGCTGCTGGTCAGCGAGGACACGGCCAAGAAGCTGAACGCCACCACCGGCTCGGTCGTGAACGTGACCTTCCCGGACGAGTCCACCGGGCAGCTCACCATCGGCGGCGTGTACGAGAACGCCGGCGTGCTCGGCCGCACGCTGCTGGCCAACAGCGAGGTCGCCAAGCACGAGCCGAAGCCGTACATCTCCGAGGTCCTGGTCAAGGGCAAGGACGGCGCCACCGACAGCCTCAAGCAGGCCCTCAAGGACGCCACCGGCGCCAACCCGGTGATCGAGGTGAAGTCCAAGCAGGACGTCCGGGACGAGTTCAGCCAGACCATCACCTTCGCGCTGAACCTGATGTACGGCCTGCTGGGGATGGCGGTCCTGATCGCAATCCTGGGCGTGGTCAACACGCTGGCCATGTCGGTCTTCGAGCGCAAGCGCGAGATCGGGATGCTGCGGGCGATCGGCCTGGACCGCAGCGGCATCAAGCGGATGGTCCGTCTGGAGTCCGTGGTGATCTCGCTGTTCGGCGCCGGCATCGGCCTGCTGCTCGGCTGCTTCATCGCCTGGGCGGTCAACGGCACCCTGAAGTCCACCCTCTCCGGTCTGACCACGGTCCTGCCGTACGGCCAGCTGGCGATGTTCCTGGCGCTGGCCGGGGTGGTCGGCCTGGTGGCCGCGATCTGGCCGGCCCGCCGGGCGTCCAAGCTGGACATCCTGGAGAGCATCAAGACCGACTGACCGACCGGGGCCGGCCGACCGCTCCCGGTCGGCCGGCCCCGGAACGAGAAAGGTCCCCTGCCCGAGGGTTTCGGCAGGGGACCTTCTACTTCTGTACTCCGCCCGGTCGCACGGCCGGCTGAGCACCACGGAGGTCGTGGTCCGGCAACGCTGCCGGGCGGAGGGCCTCCGACTCATACCCCGGTGCTCCCACACCGGGGTCTCAGTCGCTTACTTGCTGGCGAGTTCCTTGTCGGCGGCCGGCTTGGCGGCCTCGACGGGCTTGGTGGGCGGAGTGACCTCCTGGATCGGCAGCTGCGGCTTCTCCATCTGGGCGAGGCCGACCATCTCGCGCTTGAGGAACATCGCGAGCGTCCAGTCGGTGAAGACGCGCACCTTGCGGTTGAAGGTCGGCACCATCGCGCCGTGGTACAGGCGGTGGAACCACCAGGCCGGACGGCCCTTCAGCTTGTACTTGCCGAAGAGGATCGCCACGCCCTTGTGCAGGCCGAGACCGGCGACCGCACCCAGGTTCTTGTGCTTGTACTCCTTCTGCGGGAAGCCGCGCATGCCGGAGATCACGTTGTCGCCGAGGACGATGGCCTGGCGGCTGGCGTGCTGCGCGTTCGGCGGGCACCAGGCGCCCTCGCCCGCGGCGAGGTCCGGCACCTGGGCGTTGTCGCCGGCGGACCAGACGTAGTCGAAGCCCTGGACCTGCAGGGTCGGCGCGGTGTCGACGTGGCCGCGCGGGCCCAGCGGCAGGCCGAAGTTGGCCAGCACCGGGTTCGGCTTCACGCCGGCCGTCCACACGATGGTGGAGGCGTCCATCTCCATGCCGTTCTTCAGCATGACGTGGCCGTCGACGCAGGAGTCCATCGAGGTCTCGATGTAGACCTCGATGTTGCGCTCCTCGAGCTTCTCCTTGGTCCACAGACCGAGGTCCGGGCCCATCTCGGGGAGGATGCGGTTGGCCGCCTCGACCACGACGAAGCGCATGTCGTCGCGGCTGACGGTCTTGTACAGCTTGGCCGCGTCGCGGGCCATGTCCTCGACCTCGGCGACCGTCTCGATACCGGCGAAGCCGCCACCGATCACCACGAAGGTCAGCGCCTTGCGGCGGATCTCCTCGTCCGTGGTGGACTCGGCCTTGTCGAGCTGGGCCATGACGTGGTTGCGGAGGCCGATGGCCTCCTCGACCGTCTTCATGCCGAGGCCGTTCTCCGCCAGACCCGGGATCGGGAAGGTGCGGGAGACCGAGCCGGTCGCGACGACCAGGTACTCGAACGGCAGCTCGTAGCTGTCGCCGGCCGCGGGCTGGATCGTGGCGACCTTGCGGGCGTGGTCGATGCCGGTGACGGACCCGGTCAGCACCTCCGCCTTCTTGAGGGTGCTGCGCAGCGGCGCGATGAGGTTGCGCGGCGCGACACTGCCGCCGGCCGCCTCGGGGAGGAAGGGCAGGTACGTCATGTACGACCGCGGGTCGACGACCGTGACGGTCGCTTCGCCGTAACGCATCTTCTTGAGGATGCGCATCGCGGCATACAGGCCGACGTAACCACCGCCGACAATGAGGATGCGAGGACGCTCCGTGGTGCTCATATCCGAAAGTATCCAGCACCGTCCGGAGCAGCCTTCGTGAGCCCGGTCACAAGTTGACGGACCCCCCGTGCTACACTGCGCGGCCGCAAAACCGGGTCCGGCGCGGCGGCCCCCACCCCCGGACGGCCCCGCGCGAACGTTCGCCGGAGCACCACCGGCCTGAGCAGCAACGATCCGCACAACGCCCGGGTTCCCGCGCGTGATTTCGATTTTCAAACCTCAAACGAGGCCTGACCTGCGATCCCATGGGCCACCCGCCCGACGGGCCTTCGGTCCCACATATCGGACGTAGCGGGCGGGCCGGTGCGACGAATGGCCCGATCGCCATGTGAAGAAATTCACGAACTTTCCCACCCGCGTGCGGGCGCGCCAGGGCCCCGGCCCCCCTTTCGGGGTGCCGGGGCCGTGACGGGTAGGCCCCGCACGGGGTCAGGAGGCGATACCGAAGGCGATCCCGTCGAGGATGTCGTGCTCGCTCACGACCACCTCGGCGGCGCCGGTGCGCTCCATGATCTCCAGCAGCTCCAGCGCCCCGGCCGCGATCACGTCCACCCGGCCCGGGTGCATCGACGGGATGGCCGCGCGCTCGGCGTGGGTGGCGGCCAGCAGCTCCCGGGCGATCCCGGCGACCCGCTCCCGGCTGATCCGGGAGTGGTGGATCGCCGCCGAGTCGTAGCCGGGCAGGCCCTGGGCGATCGCGGACACCGTGGTGACCGTCCCGGCCAGGCCCACCAGGGTGCCCGCGCCGGTCAGCGGGACGACCTCCTCGGCCCGGTCCAGCTCGGCGCGCACGTGCGCCCGGGCCGCCTCGACCTGCTCCTCGGAGGGCAGCTCGGCATCCCCGAAGTACCGCTCGGTGAGCCGCACGCAGCCGATGTTCACCGAGCGCGCGGCCTGCACGTCGTCCGTGCCGAGCACGAACTCGGTGGAACCGCCGCCGAGGTCGAAGACCAGGTACGGGCCGGGGAACTGACCGCCGGTCAGCTCCTTGGTGGCGCCCACGAAGGAGAGGTGCGCCTCCTCCTCGCCGCTCACCACCTCGGGCTCGACGCCCAGGATGTCGCGCACGCCCTTGACGTACTCGTCGCTGTTCTCGGCGTCCCGGGAGGCGCTGGTGGCGACGAAGCGGACCCGCTCGGGGCCGACGCCGAAGCCGGAGATGATCTCCTGGTACTCCCGGCAGGCCGCGAAGGTGCGGGCCAGCGCGTCCGGGTGCAGCCGGCCGGTCTGGTCCACGCCCTGACCCAGCCGGTTGACGATCATCCGGCGGTCGAGGTCGGTGATCTCCCCGGTGTCCGGGTCGAGGTCGGCGACCAGCAGGCGGATCGAGTTGGTGCCGCAGTCGATCGCGGCGACGCGGGTCGTGCTCACTCGGACTCCTGCTCCGCCGCGGCGTCGCCGGCGGCGGCCTCCTCGGCGGCGCGCTTCTTCGCGGCGCGCTCGGCGGTCAGCTGCTGCTTGGCGGCGATCACCGCGTCGTGGTCCTGCCCCTTGGCGCGGTTGCGGGCGACCCGCTCACCGGCGGCCTCGACCTCGGCCGGGGAGACGCACGGGCCCTTGGCCCACCAGTCCTCCAGCATGCCGATCGCCTCGTCGCCGAGCGGGTTGACGCCCTCGCCGGCCGCCAGCGAGTGGCCGACCAGCACGTGCAGGCACTTCACCCGGTCCGGCATGCCGCCGGCGCTCGGGAAGCCCTCCAGCACCTCGATCGCGTCACGCCGGGCGATGTAGTCCTCGTGCGCCTTCTGGTAGGCGGCGGCCAGCTCCGGGTCCTCGGCGAGCCGGGCGCTCTGGTCCTTCATCACGCCCTCCGCCTCCAGGGTGCCGATCAGCGAGGCGGCCTTGGGGCAGGTCAGGTAGTAGAGCGTCGGGAACGGCGTGCCGTCCGGCAGACGGGGGGCCGTCTCCACGACGTCGGGGTTGCCGCAGGGGCAGCGGTGCGCCACGCCGCGCAGGCCGCGCGGCACCCGGCCGAGCTGGGCGGCGATGGCCGCGACGTCGGCGTCGGAGACGGTGGGGTGGTTCTCAGTGGTCATGGGGGGAGGTGTCTCCAACGGGGGACGGTGGGAGGGGAAGGGGGGTGGCGGGGGCCGCCGCGGCGGTGTCGGCGGCGTCCACCGAGTCCCAGATGCTGGCGTACCAGGGTTTGGCGGCCATCGCCTGGCCGGTGGCGCTTCCGGGGGCCGCGTTCCGGGCGGACGCCGCACCGGCCGCGGACGAGGAGGGCTGGGCGGAACCCTGGCCGGCCGGGTCCACCGCGATGTACGGGGTCTCCCCCGGCACCGCGTAGTGCAGCCGGGCGCGGGCCTGCGCCTTGACGTACTCCGGGTCCTGCCAGCGGGCCCGCTCCCGGCGCAGCTGCTCGACCTGCTGGCGCGCGTGGTCGGCCTTCGCCCGCTGGGCGGAGATCTCGGCGCGCTGGGAGATGAACTGCCGCGTCGGGTAGGCGAGGATCGCCACCAGGGAGCAGAGCACCAGGACGAGGACGGTCGCCCGGCTCGTGAACCGGGGCCGGGCCGCCAAGCCCGGGATCCTCCAGCCAGCCATCTCCCGTATCCCCTCCTGGTCGCGACGGTGCCCCGCCGTCCACCCTACGGGGTGAACGGCGGGGCACCGGTCAGGCGTGCGCTACCGGGAGCACTCGGCCCCCGTGCCCGGAGCGCTCAGCCCCGGGCTCGCCGTACCGATCCGCTGGTCACTCGGCGGAGCGGAAGCGCGGGAAGGCGCCGCGGCCGGCGTACTCGGCGGCGTCGTCGAGGATCTCCTCGATGCGCAGCAGCTGGTTGTACTTGGCGACGCGCTCGGAGCGGGCCGGGGCACCGGTCTTGATCTGGCCGCAGTTGGTGGCGACGGCCAGGTCGGCGATGGTGACGTCCTCGGTCTCGCCGGAGCGGTGCGACATCATGCAGCGGTAGCCGTTGCGCTGGGCCAGCTCGACGGCGTCCAGGGTCTCGGTCAGCGAACCGATCTGGTTCACCTTCACCAGCAGCGCGTTGGCGGTGCCGGTCTCGATGCCGCGGGCCAGGCGGGCCGGGTTGGTGACGAACAGGTCGTCGCCGACCAGCTGGACCTTGTCGCCCAGCTTCTCGGTCATGGCCTTCCAGCCGTCCCAGTCCGACTCGTCCAGCGGGTCCTCGATGGAGACCAGCGGGTAGGCGGCGACCAGCTCGGCGTAGTACTCGATGAGCTCGGCGGCGGTGAGCTCCTTGCCCTCGAAGTGGTAGGCGCCGTCCTCGTAGAACTCGGAGGAGGCGACGTCCAGGGCCAGCGCGACGTCACGGCCGGGCACGTAGCCGGCCTTCTGGATGGCCTCGACGATGAGGTCCAGGGCCTCGCGGTTGGAGTCCAGGTTCGGGGCGAAGCCGCCCTCGTCGCCCAGACCGGTGGACAGGCCGCGCTCCTTCAGCACGCCCTTGAGCGTGTGGTAGACCTCGACGCCCCAGCGGACGGCCTCGGAGAAGGACTCCGCGCCGATCGGGGCGATCATGAACTCCTGGATGTCGACGTTGGAGTCGGCGTGCGACCCACCGTTGAGGATGTTCATCATCGGGACGGGCAGGACGTGCGCGTTCGGGCCGCCCAGGTAGCGGAACAGCGGCAGGTCGCTGGCCTCGGAGGCGGCGTGCGCGACGGCCAGCGAGACGCCCAGGATGGCGTTGGCGCCGAGCGAGGACTTGTCCGGGGTGGCGTCCAGGTCCAGCATGGCCTGGTCGATCAGGCGCTGCTCGGTGGCGTCGTAGCCGACCAGCTCCGGGCCGATCTGCTCGATGACGGCCAGGACGGCCTTCTCGACGCCCTTGCCGAAGTAGCGGTTCTTGTCGCCGTCGCGCAGCTCCAGCGCCTCGAAGGCACCGGTGGAGGCACCCGACGGGACGGCGGCACGACCCGTGCTGCCGTCGTCGAGGCCGACCTCGACCTCGACCGTGGGGTTGCCGCGCGAGTCGAGGATCTCACGGGCTACGACGACATCGATGGACGGCACGAGGCATCTCCTTGCGGAAGCAGGGTCCGGTCTGACGGTGGGTGCTGTCAGCAGGACGATTGCGGAGTCGTTACGACCAGAGCCTAACCGCCCGGGCTCCCGGGGCCACGTCCGCCTCGGTCCCGTCTCAGCGTGTGGCCCCACTACCCACCGGTAGTTCACCTGCTTGTCCCAGCTTGTCCCACCGGAGCGGGCGAATGCGGACGAAGGGGACCGGTAGGACCGGTCCCCTTCGGACGGCGGGCGGAGCGACACCGGCGTCGGGTCACGACGGGGGTGACGACGGCGTCGGGTGACGGCCGGGGTGACGACGGCGTCAGGTGACGGCCGGTGCGACGGCTCAGCCGAGGTGCAGCACCTGGCCGGGCATGATCAGGTTCGGGTCGCCGCCGACGGTGGCGTGGTTCTGGTCGTACAGCGCGTGCCAGCCGCCGGACACGCCCTGGGCGGCGGCGATGGTCGACAGGGTGTCCCCGGCGCGGACGGTGTAGTCGTGGCCGGCGGCCTGCGGGGCCTGCTGGGCGGCGAGCAGAGCGTACTGCGGCTGGGCGGCGGCCTGGCCGGCGTACTGCTGGTAGACGCTCTGGTGGCTGGTCCAGTACCAGGCGCCGTTGTTCTGGTACCAGAACACCTTGGCGTCGGCGTCCCAGCCGGCCTTGCCGGAGAAGCCCGGGGTCTGCGGCTGCGCCTGCTGCTGCGGGGCGGCCTGCTGGACCGGCTGCGCGGCGGGCTTCTGGACCGGCTTCTGGGCGGCGGGCTGCTGCGCGGCCGGCTTCTCGGCCGGCTTGGCGGCGGGCTTCGGGGTCTGCTGCTTGGGGGCGGACTGCGGCTTGGCGTCCGAGGAGGTGTCGACCACGGCCGCGGCGCCGCCCTTGGCCAGACCCGCCTTCTGGGAGCAGACCGGCCAGGCGCCCGGCCCCTGCGAGGCCAGCACCTTCTCGGCGACCGAGATCTGCTGGGCCTTGCTGGCCTGGTTGGCCTGCGACGCGTAGGCGGTGCCGCCGTACGCCTTCCAGGTGCTGGAGGTGAACTGGAGGCCGCCGTAGAAGCCGTTGCCGGTGTTGATGCCCCAGTTGCCGCCGCTCTCGCACTGGGCGACGGCGTCCCAGGTGGAGGCCGGGGCGGCGGAGGCGCCGGTGGCGGTGAGGAGCGGCATCGCGAGTCCGACGCCGGCCACACCGGCGACGGCGATGGCCTTCTCGGCCTGGGTGCGACGACGGTGACGGCCAGTTCCAACGAACAGCATGAAGAGGTCCCTCTCCGCACGCCTGCGAGGTGAGCTGTCGGGTTCGGACCGGGAGGTGGCCCGGCCGCCGTGCGCGGAAACGATTCCGCTCGGGCGGCTTCACCCCAAGCCGTGGGAGACGGCAACAAACCTGGTTCCCCCGCCCCTGCCCAGGGTCTGGTCGGTTTCCCGGGCGCGGCGGGCAGGATTCGGCGTTCCGCGCACGAGGTCCGCAGCTGCGAACTCCAGGGAGAGTAGACAGATCATCAGGACAATCACAAGCTCATATCGTCGACATCACACGACAATTACGGCCCGTGTTCGATCGCCTACCAACGGCGGTGTTATGTCCGGATTGATGGGTGTTCACACCCCCGTCGGCGGGCGATCGGCGACGTCCAGTCAGCGTGATCTCAGCAGGTCGGAGGCGTTTGAGAGGCCTGCGAAGGGGTGTACGGAGGGGTATGCGGAGAGCGGCCCTCCGGACTGAATTCCACCGGTAGTTCGCGCAGCCCACGCATGATCAGGCCACCGCGCCAGCGCAGGGCGTCCGGGCTTTCCGCGAGCCGCAGATCGGGCAGCCGGGAAAGCAGCGAGGCCAGCGCCGCACGCCCCTCCAACCGGGCGAGCGGAGCGCCGATGCAGTAGTGGATGCCGTGCCCGAAGCCCAGGTGGGGATTGTCCGCACGGGCCAGGTCCAGGGTGTTCTCGGCGGCGAACCGGGCCGGGTCGCGGTCCGCCGCGGCCAGCACCACCAGCACCGGGTCGCCGACCGGGATGTCCACCCCGCCGATGGTCAGCGGACGGGTCGCGAACCGCCAGGTCGCCAGCTCCACCGGCCCGTCGTAGCGCAGGAGTTCCTCGATCCCGGTCTCCAGCAGCGCGCTCTCCCCGCGCGCCACCGACTCCTGCAGCAGCCGGCGCTGCTCCGGGTTGCGCAGCAGCGCGTACGTGCCGTTGCCGATCAGGTTCACGGTCGTCTCGAAGCCCGCGAACAGGAGGATGAAGGCCATCGCCGCGGCCTCGTTCTCCGTCAGGTGCTCACCGTGGTCACTGGCCCGGATCAGACCGGAGATCAGGTCGTCCCCGAGGTCCGCGCGCTTGCGGTGGATCAGCTCCAGCAGGTACGCCCGCATCCGCTTCACCGCCCGCCCCACGCCGCCGCGCTGGCCGCCGCCTTGCCCCGGCTTCGTGTGTCGCAGCATCATCCCGGCCCAGTCGCGGAAGTCGTCCTGGTCCTCGGCCGGCACCCCGAGCATGTCGCAGATCGCGTAGATGGGGAGCGGGAAGGCGAACTCGTGGATCAGGTCCGCCGAGCCGCGCTGCGCGAAGCCGTCGATCAGCCGGTCGGTGAGCTGCTGCACCCGCGGCTCGAACTCGGCCACCCGGCGCGGCGTGAACGCCTTCGACACCAGGCGGCGCAGCCGGGTGTGGTCCGGCGGGTCGATGTTCAGCAGGTGGGTCATCAGGTCCGCCTGCCGCTCCCCCGGGATGCCCACCCGGCCGGTGCGGTGCGCCTGCTCGCTGTGGTGCGCCGGGTTCTTCGACAGCCGGCTGTCCGCGAGCGCCTGCCGGGCGTCGGCGTACCTGGTCACCAGCCAGGCCTCCACCCCGCTCGGCAGGGTGGTGCGGTGCACCGGGGCGTGCTCGCGCAGCCAGGCGTAGGCGGGGTACGGGTCGGAGGCGAACTCCCAGGTGAACAGCTGCGGGGCGGGGGCATCGGAGGACGCGGCGGCGGGCCGGGCGGGGTCGGGCTGAGCTGGCATGGACCGACCGTATCCGGTGCGACCGGCGCACCCGCCCTCCGGCGGGCCGCGCCCGTCGGGCGGCGCTCCGCGGCGGGGTCATGACCGGGTCACGGCCGGCTCACGGCCGGCTCATGGACAGGCCGTGGCCGGGCCGTTGACCGTCCGTGGACGGGTCGTGGACGGTCCGTGGACAGCTCTTGGCCGACTCTTGGCCGCGGGGCGGGCGTGAGCCTGGTCACCTGAGGGGTAATCCCTGTTGCGGAGGGTCAGGACGTGCCTACGATCCTCCGCAGTACGCGTGGGCGCCGGTGCGGTGTCGCCCACAGGGAGGAGCAGGCCATGCGGGTCAGCGGGTCAGTCGTCGTCATCGCGGTCCTCGACGGCGGGTCGGGCGCGGGCCTCGCCCGCCGGTTCTCCGCGGCCGGCGCCGCCGGAATGCTGATCGCCGACCAGTACGTCGGCGTCGCCGAGGACCTCGCCACCGAACTCGACCGGCCGGGCTGCCCCGTCGTCGGCGTCTGCGGCGACATCCGCCGCCCCAGCGACGTCGCCGCCCTCGTCGACACCGCCGAGAAGCACCTCGGGCCGATCGACCTGTTCGCCGTCGCCGGCCCGGGCGGCGAGCGGATCATCTCGCTGGCCGACCTGCCCGACCACCTCGACCTGGAGCGGCTCGCCGAACTCGTCCTCCTCGTCGGCGAGGCCATCGGCGAACTCGTCCCGCCGCAGCGGCGCCCGGAGCACACCGCCACGGCGGCCTGAGCTCCTACTCCCCGTCCGGCTCGAGACCCTCCGCCGCGCGCACCCCGTCCCGGTAACCGCGCGCGGCCGACCGCAGCGCCGCGTCCACGTCCACCCCCGCGTCATGGGCCCGCTGCACCACCGCGAGCAGCAGCCGGCCCGCCGAGTCGGCGGTCAGCTCGGCGGGCAGCTCGTACGGCTCGTCCGGCATCCCGGTGAACCCGGACCGGCGCACCCGGGACACCAGCTTCGCCGCGTACGCCAGCGCGGGCAGCCCGGACGGCACGCCGTCCAGCACCGACTCGCGGTCCGCCTTCTCCGCCGCCTTCAGCTGCTCCCAGTTCGCCTCCGCCTCGGTGGCGCCCTCGACCTCGACGTTCCCGAACACGTGCGGGTGCCGGTACATCAGCTTCTCGACGATGTCCCCGGCCACGTCGTCGACGGTGAACGGGTCGGTCGGGTGCTCCTCGGCGATCCGGGAGTGGAAGAACACCTGGAACAGGACGTCGCCCAGCTCCTCGCGCAGCGTCTGCCGCTCCCCGTCCTCGATCGCCTCGACCAGCTCGTACGCCTCCTCGACCAGGTACTTCACCAGGGTCTCGTGCGTCTGCTCGGCGTCCCAGGGGCAACCGCCCGGGGAGCGCAGCCGGTCCATCACCGTCACCAGGTCCAGCAGCCGCGACCCCGGCAGGTCGTACGAGCCGGGCAGCACCTCGATCTCGGGCACCTCGCCGGCCCGCTCCACCGCGAGCCGCGCCAACGCGTCGGTCAGCCCCGGGTCCCCGTCCGGGCCGCCCAGCCACACCGTCGGCCCGCCCCCGGCCGGCTGCCCGGTCAGCAGCCGCGCCAACGCGGGCGCCGACCCGGCCGGCACGACCTCCACGCCCACCCCGGCCTGCCGCACCGCCGCCACCTGCGGATGCCCCTCGTCCCCCACCAACACCCGCCCCGCCGACCGCAACGCCTCCCACGCCGGCCACGCCAGCAGCCCGGGAGCCACCCGGTGGGTGGTGGTCAGCAGGATCAACTTCGCGCCCGGAACATTCGTCGTCACACCCCGAACCTACCTCCGCCCCCAGCCACGCCCCCACCAGCGCAGAACGCCGAACCCGCCGACTTCCCACGCCCTCGCTCCCGCCCGGCCAGTCCCGCCGCGACACGAGAAGTCGGCCCGGCCGACTTCCCACTCCACTCCGCCCCGGGCCAACGCCTCGACCAGACCCGCGCCCGCACAGGAAGTCGAGCCCGCCGACTTCCCACTCCCAGGCGCCACCCCGCTCCTCCACAAGCCACCCGCACGAAAAGTCGGCCCGGCCGACTTCCTGATCCGGCACCCACCCCGCCCCAGGCCAACGCCTCAGCCAGACCCCCGCCCACACAGGAAGTCGAGCCCGCCGACCTCCCGCTCCCAGACGCCGTCCCGCTCCTCCACAAGCCACCCGCACGAAAAGTCGACCCGGCCGACTTCCTGATCCGAGATGGCGACGCCCTCCGTCGGGGCGGTGGAGAGCGGCTGTGGCACGGCGTTCGGCGAACGGGCCGGCAGGTGGCAGCGTCCCGGGATGCGTGGAGGCCCCAGGGGGCTGGAGCTGTTGATGGTGATCAGAAGAGGCGCGGGGCCAACGTCCCGAGGCCGGCACGGTGTGCCCGTGCCGAAGGCTCCGAACCGGCACGCACACGTCGTGCCAGCCGGAAGGGGCGCGGGGGCCAACGTCCCGGAGGGCGACGCGGAAGGCCACACCACCACGCCGGGGGCACCCGTGCCGGAGGTTCCGGGGCGGCGGGGTGGGTCAGCGGGGTGTCGGGGGCCAGGGGGTGGAGGTGGGGGTGAGGGTGGAGAGGGACTGGCGGAGGCGGCGGACGGTGGGGTGGTGGGGGCCGTCGCGGCGTTCGCGGTCGAGGAGGAGGGGGAGCAGCCACTGCCAGGCGTTCTGGGGGTCTCCGGTGGCGGCGAGGTGGAGGCCGATGCGTTCGCGGAGGTCGTAGCTGCGCTCGGGGTCGGTGTCGAGGCCGGATTCGAGGCGGGCGGTGTGGGCGGTGAGGAGGGCCTGGTACTCGGCGAGGGCTTCGGGTCCGTGGCCGAGCCGGTCGAGGCAGATCGCGGCGCGGTAGCGGTGGTCGAGGCCCTGGGGGCCGTGCGGGCCGCCGTCGGCGGTGGCGGCGAGGCGGCGGTATTCGGGGAGGGCCTGCTGGGGGTGGCCCTCGTGCAGGAGGGTGCGGGCGTAGATGGTGCGGATGGTGCGCACCAGGGGCGTGGCGTCGCCGAGTTCGGCCTCGGCCCGGGGCAGCAGGCGGGCGGCGAGGCCGAGCACCTCGGTGTGGCGGCCGGCGTCGACCAGGTCGGAGAGCCGGGCGCATTCGGCGCCGAGGTCCGGGCCCGCGGGGGCGGGGGGCGGTGTCGGCGGGGCGGGCGGCATGAGGAAGGGCCGCGGCTCGGAGCGGACGGTCGGCGCCGGGGTGGCCGCCGCGGCCGGCGGCTGTGGCTGGTGCGGGTACCGGAAGGGGCGGGCCGGGTCCGGCAGCGGGGTGTGGCGGGGCTGCGGGGTGCCGTCGGCCGGGGGCAGCAGCGGGAGCAGCCGCGTGTAGACGGTCCAGGCGTCGGCGGGGCGGTCGGCGGGCTGCTTGGCGAGCAGGTCGAGCACCAGTTGTTCCAACGGCTGCGGCACCTCGGGGCGCAACTGCCGTAGCGGGACGGGTGGTTCGTCGACGTGCCGGCGCAGGACGCCGAGCGCGGTGGGGGCCCGGAACGGCTCCTCGCCGGCGAGCATCTCGTGCAGCAGGCAGCCGAGCGCGTAGAGGTCGCTGCGCGGGTCGGTGGTGGCGGCGAGGGCCTGTTCGGGGGCCATGTAGGAGGGGCTGCCGACGGGCACGCCGGTGAGGGTGAGCCGGGTGGTCTCGGTGTCGAGGGCGGTGGCGATGCCGAGGTCGAGCAGGACGGTGCGGCCGTCCTCGCGGACCATGACGTTGCTCGGCTTGAGGTCGCGGTGGACCACCGGGATGGCGTGGACGGCGGCCAGCGCGGCGCACAGCTGCGCGGCGACGGCCGCGGCGCGCTCGATCGGGAAGGGCGCGTCCTCGGCGATGAGGTCGGCCAGGCTGACCCCGGGGATGCGCTGCATGACGAGGTAGAGCTCGCCCTCGTCCTCGCCCGCGTCGAAGACGGTGACCAGCCCGGGGTGGTCGAGTGCGGCGGTGACCCGGCACTCGCGCAGGAAGCGGCGGCGCAACTCGTCGCCGTGGCCGGCCCGTTCGCCGCCGGTGCCGGTCCCGCCGGGGAGCAGGTGCTCGGGGCGGAGCAGCTTGACCGCGACCGGGCGGAGCAGCCGTTCGTCCTGGCCGGCCCAGACCTGGCCCATGCCGCCGTGGCCGATCTTCTCGGTGAGCCGGTAGCGGCCGGCGATCAGCCGGGTGGCGGTCACGGCCGGTCCTCGCGGGCCTGGCGGCGCAGCAACTCGCCCAGCTCGCGCAGGTCGTGGGCGGTCTCGGGGGCCTGCACCGCGGGAGCCTGCACCGCGGGAGCCTGCACCGAGGGGGCCTGCACGGAGGGGGCCTGCACCGAGCGGGGCGCGACCGAGGGGCCGGGGGCCGCCGGCGCGGGCACCCCGTACCCGGGCACGGTCGCCGCGTACGGCGAAACGGCCTGCGGCACGGCGTACGGCACGGCCTGCGGCGCGGGCGGCCCGGCCAGCCAGACCGCGCGGCTGTCCATCACCAGGAAGTGCGCCGTCGGCAGGAGCCACAGGACGGCCAGTGTGATCTGGCCGGTGGTGTCGGCGGTGGGGTTCTTCAGGCTGCCCGCGACCCCGGCGGAGACGACCATGGCGAGCAGCAGCGCGCAGAACACCGCCGCACCGGCGATGTCGTACGCCCGCCGGCGCCGGACCGCCAGCAGCAGCGAGGGGACGGCCCCGAGCAGGCCGAAGGTGAGCAGCGGGGCCAGCGCGCACAGGACGCGCGCGAGCACCCCGAACCGCCCCGGAATCGGCGCCTGCCCGGCCACCGGCGCCGGCGCGGGAAGCGGCCCCTGCCCCGGCCCGTACGGCGTGCCGCCGGGCGGCGGTCCGAACTGCCCGGGATGGTGCCCTGACATGCGCGCTCCTGAGCTGGTGAGGACCGGCACCGAGGGCGGTGCGGACGGCTGCGCCCACCGTACCGCCCGGCCCGGTCGCTCCGGAGGGCTTCCGTCCGCCCGCTGCCGCATCGGTACCGCGCCGGTACCACGCCGCTACTGAGCCGGGGTCACCTCCGCGGCGCCCGCCGTGGACCGCCCTCAGTCCGGCGGCAGCAGCGTGCCGGTCGCCAGGGCGTCGGTGGCGGCCTGGGCGAGGCCGCGGCCGAGCGCGGCGGCTTGGGCGAGGGTGGTGTCGAAGGCGGCGAGGCGGGCGAAGGCGGCGCCGAGGCGCTGCTGCGCGGGGAGCGGGAGGCGGGGCAGTTCGACCCGGCGGATGTCGAGGCGGGCGGTGGTGGTGGCGTGGCTGGCGGCGCGCCGGGTGCCGGCGGTGGAGCGGAACTGGCCGGCCAGGAACTCGGGGTCGAGGGCGGCCGGATCGGGCCGCAGGAGGTGGAGTTGGCGGCCGAGGGCGGCGCCGACCAGCGGGCCCTCGGCGGGGACGACCCGGGCGGTGCCGCCGCCGAGGGCGGGGACCAGGACGTCGCCGGGGCGGGTGCGGACGTCCCCGGCCGGGCCGGGGACGGCGGTCAGGACGGCGCTGGGCGCGGCACCGGTGGCGAGGTCCTGGTCGGTGACGACGGGGGTGCCGCCCGACCCCGACCCGGCCGACCCCGAGCCGCCCGCTCCCGAGCCGGCCGGCCGGGTGGCGGTGCCGATGCCGGTGGCGGTGCCGGAGGAGTACACCTCCAGCGCGCCGCCGCGGACCAGTTCGCCGATGGTGACCAGCCCTGCGGGAGCGGCGCCGGACGCCCCGTCGGGCGCGGTGCCCGGCCGCGGCAGCAGCGTGGTCGGGTCGGGCAGGCCGGCCAGCAGTTCGGCCAGCCGGCCGCCGAGGTGGGAGAGTTCGGCCGCGCCGCCGAGCGGTGCGGCCGGCGGGACGTGCCGGGCCGGGGAGAGGTCGGTCTCGTCGTCGAGCAGGTCGATGGCGGCCACGGCCCGGTGGACGCCGGGTCGGTCGGCGGGGACCGGCAGGCCCTCGCGCGCGGCGAGGTCGAAGCCGCGCCAGGCGTCCAGGACGGTGCGGCGCAGCTCGGGCCAGTCGACCCTGTCCCGGCCCCCCTCGGCGGCCGGCGCCCCGGCGGTCCCGACCGCGGCGGTGGGTGCCGCCCCGGCGTCGAGCATCAGCACCTGGCGGAAGTCGCTCCCCGGCCGGGGAGCGCGCAGCACCCACAGGTGCAGCGGGACGCCGTACGGCGGGGCGGCGCCGGCGGGCAGCGCGATGACGGCGCGCAGCGCGCCGGAGCGGAGCAGTTCGGCCCGGATCCGGCGGCCGGCCCGGCGGGCGGCGACGGTCGGCGGGAGCAGCAGCGCGGCGAGGCCGCCGGGGCGGGTGTGGGCGAGGCAGTGCAGCACCCAGGCCAGTTCGGACTCGCCGCGCGGCGGGACGAGCCCGCCGGGCCAGCGGGTGTCGAACTGCAGCTCGTCGTGGCCCCAGTCGCGTTCGTTGTACGGGGGCTGGCAGAGCACGGCCTCGAAGGTGTCGCCGGGGAAGCCGTCGGCGCGCAGGGCGTCGCCGGCCCGCAGGTCGAGCGGGAGCGGGCCGGGCTCGTCGGCGGGGGTGTGCAGGGCGATCCGGAGCCGGGCGAGGGCGGCGGTGACCGGGTCGGCGTCCTGGCCGTAGCGGCCGGTGGTCGGCGGGTGGGCGAGCAGGACGGAGCCGAGACCGACGGCCGGGTCGAGCACGGTGGCGGGGACCCCGGCGACGGCGGCGAGCAGTTCGGCGGCCTCCGGCGGGGTGGGGCTGAGCTGCCGGGTGTTGGCCTCGGCGTACCGGGTGAGCAGCTGCTCGTACGCGCCGACCGGGCCGGCCTGGGCGGCGAGTTCGGCGAGCAGCCGGGCGAGGTCCAGCTGGGTGCTGCCGAGCAGGCCCGGGAGGCCGAGGGTGCGGGCGCCGTCGGGGCCGAAGGCGTGCACGGCGGCGCCTGCGACGGCCCGGGGCAGCGCGAGGGCGAGCCGGGTGTCCGGCCGGTCGGCGAGCTCGGCCCACTGTCCGGGCTCGCGGTGCAGCAGCAGGAGCAGGGCGCCCGCCTCGACCAGCGGGGCGGCGGGGTGGCCGGCCGGGTCGCGGAGGGTGTCGACGAGCTGCCAGACCCGCTCCAGCAGCGGGAGTTCGGCGATCTTGCCCTGGGCGCGCAGCCAGGACTCGACCTCGGCGAGCGCGAAGGCCGGGCTGGCGTCGGTGCCGCCGACCGGGCGGGGGAAGTCGGGGTGGCGGCGGCGCCAGTTGCTGACCGCGGCCCGGCCGACGCCGGCGAGCCGGGCGATCTCGGCGGCGGTCACTTCGGGACGGTCCGGCACGGGGGCTCCTTCGGTGGCGCGGGCGGGCAGGGGGTGTGACCGCACAGCATAGCGATGCGGATCTCCGTCTCCGTTCACGTGTGAACAGAGATCTTTTGTGAAATCCCGTTGACATGGTTCACGCTCCAGTGGTGTGATCTCTCCGTCGCCACCGGACGGGGGCGACACCAGGAAGACCACCGACCACCGGGAGAACAGCCATGTCCGCCACCGCCCGCCGCGTCACCACCCGCCGCACCGCCGCCCTGCTGCTGGGCGCCGCGCTGGTCACCCTCACCGCGACCGCCTGCGACTCGACCGGTGGCGCCTCCGTCTCGACCGAGGCGAAGCCGACCGCGGCCGCCGGCGCCGGCACCAAGGCCGCCGACAGCGCCAAGGCCCCCGCCAAGCTCGGCGACACCATCGCGCTCAAGGGCATGGACAAGGGCAACACCGCCGACGTCACCGCGGTGAAGGTGGTCGACCCGGCCGAGAGCGCCAGCGAGTACCTCAAGCCGGCCGAGGGCAAGCACTACGTCGCGGTGCAGTTCCAGATCAAGGCCACCGGTGCCCAGGCGTACGGCGAGGTCCCCGCCAGCAGCGCCAAGGTCGTGGACGCCCAGGGCCAGGCGTACGGCCCGAACCTCGAGGAGACCAAGGCCGGCCCCGCCTTCCAGACCCCCACCAACATCGCTCCCGGCGAGACGGGCAAGGGCTTCGTCACCTTCGAGGTCCCGGACGGCACCAAGCTCGACAAGGTCCAGTTCGCCCTGGACAACGGCTTCTCCAACCAGGCCGGCCAGTGGAAGCTCGGCTGACCTCCCGCCGCACCCCCGTACGTACGGAACGGCGGCCCCGGGCCGAAACCCGAGACCGCCGCGATCCGGCTGTGAACCCGGCGGGGGCCGGCCGTGAACCGGCCGGGAACCGCCGAGCGGCAGACGCTACTTCTTCGCCCCCGCCAGGTCGTCGAACATGGCCGACAGGAACTCGCTGCACCAGCCCAGCAGTTCCCGCCCGACCAGCGGCTTGCCGCCGATCCGCCCGGTGCTCGGGCGCGGCACCAGCAGCTGCTGGGCCGCCGCCTTCACCTGGCTGCGCGGGTAGAGCCGGTTCAGCCGCAGCTGCTGGGACTCCCGCAGCTCCACCGGCCCGAAGCGGACGTTGGAGCCCTGGAGGGTGATGTCCGCGATCCCGCACCGCCGGGCGTACAGCCGCAGCGCCGCGACCAGCAGCAGGTTCTCCACCGGCTCGGGCAGCTTGCCGTAGCGGTCCACCAGCTCGTCCCGGACCTGCTGGATGTCCTCCTCCGAGTTGACGGCGGCGATCGAGCGGTACGCCTGCAGCCGCAGCCGCTCGCCGGGCGCGTAGTCGTGCGGCACGTGGGCGTCGACGGGCAGCTCGATCTTCACCTCGAGCGGCTCCTCCTCCGGCTCCCCGCCGCCCGCCAGCGACTCGCGGAACTCCGCCACCGCCTCGCCGACCATCCGCATGTAGAGGTCGAAGCCGACGCCCGCGATGTGCCCGGACTGCTCGCCGCCGAGCAGGTTGCCCGCGCCGCGGATCTCCAGGTCCTTCATCGCGACGTACATGCCGGCGCCCATCTCGGTGTGCTGGGCGATGGTGGCCAGCCGCTCGTGCGCGGTCTCGGTGAGCGGCTTCTCCGGCGGGTACAGCATGTACGCGTAGCCGCGCTCGCGCCCTCGCCCGACCCGGCCGCGCAGCTGGTGCAGCTGGGAGAGGCCGAAGGTGTCGCCGCGTTCCACGATCAGGGTGTTGGCGTTGGAGATGTCGATGCCGGACTCCACAATCGTGGTCGACACCAGGACGTCGAACTCCTTCTCCCAGAAGTCGACGACGACCTTCTCCAGCTGGGTCTCCCCCATCTGCCCGTGCGCGGTGGCGATCCGCGCCTCGGGCACCAGGTCCTTCAGCCGGGCGGCCGCCTTGTCGATCGACTCCACCCGGTTGTGGATGTAGAACACCTGGCCCTCGCGCAGGAGTTCACGCCGGATCGCGGCCGAGATCTGCTTCTCGTCGTACGGTCCGACGAAGGTCAGCACCGGGTGCCGCTCCTCCGGCGGGGTGGTGATGGTGGACATCTCGCGGATGCCGGTGACGGCCATCTCCAGGGTGCGCGGGATCGGCGTCGCGGACATGGTGAGCACGTCCACGTTGGCGCGCAGCTTCTTCAGCTGCTCCTTGTGCTCGACGCCGAACCGCTGCTCCTCGTCGACGATGACCAGGCCGAGGTCCTTGAACCTGGTCTCGGAGGAGAACAGCCGGTGGGTGCCGATCACGACGTCCACCGAGCCCTCGAACAGCCCCTCCAGCACGGCCTTGGCCTCGGTGTCGGTCTGGAAGCGGGACAGCGCCTTCACCGTCACCGGGAAGTTGGCGTAGCGCTCGGCGAAGGTCGAGAAGTGCTGCTGCACCAGCAGCGTGGTCGGCACCAGGACGGCCACCTGCTTGCCGTCCTGCACGGCCTTGAAGGCGGCCCGCACCGCGATCTCGGTCTTGCCGTAGCCGACGTCGCCGCAGATCAGCCGGTCCATCGGGACGGACTTCTCCATGTCCGACTTGACCTCGGCGATGGTGGTCAGCTGGTCCGGCGTCTCCGCGTACGGGAAGGCGTCCTCCAGCTCGCGCTGCCACGGGGTGTCCGGGCCGAAGGTGTGGCCGGGGGCGGCCATCCGTGCCGAGTACAGCTTGATCAGGTCGGCGGCGATCTCCTTGACGGCCTTCTTGGCCCGCTGCTTGGTCTTCGCCCAGTCCGCGCCGCCGAGCCGGTGCAGCGTCGGGGCCTCGCCACCGACGTACTTGGTGACCTGGTCCAGCTGGTCGGTCGGCACGAACAGCCGGTCGCCGGGGTGGCCGCGCTTGGCCGGGGCGTACTCCAGCACCAGGTACTCGCGGGTGGCGCCCTGGACGGTGCGCTGCACCATCTCGACGTACTTGCCGACGCCGTGCGCCTCGTGGACGACGTAGTCGCCGGCCACCAGCGCCAGCGGGTCGATCGCGTTGCGGCGGCGCGAGGGCATCCGGCGCATGTCCTTGGTGGAGGACTTCTGCCCGGACAGGTCGGTCTCGGTGATGACCGTGAGCTTGAGGTTCTCGTCCACGAAGCCGTGCTCGATCGAGCCGCAGGAGACGTGGACGACGTCCCGGGTGGGCGCCTCGGTGAGGTCGGCGACCAGACGGGCCGGGATGCCCTCGTTGCCCAGCACCTCGGCGAGCCGGGAGGCCGGGCCGTGGCCCTCGGTCACCATGACGACCCGCCAGTCGGCGGCCAGCCGCTCCTTGGCGTCGGCGATCGCCCGGGCGGTGTCGCCCCGGTAGGCCTCGACGGCGTGCATGCCGAGGGTCAGCGTGTTGGCG
The DNA here is from genome assembly GCF_043201465.1 of Kitasatospora sp. NPDC048298. Taxonomy (NCBI): domain Bacteria; kingdom Bacillati; phylum Actinomycetota; class Actinomycetes; order Kitasatosporales; family Streptomycetaceae; genus Kitasatospora; species Kitasatospora sp. NPDC048298. The sequence continues at coordinate 21,875 of NZ_JBICYZ010000009.1, forward strand.
TCGAACTCCAGGATGCCGTCGACGGAGGACTGGCTCGTCGCGAACGGGCTGACGGACCACCAGGGCAGCCCGATCTCGTCGGCGTGCTCGCGCACCTCGGCGAGCGAGCGCAGCGAGGCGGCGGAGACGTCGATGGCCTCCACGTCGATCGGCCGGTCCCCGCCGGCCGCGGCCGCGACCCAGGAGGCGTGCAGGAACTCCTGGCTGGTCGCGACCAGGTCGGCGGCCCGGGTGCGGACCCGCTCCGGGTCGCAGACCACGGTGACGGAGCCGAGCGGCAGCACGTCCAGCAGCAGCTCCATGTCGTCGACCAGCACCGGCGCCAGCGACTCCATGCCCTCGACCGCGATGCCCTCGGCGATCTTGTCCAGGATCTCGGCCAGCCCGGGGTGCTCGGCGGACAGCTCGGCGGCCCGGGCCCGCACCTCGTCGGTGAGCAGCAGCTCGCGACAGGGCGGCGCCCACAGGCCGTGCTCGGCGATCTCCAGCGAGCGCTGGTCGGCGACCTTGAAGTACCGGACCTCCTCGACCTCGTCGCCCCAGAACTCCACCCGCAGCGGGTGCTCCTCGGTGGGCGGGAAGACGTCCAGGATGCCGCCGCGGACGGCGAACTCGCCGCGCTTCTCGACCAGTTCGACGCGCGCGTAGGCGGCGGCGGAGAGCCGGCGGGCCACCTCCTCCAGGTCGTACGACCCACCACGCCGGACGGCCACCGGCTCCAGCTCGGCCAGCCCCTTGACCTGCGGCTGGAGCACCGAACGGACCGGGGCGACGATCACCTGCACCGGCCCGGCCGCCGGGTCGTCGGCCCGCGGGTGGACGATCCGGCGCAGTACGGCCAGCCGGCGCCCGACGGTGTCCGAGCGGGGCGACAGCCGCTCGTGCGGCAGCGTCTCCCAGGCCGGGAACTCGGCGACGGCGTCGGCGGGCAGCAGCGAGCGCAGTGAGGCCGCGAGGTCCTCGGCCTCACGGCCGGTCGCGGTGACGGCGAGCACCGGGCGGCCCCGCTCCCCGGTGGACTGCCCGGCGAGCGCGCGGGCCAGCGCGGCGATGGCGAACGGCCGGGCGGCGGGCGGCCCGACCAGGTCCAGGTGGCGGCGTCCGCCGGCCGCGGCTCCGGGGGCGGTGGCCGCCTCGATCGCCTCGGCGAGCGCCGCGTCCCGCGCGACGACATCGAGCAGTCCGGTCAGGCTCATCTGGGGTCTCTTCTTCGTCCCGTGGCTGGTGCCGCCCCGGGGCGGTCGAAGGCCCGCCGGGGCAACGCGAACGGCCCGGCGCGCCGAGCGGCCGGGGGTCTCCAGCCTACGCCGCGGCACGGACAGGCACGCGGTCCACGACGTCGGCGGGGCCGGAACGGGATCGGCGCGGGGCCGTACCGGGGCCGTGACCGGAGTCGGAGCACCGGGCAGCAGCCCCCCCCCCGCTGTTTTTGTCAGGGGCACGTCCGGGAACGAACGACTGGACGGAACACCGGACCGGCCGGTGGACGAACCAACCCGGAGTACCACCGAACCGAGCACGGCTATCCGCCACGAACTGGACATACTCCTGTCACTGGCCGTCCATGGAGATCGCGCACCATGGTGAACGTGCCCGCCGCACCCAACCGTGGGGGATGGCTGTGGGGGCACTGTCGCACCCCCGATGGGGGTCGGAGGTGCGAGGCCGGGCGGCCCTGGGTGGGGGCGCCCGCCCAAGCGCCGGGAACCGTGGCGCCCTTTCCTGGAGGGCGCCACGGGTCTCGGCCTCTTTCGCTCCCGGGGCCTACCCGGTCGGCCGCCGCCCTATCCCGAAGCCCGGCCCGTTTTCTCGGCCCCGCTTCCCCGCCCCGCTTCCTTCGTCCGCGTTTCCTCAGCCCGTTCCGGCAGGCCCGTTCGGCGGGCGCTTTCGTCGGGCCCGTTCCGGCGGGCCCGGCCGCGTCGGGCACGACCGCGTCGAGTACGGCGAAGGCCCCGGCCTCCCCAGGGGGGAAGCGGCCGGGGCCTTCGCGACGACGTACGGTCGGCGGCCGGTCAGCGGCGGCGGTAGCTCACCGTGTTGGGGGTCGCGTAGCCGCTGCCGTCGTCCACGATGATGATCTTCGGCACGATCCGGGTCTCGTCCTCCGTCCGCCCCTCGGCGGCCTTCCCGGCAGCGGCGGCGTCGGAGGCCACCGTCTCCCCGTCGGGCGGCGAGGCCGGCTTCGGGGGCACCGGGCCGGTCGCCACGGGCCCGCCGATGGCCCTGGTCGCGCTGCTGCCGACCACCGGCGTCCGCAGCACGGGCGCCGGCTTCTCCGGGGCGGAGCCCTTGGCTCCGGCCGGAGCCGCGGCGGCCAGGGCCTTGCGCAGGTTCGCCACCGGGATCTCCCCGGTGTCCGCCTCCGAGTCCACCGGCGCGGTGTCGGCGACGGCGTCCTCGACCGCGTCCCGCGGAGCGGGGGCCGTGGGGGCCGTGAGGGTCTCGGCGGACTCCTCGGCGGGCTCCTCTGCGGACTCCTCGGCGGCCTGCTCGGCCGAGCCCTCCGCGGCCCGGGCCGCCGCGACGGCCGCGGCCGCCATCTCGGGCTCGATCTGGCCGACCGCCGCCCCGGTGAGCGAGGCCAGCGTGGCCTTGATGTGGTCCAGGTGCTGCTGCACCGTCTCCAGCCGGGTGTCGAACTCGCGCTGCTCGCGCTCGCTCGCCGCGTTGACCTCCTCGGCCTCCCGGCGGGCCTGCTCGATCAGCTGGTCGGCCTTGGCCTGGGCGTCCGTCTCCAGCTGCTTGATCCGGTTCAGCACGGTCTCCCGCTGCTGCTCCGCCTCCTTGACCCGGCGCTCGGCCGTCGTCGAGACCTCGGCGTCCTCGCCGTCGGCCTTGGCCTGGGCCGCGGCGAAGGTCTCGTCGGCCTTGCGGCGCCGGGTGGCCAGCTCGGCCTCGGCCTGTTCGCTGGCCTCGGCGGCGGCCACCCGCACCTTGGCGGCGTACGCGGTGGCGGCGTCCCGGGTGGAGCGGCTCTCCCGGTCGGCGTCGGACCGGATGCCCTCAGCCTCGGCCCGGGTCCGCTCCTCGGTGCGGCGGGCGGCCGCGTCGGAGGCGGTACGGGTCGTGGCGCTGTACTCCCTGGCGGCGCGGTCGGCCGCCTGCCCGGCCTCGTAGACCTCGTCCCGGAGGTCCTCGGAGAAGCGCTCGGCCTTCTCCCGGACGGCGCGCGCCTCGTTCTCGGCCATCGCGGCGAGTCCGGCGGCCTGCTCGCTGAGCACCTGGTAGTCGGGCTCCGGGGCCTCCTCGGCGGTCCGGCGGATGTCGGCCAGCCGGGCCTCCATCTGCCGGATGCCGGCGCCCAGGACACTCAGCCGCTCCCACGCCTCGTCGCGCTGCGCGGTGAGCGCGGCCAGGGCTCGGTCGACCTGCTCGGGCGCGTAGCCCTTGCGGGCCTGGGTGAAGCCGTACTGGGGGACGGCGTCGCTCATGGGCTCTTCCCCTCGTTTCGCGGGCTGCGGAGCCCATGATCGGACGGAACGGTCGGATCCGGAACCGGTTGGGAGCCCGGGGCCGGAATCCGCCGTCCTACGGACCGGATTGCGTCGAGGACGGGACGAATAGACCCATCCTCTTGACCTATTTTGCGCAGATCCGGGCGAAACCCCAACGAGGCACGGCTGCGACGGCATGCCGGAGGGGCCGTCCCGGACGCCGGAACGACCCCTCCCCACCTGCGAGGATCGGCGACGGACCGCTACAGCAGACCGTCCCAGAACTGCTCCAGCAGCACGGCCCACCAGGTGTCCGCGTTCTGCAGGGCCGCCGGGTCGATCGCGGCGAGCTGGGCCTGGAAGTCGGTCGTCCAGCGACCGGCCTGGTCCGGCGTCAGCCCGTACCGCAGCCGCCACATCCGGCCCAGCAGGGCCATCGAGCGGACGAACTCCGGTACACCGCTGTTGACGAACCGGGGCGGCTGGCCGGTTCCATCGATGTCCACCGCCACCACGTGCGCGGTGCCGTACTGGACGCACAGCTGGCGGCCGTAGTCGTTGCCCAGCACCAGGTAGCCGCCGAAGTCCGGGCCCGCGGCGAGACCGCGCTCGGCGGCCAGCTCGGCGAGCGTCGGGATCGGGCGGCCCTCCTGCGCCTGCGCCCAGAAGAACGGCCCGAAGTCGCGCGGCAGCCCGGCCCACATCAGGGTCTGGGACACCGGCTCGGGCACGCCCTGGCGGGAGACGGCGCGCTGCTCGTAGCGGAACAGGTTCTGCCCGAACGCGGCGCCGATCTCCTGGGCGAGCTGCTGCGGCGGGAGCGGCGGCAGCGCCTGGACCGTCCCCGGCGCGGGCGCCGGCACCCGGAACGGGCGGACCCGCTGGGCGCCGGAGGCCAGCTGGTGCAGCTCGTCCAGGTGGTCGAGCAGCTCGGACATCCCGGCCTGCCGGGAGGCGTGGTCGCGGCCGTACGGGGCGGTGTGGGTGAGCCGGACGTTCGGCCAGGACGCGGCGATCATGCGGTTGCAGTAGCCGCCCGGCAGGTCGCAGGACTCCAGCTCGGTGTACAGCTCCAGCACCTGCTCCGGCGGCACGTTGAGCCGGCGCAGGTCCTGGAGGATCTTCCACTCCGGGTGCGGGGTGCCGGGCTCGCTGCGGTGCAGCAGCTTCTGCTCCGAGCCGTCCGGGCCCCGGTAGCTGAGCGCGGCGAAGTACCCCGGGCCGACCGCGGGCACGCCCGGGGGCACCGGCGCGGGCTGCGGCGAGCCGGGCACCGCCGCCGGCGGGACGAGCCCGGCGGCGCCGCCCGCGTTCGGGTAGCCGTAGCCGGCCGCGGGCGCGACGGGGGCCGCCGGGCCGCCGGGCGGCGGCGGGACGGCGGGGCCGCCGGACGGCGGGGTGCCCGGGTCCGCCGGGCCGGCCACCAGCGCCGGGTCGATCGCGCTCGCCAGCTGGGTCGCCTCGTACGCCGTCCCGGACGCGGCCGGGCCGGCGGTCGGCGCGGCCGGCGCGGCCGGCGGGGCCTCGCCACCGCGCAGGCCCGCCGGGGGCGGGGGCGGGGGGGCGGTGGCGGCGCCACGGCCGCCGGGGCTGGCGACGGGCGTGCCGGAACCCGGGGTGTGCTTCAGCCCGGCGGGCGGGGGCGGCGGCGGGCCCGAACCCGCGTTGCGCCCCAGCCCGGCGGGAGCACCGCCCGCGGCGGGAGGACCGGCGGGGCCACCGCGCAGCGCGGCCGGCGGGGGCGGCGGCGGGGCGGAGCCCGCGCCCCGGCCGAGCCCGGCCTGCGGCACGCCGCCCTCCGGGGCGCCCGGGGCCGGAACGCCGGGGATCGGGGCACCGGGGGCCGGGGCGCCCGGCAGACCGGCGAGACCGGGCAGACCGCCGGGCGGGGCCAGCATCGTCGGCGCGTGCTCCACCTGCGGACCGCCGGCGGGCGGGGCGGCCGGAGCGCCCGGCAGGCCCATCAGCCCCGGCATGGCGTCCGGCGAGGCGAGCAGCGTGGGCGCCGGCTCGGCGGCCGGGGCGGACACCGGGGCCGGCGGGGCGACGGGCGGCTGCTCCGCGGCGGCCGGGGCCGGCGCGGACGGCGGGACCGGGGGCATGCCGTAGCCGCCGCCCGTCGGCGGCATCAGCATGGTCGCGGCCTCGGCACCAGCCGGCGCGGCGGGCTCGGGCAGATCCGAGCCGGTGGTCCGCAGCCCCTCGGGCATCAGCATGGTCGCGGCCTCGGCCCCGGCCGGCGGGCCCGGCACCACGGGTGCGACGGGTGCGACGGGCGCGGCGGGCGCGGCGGGCGGGACGGGCGTCGCGGGCGCGGCGGGCACATCAGGCGCGACCGGTACGGCGGCCTGCGGCACCGGCACCGGTGCTGGCTGCGGCACGACGGCCGGCTCGTCCTGCCCCTGCGGCGGCGCGAGCATGGTCGGCGCGTCCCCGGCGGGCCGGTCGGAGACCGGCGGCTCGGTCAGCACGGCCGGCGCGGGCTGCACGGCCGGCGTCGGCTGCACGGGCTGCGCGGCCGGCACGGGCTGCGGCGCCGGAGTCGTCGCCCCCTCGACGGGCTCGGCAGCCGCGGCCGCGGCCGGAGCCGTCCCGAGCCGCTCCGCCTCCGCCGCGATCGCCGCGGCCCCCGCCTCCTGGAGCCACTGCGGCGGGCTGAGCAGGAAGGAGGTCGCCTCCACCGGCCCGGGCGCGGGCTTCGCCGCCCCCGCCGGGTTGGCCGCCACCGGCCGCCCGTAGACCTCCTCGTACTGCCGCACCACCTCGTTGACGGGCAGCGCGGGCCACAGCGTGCTGGCGCCCGAGTCCCGGGCGATCACCAGCCGCGCCTCCCCCGAGCCGCCGCCCGCACCGCCCGTACCCTCGGCCGGGCCCGCGGGCGCCACGGCCCAGCAGACGAAGCCCAGGTCGAACTCCCGGACCCGTACCTCGCGCTGCCGCGTGTGCGGCACCCCGCCGTTGATCCACTCCTCGGCGAGCTCCTGTGCCTGCGCGTACGTCACCACGCCCGGTTCACCCCTGTCCGCATCCTCTTCGTCCCCCGTTCCACCGCGAACACCGCGACCACCGACACCACCGCGACCACCGCGACCACCGCGACCACGCGCCTCAGCCCACCGGGACGGCGCGGGCGAACCCGCCGTCCACCATCAGCGCCGCGACCGTCTCCAGCTCCGGCGGGCTGCCCGCCAGCCGCAGCAGGAAGGCGTCGAAGTCCTCGCCGCAGGGCAGCAGCAGCCGGGCGCAGCGGTCCTCCGGGGCCTCCGGGGCGCCGGTGTCGCGGGCGTCGTCGTACAGGTGGAACCAGACCGAGCCGGCCCGCTCGCCGCGCACCTTGAGCGCGACCAGGCCGCCCTGCGCGTAGGCGATGCCCAGGTAGTCCTTGGTGAGGTGGTCGCGCAGGCACTTGTTGGCGTACACGATGTCCTGGATGCCGTACTCCTCGGTGAGCGTCAGGAACGGCTGGTCGAGCAGCAGTCCGAGCTCGGTGTCCAGCCCCACGCCGACCGGGGCGCGGCCGCCGCCCAGCTTGAGGAAGGTGCGGTAGGCGTCGGGCAGCCGGTAGCCGAGGCGGTCCTCGGCGCGCTGCACCAGGTCCTCGGGGACGCCGATCGGGTCCCCGCCGTCCCCGGCCAGCGAGAAGTGCACCGGCCGGCGCTCCTGCAGCGGGCGGGTGCCGCGGCGGGTGTGGTCGGCGCCGGACGTGGCCAGGCCGCCGTGGTGCCGCAGCAGCGCCTTGACCTCGACCGGGACGAGCTCCATCCGCCGCCAGCCGGGGGCGGCCCGGCCGACCGCGTGGTGCCAGGTCCAGCCGGGCGGGGTGGCGACGGCGGTCGGGAGGTCGGCCCAGAGCGGGTGGCCCTGGGTGTAGAGCGCGGCGTTGGCCGAGACGTAGTCGGTCAGCCGCAGTTCGTCCACGCCGAAGCCCTCCGGCGGGTCGGCCACCTCGGCCGCCGCGGCGGCGTACGGGCCGAAGTCCGGGAAGCCGTACTCGTCCACCCTGACCCCGGCGGGGTGCCGCTCCGCGCGGACCGGGTCCGGGAACTGCACCACCTGACCTGCGTACGCCGCGTTCGGTGCGGCGGCGACGCCGGGCCGACCTGTCGTCATCTGGGAGCCCCCACTGGCTGCTGCAAAATACGGTGCCTGCTGGGCACCAGCCTAGGGCCTGCCCTCAACCCCCCGGCTGCCAGGCGGACGACGGGCTCGGCGCACCTCCCGGACCCACCGCCATCACCACCGCCCGCCCGGCGACCGGGAACGTCCTCTCGCGGTGGCCGAGGTGACGGAACGCGGGCTGCCGGTGGACCGGCGCCGGGCAGTGCGCCCCGGCCCGGATCCCGGCGGCCCCAACGTCCGGCGCGGGCACCGGAGTCGACCCGTCGGCGGGCACCTGTCCCCGGGCGGTCGGCCGCGTCCCCTCCGGCTCGCGGCCGGAACGGTACCGGCCGCGAGCCTGGCCCGGAGGCCGTTTCGGTACATCGACGGACAAGTCGTGACGGACCGGTGAGCGTTCGACAGCATCGGGTACGGCGGCGGCCGGGCCGTCGCGGCACCGGCCTGCGCCGCACCCCGGATGTGCGGTTGTCGGTGTCGTTTGACAGGCTTGCCCCGGACCGGCCCGGCCACCGCGGCCGACGTCGGGATGACGAGGAGGAGGACGACGGATGACCACCGGTGAGCCGGCGGGCCCGCCCGTGCTGCGCCACCACCGCGACAGCCTGCTGCCCGCCGTCGCCGCCGCGCTGTCGCTCAAGGGCGGCGAGGTGCACACCCTGGCGGGCGACAAGGACCCGCGCCGCCCGGTGCTGCACCACCTGGTCGCCGAGTTCCTGGACACCCTGCCGGCCGAGGCCCGCGAGCGGTTCACCGGCCGCTGCCCGGAGGCCGTCCTGCTCTCCCAGTACCTGACCGCCGTCGACGGCAGGCGCTCCAAGCGCGCCGCCCGCAAGCCGATGACGCTGCACGAGGCCCGCAAGGCGCTCAAGGGCTCCCGGATGACGACCGTGCGCATCCGCGAGGAGGACGACCCGGCGCACGGCAGCCACGCGCCGCCGTGCCGCTCCTGTGCCCCGATGCTGGAGCACTTCACCGTGCGCAGCGTCGCCGTCGGCCCGCCCGCGCACTGACCGGCCGAGCGGCCGGCACGCCCCCGTCCCCCAGCCCTGGAGCCCGCCCTGAACCCGCCCATCCCGCCCGCACCGGCCACCCTCTCCCCCGCCGGCACGCGGACCCGGCCCCGCTTCCCCGCCGACGTCGCCGCCGAGCTCAAGGCTGCCGGCTGGCACCCCGGCCGCTGGCAGATCCGGCAGGCCGAGGAGTGGGCCGACACCCTGGTCGGGCACGGCGCGCCCACCGGCGTACGGCACGCGGTGTTCCCGGCGGCGGTGGAGGCCTGGGCCGAGTTCGGCGGCCTCGCCTTCGACCTGTCCGGCCCGGGCCGCCAGCTGGCCCGCACCCCGTTCCTGATCGACCCGCTGTGCGGTCTGCACCAGCCGCGCACCCTGCTCGACCTCGGCCGGGCGCTGGGGACGCAGCTGGCCCCGCTCGGCGAGGAGGCGTACGGGCAGGCACTGCTGGCCGTCGACGAGGAGGGCCGGGTCTACAGCCTGGACCACACCGGCGAGTGGTTCCTCGGCCACGGCATCGACCAGGCGATCTCCACGCTGGTCCTGGGCACCGCCCCGGAGCTGCTGCGCACCGCCGACGCGTACTGACGGACCCGGAGGAGCCCCGAGGACCGCCCGGACCGCCCGCTCAACGCAGCCGCTCAGCGCAGCCGCTCAGCGCAGCCGCTCGGCCCGCACCGCCAACCGGGACGGCAGCACCGCCTCGATCCGGAACCCGCCGTCCGCCTCCGGCCCGGAGGAGAAGGTGCCGCCCAGCGCGATCACCCGTTCCCGCATCCCGACCAGCCCGTTGCCCCCGCTGGGCAGCTTCGCCGCGCCCCTCTCCCCGCCCGGGCAGGCGTTCACCACGGCCACCCGCACCCCGTTCGGCGCGTACGAGAGCAGCACCGACACCTGGGCGCCGCCCGCGTGCTTGTGGGCGTTGGTCAGGCCCTCCTGGACGACCCGGTAGGCGGTCTGCTCGGCCTCGCCGGAGAACTCCTGCCGGCTGCCGCTGACCGTCAGCGTCACCGCCATCCCGGCCGCCCTGGACTGGTCGACCAGCCGCGGCAGTCCGGCCAGCGAGTCCGGCTCCGGCTGCCGCTCGTCGTCCATCCGCAGCACCCCGAGGATCTCCCGTAGCTCGTTCAGCGCCTGCCGGCCGACCTCGCCCATCAGCTTGGCGCTCTGCGCGGCCTTCTCCGGGTCCTTGACGACGATCCGCTCCAGCGCCCCGGAGTGCACCACCATCAGCGACACCCGGTGCGCCACCACGTCGTGCATCTCCCGGGCGATCCGGGTGCGCTCCTCCAGGCGGGCCCGGCGGGCGCGTTCCTGCGCCTGTTCGGCGAGCAGGTCCAGCTCGGTCTCCAGGCCGTGCGCGCGGTCCTTGAGCGACTCGATCAGCCGCCGCCGCGCGCCGACGTACAGTCCGGTCACCACCGGGGCGACGGTCAGCCCGACCGACACCAGCAGCGACAGCAGGATCTGGCCCCACAGCGGCGGCGGATCCACCGGCGCGTCGCCGGGCGTCATCAGCGACACCGCCATCACGGCGGCCGCCTCGGCGAAGGCCAGCGCGGACAGCGCCACCACCCGGCGGCGACGCGAGGGCCACTCCCAGGTCGAGGCCAGCGTGTACAGCGCCACCACCAGCAGCACGACGCCCAGCATCCCGGGCATCACCAGCAGCGTCACCAGCACCGGGACGGCCGGCCAGCGCCGGCGCACCACCAGCGAGCCGCCGGCCAGCGTGCCGAGCAGGGCTATCCCGACCGCTCCCGCGGTGCTGACGTGAATCCGGGCGGAGAGGAAGGCGGTCGTGCTGACCGCGCACTCCACCGCGGCGAGCATCGCCAGCCCGATGTCCAGGAAAGCGCTGCGCGGCCGCTTCCACCACCAGAACGACCGGACCGGCACGCGCTCCCCAGGCGACTTGCTCATGCCCCACAGAGTAAGCGGCAACCTCCTCCCCTCCCCACCGGGATTGCCCGTCACACTCCACCAACCCGTCAAGTGGTCCAGACCACAGGTGGTTTTCGGCAGCGCTGTCCGCCATCCGGCCACCTCGCGGACAGCATCCGCCCCGACACCTATGCTGGGTCGCGTCGGACAGCGCGGTCCGCACGCGTCACGCCGGCCACACGCGTGTGGCCTGTGACGATGAGCCGTTGCCGAACCCCCACCACCACAGGGAGCCAGCCGTGACCGCTCCGGTCCCCGCCCCGGCGGACAACCCCACGCCCGTCAGCGCCGACAACGCCGCCCTGCGCGCGGACATCCGCCGCCTCGGCGACCTGCTCGGCGAGACGCTGGTCCGTCAGGAGGGCCCCCAGCTGCTGGGCCTGGTCGAACAGGTCCGCCTGCTGAGCCGCACCGACGGCGAGGCCACCGCCGAGCTCCTCTCCGACATCGACCTGGACACCGCCGCCAAGCTGGTCAGGGCGTTCTCCACCTACTTCCACCTCGCCAACGTCACCGAGCAGGTGCACCGCGGCCGCGAGTTCGCCACCCGCCGCGCCCGGCAGGGCTCGCTGCTCGCGCAGACCGCCGACCAGCTCGCCGAGGCCGACCCCAAGCACCTCCAGGACACCCTGGCCCACCTCGCGGTCCGCCCGGTCTTCACCGCCCACCCCACCGAGGCCGCCCGCCGCAGCGTCCTCAACAAGCTGCGCCGAATCGGCGAACTCCTCGACCGCATCCACCGCGACGAGGTCACCTCCGGCCTGGCCGCCGCCGACCAGGCCCGCACCAGCAGCGCCAAGCGCTCCGCCGACCGCCGCCTGGCCGAGGTCATCGACCTGCTCTGGCAGACCGACGAACTGCGCATCGCCCGCCCCGAGCCCACCGACGAGGCCCGCAACGCCGTCTACTACCTGGACGAGCTCTACCGCGAGGCCGTCCCCGAGGTCCTGGAGGAGCTGCACGAGGAGCTCGCCCGGGTCGGCCTGGGCCTGCCCGAGGGCGTACGGCCGCTCACCTTCGGCACCTGGATCGGCGGTGACCGCGACGGCAACCCCAACGTCACCCCGCAGGTCACCTGGGACGTCCTCAACCTCCAGCACGAGTACGGCATCAAGGACGCGCTCGCCGCGATCGACGACCTGCGCAACACCCTCTCCACCTCCGAGCGGCTGGCCGGCGCCTCGGTCGAGCTGCTCGCCTCGCTCAACACCGACCTGCACCTGCTCCCCGAACTCAGCCCGCGCTACAAGCGGATGAACGCCGAGGAGCCGTACCGCCTCAAGGCCACCTGCATCCGGCTCAAGCTGGAGAACACCCGCGAGCGGCTGGCCGGCGGCACCCCGCACGTCCCGGGCCGCGACTACCTCGGCACCCGCGAGCTGATCGCCGACCTGCGGCTGATCCAGGACTCGCTGCGCTCCCACCGCGGCGAACTGATCGCCGACGGCCGCCTCGCCCGCGCCATCCGCACCGTCGAGGCCTTCGGCCTCCAGCTCGCCACCATGGACGTGCGCGAGCACGCCGAGGCCCACCACCACGCCCTCGGCCAGCTCTTCGACCGACTCGGCGAGGAGGCCTGGCGCTACGCCGACATGCCCCGCGAGTACCGGCAGAAGCTGCTCGCCAAGGAACTCCGCTCGCGCCGCCCGCTCGCCCCCACCCCGGCCCCGCTGGACGAGGCCGGCACCAAGACCCTCGGCGTGTTCAACACCATCCGCGAGGGCTTCGATCGCTTCGGCGACGAGATCGTCGAGAGCTACATCATCTCCATGTGCCAGGGCGCCGACGACGTCTTCGCCGCGACCGTGCTGGCCCGCGAGGCCGGCCTGATCGACCTGCACGCCGGCCTCGCCAAGATCGGCATCGTGCCGCTGCTGGAGACCACCGACGAGCTCCAGCAGGCCGACCGCATCCTCGACGAGATGCTCTCCGACCCGTCCTACCGCCTGCTCGTCTCGCTGCGCGGCGACGTCCAGGAGGTCATGCTCGGCTACTCCGACTCCTCCAAGTTCGGCGGCATCACCACCTCCCAGTGGGAGATCCACCGCGCCCAGCGCCGGCTGCGCGACGTCGCCCACCGCTACGGCATCCGGCTGCGCCTGTTCCACGGCCGCGGCGGCACCGTCGGCCGCGGCGGCGGCCCCTCGCACGAGGCCATCCTGGCCCAGCCCTGGGGCACCCTGGAGGGCGAGATCAAGGTCACCGAGCAGGGCGAGGTCATCTCCGACAAGTACCTGCTCCCCTCGCTGGCCCGGGAGAACCTGGAGCTGACCCTCTCCGCGACCCTCGCGGCCTCCGCGCTGCACACCGCCCCGCGCCAGGCCCCCGAGGTACTGGCCCGCTGGGACGCCGCGATGGACCGGGTCTCGGACGCCGCCCACACCGCCTACCGCGCCCTGGTCGAGCAGGAGGACCTGCCGAAGTACTTCTTCGCCTCCACCCCGGTCGACCAGCTCGCCTCGCTGCACCTGGGCTCCCGCCCGTCCCGCCGCCCCGACTCCGGCGCCGGTCTGGACGGCCTGCGGGCCATCCCGTGGGTGTTCGGCTGGACCCAGTCCCGGCAGATCGTCCCCGGCTGGTACGGCGTCGGCTCCGGCCTCGCCGCCGCCCGCGCGGCCGGCCTCGGCGACGTGCTGACCGAGATGTACGGCGAGTGGCACTTCTTCCGCAACTTCCTGTCCAACGTCGCCATGACGCTGGCCAAGACCGACCTGCGGATCGCCCACCACTACGTCGAGCAGCTGGTGCCCGGCGAGCTGCACCACGTCTTCGACGAGATCAAGGCCGAGCACGCGCTCACCCTGCGCGAGGTGCTCCGGCTCACCGGCGAGAGCGAACTGCTGGAGCACAACCCGGTGTTGAAGCAGACCTTCGCCGTCCGCGACGCCTACCTCGACCCGATCTCCTACCTCCAGGTCGCGCTGCTGCGCCGCCAGCGCGAGGAGCTCTCGGCCGGGCGCCAGGACGACCCGCTGCGCGCCCGCGCGCTGCTGCTGACCGTCAACGGCATCGCCGCCGGCCTGCGCAACACCGGCTGACGGCCGGACCGCGAACGGCCGAGGGCCGGTGTCCCGTCCGGACACCGGCCCTCGGCCGTGAGGTTCCCGCTCCGCGAGGGCTTCCGGCGCCGCGTGGGGCCACGTGGGGCCGCGAGGCGCGTGTGGGGGCCGTGTGGGACGCCGGCCGAGGCCCTACTCCGCGCCCTCGCCCGCGCGCCTGCGCTTCAGCCACAACGCCGCGCCGCCGGCCGCCACCACCAGGCCGCCGCCGACCGCCAGCAGCCCCGCGTCGGGGCCCATCGAATCGCCGAGCACCGGGCCGAACTGCGCCGCCGCCGGCTCCGGGGAGACCGCCGGGTCCGACTCGGCGGCCGAATCCGCGTGCGCCAGCGCGCCGCCCGACAGCAGCACCCCGGCCACCCCCAGCGCACCGGCCGTACCGACCCGTCGCCCGAGCCGCTTCAGCTCGACCACCCGGCTCCGCCGCACCCGGCGGACCGGACGCAATCCCCGCATCGAGAACTCCCCAGGACTCGTTCGCGTACCGGACCGACGCTATCCGATGCCACACAGGGTTCTCACACGGATTCAGGTTTGGACGGGCAAGCGTTGTACGACCGTTGCGTATCGCGCAGGTGTTCTGACGGACCGTCAGTCGGAGTCAGGAGTTGTACGTGCCCTGGGCCCGCTCCAGCCCCTCGGACAGCAGCGCCTCCACCGCGTCCGCCGAGCGGTCCACGAACCACTCCAGCTCCTTGCGCTCGGTCGAGGAGAAGTCCTTCAGCACGAAGTCCGCGACCTCCATCCGGCCCGGCGGGCGGCCGATCCCGCACCGCACCCGGTGGTAGTCCGGGCCCAGCGACTTGGTGATCGACTTCAGGCCGTTATGGCCGTTGTCCCCGCCGCCCAGCTTCAGCCGCAGCGCCGCGTAGTCGATGTCCAGCTCGTCGTGGACCGCGATCAGCGCCGAGGCCGGCGCCTTGTAGAAGTCGCGCAGCGCCGTCACGGGCCCGCCGGAGAGGTTCATGAAGGACATCGGCTTGGCCAGCACCACCCGCTTGCCCGCCAGCCGCCCCTCGGCCACCTGCGCCCGGCTCTTGTGCGCCTTGAACTTGGCGCCCATCCGCTGCGCCAGCAGGTCCACCACCATGAAGCCGATGTTGTGCCGGTTCCGGGCGTACTGCTCCCCGGGGTTGCCCAGCCCCACCACCAGCCAGGGGCCCTCGTACTCGTCCGCCATGCCTTCTTCCTCCTTCGCGCTAGGCCCTGCCATCATCCCGGACACACCGCTGCCCCGGCCGCTCCAGCGGGAGCGACCGGGGCAGCGGTCTCAGCTAGTGACGCGAGGCTCAGGCCTCGGCGCCCTCGGCCTCGGCGGCCTCCTCCTCGACCGGGGCGGCCTGGGCGGCGATGACCTGCAGCACGACGGCGTCGGCCTCGACGGCCAGCGAGACGTTGGCCGGCAGGACGATGTCCTTGGCGTGGATGGAGGCGCCGGCCTCCAGGCCCTCGACGGAGACGGTGACCGACTCGGGCAGGTGGGTGGCCTCGGCCTCGATCGGCAGGGCCTGCAGGACGTGCTCCACCAGGTTGCCGCCCGGGGCCAGCTCGCCCTCGACGTGGACCGGGATCTCGACGGTGACCTTCTCGCCGCGCTTGACCAGCAGCAGGTCGACGTGCTCGATGGTGCGCTTGATGGCCTCGCGCTGGACGGCCTTCGGCAGGACGTACTCGTCCTTGCCCTCGATCGGGACGACCAGCAGGGCGTTCGGGGTCTTCAGGGCCATCATCAGGTCGTGGCCGGGCAGGTTCAGGTGAACCGGGGCGTGGCCGTGGCCGTAGACGACACCGGGGACGAAGCCGGCGCGACGGGCACGACGGGCGGCACCCTTGCCGAACTCGGAACGGGTCTCAGCGGCAATACGGATCTCGGACACGACTGCACTCCTCGTGGAAACTGGCGCGGGGGTGCAGGCAACGCGAAAAACCGCCGGGACCACACCCTCAGTACGTTCGGGGGTCACTCGGCGGCAACGGCCTGCCGGGCGGACGGGAGTCCGGCACCGGCAGCGCGTCGATCACGGAGCGGGCACCCGGCGAGCGGGCACACGGCATCCCTCGCCGAGCAGTTTCACGAGTCTAACCGCACCGGCGGCTTCCCGTGAAATCGGCGGGGGGGGGGGGGGGGGGGGGGGGCGGGGGGGGGCGCCGCCCCCGGGGGGGGGGGGGGGGCCGCCCCCCCGCGGGGGGGGGCGCCGGCGCCCCCCCCCCCCCCGCCCGGCCCGCCCCCC
>NZ_JBICYZ010000009.1:37681-190942 GCF_043201465.1 Kitasatospora sp. NPDC048298
TCTCTCCCGGCGGGCCCCCGGGGGGGGCGGCACCCGCCCCCCCCGGCCGCTCATTTTCCCCTTCCACACCCCCCCGGGCGCCTCCCTTTAAATGGGGGGGGGCCCCCGGCCCCCCCCCGCGGGCCCCCCCCCGCACGGGACTTCGTCAGTGCACGCCCTCGAAGAGGCTGGTCACCGAGCCCTCCTCGAAGACCTCGCGGATCGCGGCGGCGATCGACGGGGCGATGGACAGCGTGGTGATCTTGTCCAGCTGGAGCGAGGCCGGGGTGGGCAGCGTGTTGGTGAACACGAACTCGCTCACCCGCGAGTTCTTCAGCCGGTCCGCGGCCGGGCCGGAGAGCACACCGTGGGTGGCCGCCACCACGACGTCCGCGGCACCGTTGTCGAACAGCGCGTCGGCCGCGGCGCAGATGGTGCCGGCGGTGTCGATCATGTCGTCGACGAGCACGCAGACCCGGTCCTTGACGTCACCGACGACGTCGGCCGACAGGATGGTGTTGGCCTGGGTGATGTCGCGGCGCTTGTGGATGATCGCCAGCGGGGCGTCCAGCCGGTCGCACCACTGGTCGGCGACCTTCACGCGGCCGGCGTCCGGCGAGACGACGGTCAGCTTGGAGCGGTCGACCTTCTCGCCGATGTAGTCGGCCAGCAGCGGCAGCGCGAACAGGTGGTCCACCGGGCCGTCGAAGAAGCCCTGGATCTGCGCGGTGTGCAGGTCCACGGCCATCAGGCGGTCGGCACCGGCCTGGCGCAGCAGGTCGGCGATCAGACGGGCCGAGATGGGCTCGCGGCCGAGGTGCTTCTTGTCCTGGCGGGCGTAGCCGTAGAACGGCAGGATCGCCGTGATGCTCTTGGCGGAGGCCCGCTTCAGAGCATCGATCATGATCAGCTGCTCCATGATCCACTGGTTGATGGGAGCCGTGTGGCTCTGCATCACGAAGCAGTCCGCGCCACGCGCGGAGTCCAGGAAGCGGACGTAGATCTCGCCGTTGGCGAAGTCCAGGGCCTTGGTGGGGACCAGTTCGGTCCCGAGCGCCGCGGCCACCTCCTTCGCCAGCTCCGGGTGGGCACGGCCGGAGAAGAGCTTCAGCTTCTTCTCACCCGACGTCGTGATCCCGCTCACTGCACCGTCTCCTCGCGTTGCGGACGCTGAACCCTCGACCCGGCAGCGGGCAGGCGGGGCCCGCTCGCGGCACGGGTAGGGGAAATGTCGGTACGCCTGGACACGGGCGGTAAGCCCAGTGGCGCACGTATGTCCCCAAGGTTACGCGCCCGCGCAGAAACCGTCCGCCCCGGGACTACCGGGTGCCCCGGGGCGCCGCCCGCTCAGGCCTGCTCGGCACCGTCCGCCGCCGCCTGCGCGGCCTGCGCGGATGCCGTCCCGGGGCGCTTGCGCTCGACCCAGCCGTCGATGTTGCGCTGGGTGGCCCGGCTCACACCGAGCGCCCCGGCCGGGACGTCTCCGGTGATCACGGAGCCGGCCGCGGTGTAGGCGCCGTCACCGATGGTGACCGGGGCGATGAACATGTTGTCCGAACCGGTCCGGCAGTGCGCGCCGATGACCGTGCGGTGCTTGTTCACGCCGTCGTAGTTCACGGTGACCGAGGCCGCGCCGACGTTGGTGCCCTCGCCGATCGTGGCGTCGCCGATGTAGGACAGGTGCGGCACCTTGGCACCCTCGCCCAGCTCGGAGTTCTTCACCTCGACGTAGGTGCCGACCTTCGCCTTGCGGGCCAGCTTGGCACCCGGACGCAGGTAGGCGTACGGACCGGCGGTGGCCAGCTCGCCCACCTCGGCGCGGTCGGCCGTGGTGTTGCTCACCCGGGCGCCGGCGCCGACCAGGGTGTCCCTGAGGGTGGAGTTCGGGCCCACCTCGCAGCCCTCGCCCAGGTGCGTGGCGCCCTGGAGCTGGGTGTTCGGCAGCACCACGGCGTCCGGCTCGTACGTGACCTGCACGTCGAACCAGGTGGTCGCCGGGTCCACCACGGTGACGCCCTCGCGCATCGCCCGCTCCAGCAGGCGGTCGTTCAGCAGCCGGCGGGCGTGCGCCAGCTGGACCCGGTCGTTGATGCCCAGGATGTCCCGGTGGTCCTCGGCCACCACGGCGCCGACCCGGTGGCCCGCCTTGCGCAGGATCTCCAGGGTGTCGGTCAGGTACTCCTCGCCCTGCGAGTTGTCCGTGGTGAGCTCGCCCAGCGCCGTGGTGAGCAGCTTGGCGTCGAAGGCGAAGACACCGGAGTTGATCTCGGTGATCGCGCGCTGGACGGCGCTGGCGTCCCGCTCCTCGACGATCGCGGCGACGGTGCCGTCCTCGTCCCGCAGGATGCGGCCGTAGCCGAAGGGCTCCGGGACGACGGCGGTCAGCACGGTGACGCCGTTCTGCTGGGCGGCGTGCGCGTCGGCCAGCCGGCGCAGGGTCTCCCCGGTCAGCAGCGGCGAGTCGCCGGCGGTGATGATCACCGTGCCGTCCAGCGCCACGCCGTCGGCGGACAGCGACTCCAGCGCCGTGCGCACCGCGTGCCCGGTGCCGTTCTGCTCCTCCTGCACCGCGGTGCGGGTGGCCGGGTAGTGCTCCGTCAGGTGCGCCACGACCTGCTCGCGCTGGTGCCCGACCACCACGACCAGCTGGCCCGGGGTCAGCTCCCGGGCCGCCGAGACCGCGTGACCCACCAGCGAGCGCCCGCACACCTCGTGCAGCACCTTGGGCAGCTTGTTCGACTTCATCCGGGTCCCGCCACCGGCGGCGAGCACGACAACGGCGGCAAGCGAATTGGCACCCATGCGGGGAGGCTCCTCGGTAGGTTCACAGAGAGGGCAGAGCAGGCCCGGCCCGGACCCAGGCCGGTCGCCATTCGCACAGTCCGCCGAGCAGCACCGACAATACCGGCGCGGGGGAAAACGCCCGAACCCGAGGCGCGCAGAGGCTCCGCCGCTAGGATTCGAACCCAGACAAAGGCCTCCAAAGGGCCCTGTGCTGCCATTACACCACGGCGGACAGTCGTGTCAGACCCTACCCGAGAGGGCCCTGCCGTGGGTATCGAACTGCACCGATCCACGGCCCCGATTCGGCGTCCGGCGGCCGAACCCGCCGGACCCGCGGTTCATCCATCCAGTCGGGTGAATTCACTCAAGTGCCGCGCGGCGGAGTGTTCCCCTGGACACGGAGCGCAACCTACGATGCCGTAGGTTACGCCAACGTAGCTCCGCTTCTCTCCCGTTCCGGGACGCCGCAAAGGGACGCCCATGACCATTCAGGCAGGCGAGGCGCGCGCGGGGAACGCCGCGTCCCGCACTCCGTCGCCCGACTCCGACCCGGCCGACGTCATCGAGTCCGCCGACATCGTCGCGACCGCCGGGACCGCCGGCCCCGACGCCGCGGCCACCCGGCTGTCCGCCACCCGCGGCGGGGAGAAGCAGGGCCTGGCCGAGCGGATCGCGCTCTCCCTGTTCATCCTGGTGCCGTTCGCCGCCCTGGTGGCCGCCGTCCCGGTGGCCTGGGGCTGGGGGCTGGGCTGGACGGACCTCGCGATCACCGTCGGCATGTACTACCTCACCTGCCACGGCATCACCATCGGCTACCACCGCTACTTCACCCACGGCGCGTTCAAGGCCCGCCGCCCGATGCGCCTGGCGCTGGCGATCGCCGGGAGCCTCGCCGTCGAGGGCCCGCTGGTGCGCTGGGTGGCCGACCACCGCAAGCACCACCGGTTCAGCGACAAGGACGGCGACCCCCACTCGCCGTGGCGCTACGGGGAGAGCGTCCCGGCGCTGATGAAGGGCCTGTGGTGGGCCCACATGGGCTGGATGTTCGACGAGGAGCAGACCTCGCAGCTCAAGTACGCCCCCGACCTGGTGCGCGACCCGGCCATAAGGCGGATCTCCCGGCTGTTCTGGCTCTGGACCACCATCTCGCTGCTGCTGCCCGCGCTGGTCGGCGGCCTGGTGAGCCTGTCCTGGGAGGGGGCGCTGTCCGCCTTCTTCTGGGGTTCGCTGGTCCGGGTGGCACTGCTGCACCACGTCACCTGGTCGATCAACTCGATCTGCCACGCCGTCGGCCGGCGCCCGTTCCGCTCCCGGGACCGCTCCGGCAACGTCTGGTGGCTCGCCCTGCTCTCCTGCGGCGAGTCCTGGCACAACCTGCACCACGCCGACCCGACCGCGGCCCGGCACGGGGTGCTGCGCGGGCAGATCGACTCCTCGGCCCGGCTGATCCGCTGGTTCGAGCTGGCCGGCTGGGTCCGGGACGTCCGCTGGCCGGACGCGCAGCGGATCGCCGCCCGCCGCGCCGCATGAGGCGTCGCTTCCAGCATGATGTAGGGGTGAACGGGAGCAGCGCAGACAGCACAGGCGGTCACCACAGCACGCGGACGGACGCGGCGCCCGCCTCGGCGCCGGCCCGTCCGCGGCCCGCTGCGCCGGCGGCCGGCCCCGGCGAGGGCGGCTCCGCCCCGGCCCCGCGCCGCCGGGGCGGCCGGGTCCGGATGACCGGCAAGCAGCGGCGCGAGCAGCTGCTGGAGATCGGCCGGACGGTCTTCGCGGAGCGCGGCTACGACGGCACCTCGGTGGAGGAGATCGCCGAGCGCGCCGGGGTGTCGAAGCCCGTGGTGTACGAGCACTTCGGCGGCAAGGAGGGGCTCTACGCGGTGGTCGTCGACCGCGAGATGCAGCTGCTGCTGGACATGGTGACCGGGGCCCTGACCGGCGGGCACTCGCGCGAACTGCTGGAGCAGGCCGCCTTCGCGCTGATGGACTACATCGACACCTCGACGGACGGCTTCCGGATCCTGGTCCGGGACTCCCCGGTGGCCCAGTCGACCGGCACCTTCGCCTCGCTGATCAGCGACATCGCCACCCAGGTCGAGGACATCCTGGGCCTGGAGTTCAAGTCCCGCGGCTTCGACGCCCGACTGGCCCCGATGTACTCGCAGATGCTGGTCGGGATGGTCGCGCTGACCGGGCAGTGGTGGCTGGAGGTCCGCAAGCCGGACAAGGCGACGGTGGCGGCGCACCTGGTGAACCTCGCCTGGCACGGGCTGGAGGGCCTGGAGCGGCACCCGAAGCTGGTCGGCGAGCGCAAGGGCTGACCGGCCGGGGCCGTCACGGGCCACCCCGTTCGGCCCAACCGGCCCGGCCCGTCCGGCTCAACCGGGCCGACGTCCGGCTCGACCCGCTCGGCCCGTCCGACTCAGTCCGGCTGCCTGGTCCCCACCGCGAAGATCCGCCGGAACGGGAACACCGTCCCGTGCGCCCCGGCCGGGTAGGCCTCGCGCAGCAGCCGCCCGTACTCGGCGAGGAAGGCGGCGCGGTCGGCCGGGTCGGTGAGCCGGGTGAGGACCGGGCGCAGCGCGGTGCCCTTGACCCACTCCAGGACCGGGTCCGCCCCCGGCAGCAGGGTCAGGTAGGTGGTCTCCCAGACGTCCGGGAGGCAGCCGGCGGCGACCAGGGCGTCGAGATAGCGCTCGGGCCGGTGGACGCCGACCCGGACGGCCTCCCCGCCGAGCGCGTCCCGCCAGCGGGCGCTGCGGCGCAGGTCGGCGAGCAGGGTGTGACTGGGGGCGTCGAAGTTGCCGGGCACCTGGAAGGCGAGCACCCCGCCGGGTTCGAGGGCGTCCGCCCAGCGCGGCAGCAGCGCCAGGTGCCCGTCCACCCACTGGAGGGTGGCGTTGGAGACGATCAGGTCCGGCCGGGCCGGGGCCGGGTCGTAGTCGCGGGCGTCGGCGAGCAGGTACTCGGCGCCGGGCTCGCCGTCGGTGCGGGCGGCGGCCAGCATCGGGGCGGAGTTGTCGACGCCGGTGAGGCGGGCGTGCGGCCAGCGCTCGCGCAGGACGGCGGTGGAGTTGCCCGGGCCGCAGCCGATGTCCAGGATCGCCTCGGCACCGGGGTGCGGGAGGGCGGGGACGCGGGCGAGCAGGTCGCGCAGTGGGCGGGTGCGTTCGTCGGCGAAGCGCAGGTACTGCTCCGGGTCCCAGACGGGGTCGGTCATGGTTCACCTCGCAGGTATCTCGATATCAAGATATCTCGGGTAGCCTCGCCTGCACATTTCTCGATGTCAAGAGACTTCACATCGACACATCCACCGATACACTGATCGTCATGGAGGACGAGGTCGACAGGCTGGTCGCAGCGTGGCGCCGGGAGCGCCCCGACCTCGACGTGGAGCCGCTGGAGGTGCTCAGCCGGGTCAGCCGGCTCGCCCGGCACCTGGACCGCGCCCGCCGCGCCGCCTTCGCCGAGCACGGCCTGGAGCCCTGGGAGTTCGACGTCCTGACCGCCCTGCGGCGGGCCGGCTCCCCGTACCAGCTCTCCCCCGGCCAGCTGCTCACCCAGACCCTGGTCACCTCGGGCACCATGACCAACCGGATCGACCGGCTCACCGGCAAGGGCCTGGTCAAGCGCCTGCCCGACCCGGACGACCGGCGCGGCGTGCTGGTCCGGCTGACCGACGACGGCCGCGACCGCGCCGACCAGGCGCTCGCCGGGCTGCTCGCACACGAACGCGAACTGCTCGCCCAGCTCAGCTCCGGCCAGCAGACCGAACTCGCCGCGCTGCTGCGGGTGCTGGTCGCCCCGTTCGACAACATCCCGGGCTGACGGCGGCTCCCGGGCTCCCCTGCCACCGCGGTTCCCGGCTCAGGGCCGGTTCGACACGGCTCAGGGCCGGTTCGACACGGCTCAGGGCCGGTCGACGCTGCCGACCACCGAGGGCGGCGGGAGCGCGGCCGGCTCGGCGGGACTGACCCCGGCCCGGCGGGCGACCGCGACGGCCGCCAGCGTGGAGTGCACCCCGAGCTTGCCCAGCACGTTCTGCATGTGCGTCCGGACGGTGTGCGGCGACAGGTAGAGCCGCTCCGCCACGGCCTGCCGGCCGAGGCCCGCGACCATGCAGCGCAGGATCTGCTTCTCCCGCGGGGTCAGGGTGTCCACCAGCCGCTCGCTCTCGGTGCGGTCCCGCCGGGCGGTGGTGAGTTCGCGGATCACCCCGGTGAGCAGCGCGGGCGGCAGGTGCGTCTCGTCCCGCAGCACACCCCGGACCACCGCGAGCAGCCGGGCCAGCGAACTCTCCTTGGCCACCCAGCCGGTGGCGCCCGCGTGCAGGGCGCGGGCGGCACGGTGCGGGTCGTCGGCGGCGGCCAGCACGACGGCGCGCAGCCCGGGGTGGGCACGGCGGAGTCGGGCCAGCAGGGTGATGCCGTCGGGCGTCGGGGCCGCGGGTCTCAGCTGGTCGCCCCGCAGCGGGTCCACCACCGGACGGGCGCCGGGCAGCTGCCCGCCCGACAGCGCGACGGGCGCCCCCGGCGGTACGGCCGGCCGGCGCGGCTGCGGTACGGGAGGGGCGGCGCGGCCGCGCCGGGCCTCGTCGCCGTGCTCCGCGCCCGGCCGCCGACGGGCGAGTGCTCCGCCGGCTCCGGGTGCCCCCGGTCCGCCGGACTGCCCGACCGTCCCGGGCCCACCGGGTAACCCGGCCGTACCGGGCACTCCGGCCGTACCGCCCGTGCCACTCGCCTCGACTCCGAGGTCGGCGTCGATCAGTGCCACGTCGTAGGCGCGGCCCTCGCCGGCCGCACGCTCCAAGGCCCGCTCGGCGGCGGCGGCACTGCCGGCCGCCCCCACCTCCACGTCCGGCTCGGCGGCCAGCGCCGCGGCCAGTGCCTCGGCGAAGATCCGGTGGTCGTCGACCACCAGGACGCGAATCCGCGCCATCGTCCCTCCCCCTGCTCAGACCGCCCGAGCCCGGGGCGGGACCGGCCCGGCATCCGCGTTCCGGACCCGCCGTTCCGCCCGCCCACCGGTGGCCGGTGAGACCGAATGGGCGCCGGCCCCCACCGGTACCGCACTCAGCGTACGGGGCGGGAAACGCGCTCGTGGCGATTCGGTGAAGTTTCGTCAGAAGGTGCGCGGGCAGCCGGACTTGGAGCATCCGACCGCCCCCGCGGGGCGCCGCGCCCGGACGTTTCCTGGCGCCGCGCCCCACCGGTGGTCGGGCCGGGATCCCCCCGACCGGCCCCTCCCCGGCGCTTGTCGCCCAGCGGCCGTTCTTCTGTTGCTCAGTGGCCGTTCTTCGCCAGGGTGAACTTCCAGGCGTCGGCGACGATCTCGTCCAGGTTCGGGCGGCGCGGGGTCCAGCCGAGCGTCTCGTGGGCGCGGGCGGCCGAGGCCACCAGCACCGCCGGGTCGCCGGCCCGCCGGCCCTCGACCCGCACCGGGATCTCCCGGCCGGTGACGCGCTTCACCGACTCGATCACCTCGCGCACCGAGAAGCCGCTGCCGTTGCCCAGGTTGCAGATCAGGTGCTCGCCCGGCTCGGCCGTGTCCAGCGCCAGCAGGTGCGCCTCGGCCAGGTCGGCGACGTGGATGTAGTCGCGGATGCAGGTGCCGTCCGGGGTCGGGTAGTCGTCGCCGTACACCGCGATGTGCGGGCGCTGCCCCAGCGCGGCCTGGAAGACCAGCGGGATCAGGTGCGACTCGGGGTCGTGCCGCTCACCGTACGCACCGTACGCACCGGCCACGTTGAAGTAGCGCAGCGAGACGGCGGCCAGACCGTGCGCGACGGCCTCACTGGTGATCAGGTGGTCCACGGCGAGCTTGGTGGCGCCGTAGGTGTTGGTCGGCGCGGTGCGGGCGGTCTCGGCGATCGGCACGACCTCCGGCTCGCCGTAGGTGGCGGCGGTGGACGAGAACACCAGCTTGCGCACGCCCGCCGCGCGCATCGAGCTGATCAGCTCCAGCGAGCCGGCCACGTTGTTGCGCCAGTACTTCTCCGGGTCCGCGACCGACTCACCGACCTGCGAGGAGGCGGCGAAGTGCAGCACGCCGTCGAAGGAGCCGTCCAGCACCTTGCCGGCCTCCTGGATCCGGCCCTCGACGAACTCGGCACCGTCCGGGACGCCCTCGCGGAAACCGGTGGAGAGGTCGTCCAGGACGGTCACCTGGTGCCCCGCCTCCAGCAGGTGGGCGGCGACCACACTGCCGACGTAGCCGGCGCCACCCGTGACCAGGTACTTACTCATGTTGCGACCTCCAGCGAACGACGGTCCGCCCGTCGGGCGGAAGCCATCGACGGAATGCGTACGACTGGGGTCATTCTCCCAATCCCCCCGGGGTGCTCCGCACCACACGGACGACTGATTCCAGCCTTCTCACCGAGCCGTCAACCACCGGTTCACCGAGTCGTCGGCCACCGGTTCACCGAGCCGTCAGCCGCCGGCCATCCGCTCCAGCAGACCGGTGCGCGCCGCGACCGCGGCCGCCTCCAGCCGGGTCCGCGCGCCGAGCTTCATCAGCACCCGCTGGACGTGGGTCCGGGCGGTGCTGGCGGCGATCCGCATCCCGGCGGCGATCGCCGCGGTGTCCTCGCCGTCCGCGATCCGGGCCAGCACCTGCACCTCACGGCGGGTCAGCAGCCGCAGCAGCCGCACGGCCTCGTCGTCCGGCTCCGCCGCCGGGCGCAGCAGCTGGTCGAAGGCCCCGCGCAGGATGTCCACCGCGACCGCGGCCTCACCCGCGCGCGCCCGCCCGATGGCCCGCTCGACCACCTCGATCCGCTCGTCACTGGGCACGTACCCGGCCGCTCCGGCCGCGAACGCCGCCGCCACCCCGCGCAGTTCGCCCACCGGACCGAGCACGATCACGGCCACCTCGGGGCGTTCGCGACGAATCCGGCGCAGCCCGTCGAAGGCGCCCGGCTCCCCCGGCGCGGCCACCCCCAGCAGGCACACCTCCGGCCGCCGGCCGACCACCAGATCGGCGGCGACGCCCGCCGGGGAGCCGACCGCGAGCACCCGGTGACCGCGCAGTTGAAGTGCGGTGGCCAGCGCCTCGGCCAGCAGCCGGTGGTCGTCCACCACCACGAGTCGAACACCCATGACGCCCTCCAGGTCGGGGTCCGGCTCGCGCCCGCACCCCTCGGGCGGGCGGCCGATGACGCACCATCACAGCGCATTCCGTACCCGACCCGCTAGGCCGTGGCGTGTCGACGGTGCGGAACCGGCCGGGAAACGCGAAAGACCCCCGCCGTGAGGCGAGGGTCTTTCAGTGGAGCCCCCATGCGGAATCGAACCGCAGACCTTCTCCTTACCATGGAGACGCTCTACCGACTGAGCTATAGGGGCTTGCTCGCTTGCCGGTGTTTCTCCCGGCCGCTCGAACAAGGAAGACATTACACGGCTCCGGGCCCGGAAGGGAAATCGGCCTCCGCTCCGCCCTGACCGGGCAGCCGGGGGCGACTCGGCCCTCTTCGTGCGCCGGACTCAGCCCTCGCCGTGCGCCGCGTCGAACTCCTCGCGGGCCGCCAGCATCCGCCCGGCGCGACGCTCCGTCCACCGGCCGACCGGCTCCAGCAGCTCGGCCAGCTCACGGCCGAGCGGCAGCAGGTCGTAGACCACCCGCGGCGGCGTCTCCGGGAAGACCGTACGGAGCACCAGCCCGTTGCGCTCCAGGTTGCGCAGGGACTGGGTGAGCATCTTGCGGCTGACTCCGCCGATCCCGCGCTGGAGCTCGGAGAAGCGCTGCGGACCGGAGAGGTGCAGGCTCGTCAGGATCAGCATCGACCACTTGTCGGCCAGCTCGGCGAACACCTCGCGACTGGGACAGAGCCGCGCGAACCGGTCGTACTCCTGCCCACCCTGCGCGCCATGCCCGTCCGCTTCCGCGGGCCGTCCGCTCCGGGTCCGCGCCGCTCGCTCCGTCGTCATGCGTCCAGGGTAGCCCGGCCGGTCTCCATTCCACCCTTGGTAACCAATAGAGACTTGGTCTACATTGGAGACCGAACGGGTCGGGGTCGCTGCCACCGCGCCGCGCCCCTTCCCGTCCCCACGCCCGCCCGCGCCCATCCCCTCTTCTTCCCTGGAGTGCCGCATGACCGCCGTCCGTCCGACCGTCGCCCTCGCCTACCACTCCGGCTACGGCCACACCGCCGTGATCGCCGAGGCCGTCGCCCGTGGCGCCGCCGCCGCGGGTGCCCAGGTCGTCACGATCGCCGTCGACACCATCACCGAGGAGCAGTGGGCCCAGCTGGACGGCGCCGACGCGATCGTCTTCGGCTCCCCCACCTACATGGGCACCGCCTCCGGCGCCTTCCACACCTTCGCCGAGGCCACCAGCAAGCGCTGGTTCACCGACGCCTGGAAGGACAAGCTCGCGGCCGGCTTCACCAACTCCGGCTCCAAGAGCGGCGACAAGGCCGGCACCCTCGGCTTCTTCCAGACCCTCGCCGCCCAGCACGGCATGAACTGGGTCAACCTCGGCCTCAAGCCCGGCTGGAACTCCACCGCCGACTCCGAGAACGACCTCAACCGGCTCGGCTTCTTCAACGGCGCCGCCGCCTCGTCCCCGGTCGACGCCGGCCCGGAAGGCGTCCACAAGGCCGACATCGCCACCGCCGAGCACCTGGGCGAGCGCGTCGCCCGGCACACCGCCGTCGTGCTGGCCGGCCGCGCCGCCCTGGCCGGCTGAGCCCCCGCGCCGCTACGCCGCCGGGTCCGTCCCCCACCGGGGCGCCCGGCGGCGTCCGCCGTCCACCGGACCGTCGACCGGCCCCTCCGTCGCACCGTCCGCCGCCCCGCCCACCGAGCCGCCCAGCGAGCCGAGCTCCGCGCCGGTGTTCTCCGGCAGCATCCACAGACACCCCAGCGCCAGCACCCCCAACACCGCCAGGTACCAGCCCACCGGCTGCGCCGTCCCGTACGCCCCGGTCAGCCGGGTGGCCACCAGCGGCGTCGTCGCCCCGCCGACCACCCCGCCCAGGTTGTACGTCAGCGCCGCGCCCGTGTAGCGCACCCGGGTCGGGAACAGCTCCGGCAGGAACGCCGCCAACGGCCCGAACATGCCGCCCAGCACCACCATCGACCCCGCCAACGCGACGAACATCAACGGCCGGCTCACCGTCTCCAGCAGCGGGAACAGCACCAGCGCCCAGACCGCGGCCAGGCACGTCGCCCAGAACAGCGTCCGCCGCCGCCCCCACCGGTCACTGCGCGAGGCGCTCAGCCACACCGTCGCCGCCATGCCCACCGCGCCGACCAGCAGCATCGACAGCACCAGCGTGCTCGCCACCCCGAGCCCGCCGGTCGCGTACGCCAGCGCGTACGTCGTGGTCAGGTAGAACAGCGCGTACCCCACGGTGATCGCCCCGCCGCCCGCCAACACCGGACGCCAGTGCCCCCGCAGCACCTCCAGCACCGGCAGCCGCTCCCGACGGCCCGCCGTCCGGAACAGCGGCGACTCCTCGACCCGCAGTCGGACGAACAACCCCACCGCGACCATGACGAACGAGGCCAGGAACGGCACCCGCCAACCCCACGCACGGAACGCCCCCTCGTCCAGGCCGAGTTGCAGCGCCAGGAACACCCCGTTCGCCAGCACGAACCCGATCGTCGGCCCCAGCTGCAGGAACCCCCCGTACCGCCCCCGCCGCCCGGCCGGGGCGTTCTCCGCGATCAGCAGCGCCGCCCCGCCCCACTCCCCGCCCAACCCGACGCCCTGACACACCCGCAGCACCACCAGCACCGCCGGCGCCCACCACCCCCACACCCCGAACCCCGGCAGCAACCCCACCCCGGCCGTCGCCAGCCCCATCAACAGCAGCGACACCACCAGCGTCGCCCTCCGCCCCACCCGGTCCCCGAAGTGCCCGAACACCACCGCCCCCACCGGCCGGGCCAGGAACGCCACCGCGTACACCGAGAACGCCGCCAACAGCGCCCCCACCGCGCCCAGTCCGGGAAAGAACACCGGCCCGAACACCAACGCGGCCGCCGTCCCGTAAATGAAGAAGTCGTAGAACTCGATCGCCGTCCCGATCAGCGCCGCAGCCGCCGCCCGCCGCACCTGCCCGACCCGCCAAGCACCCTCCGCATCCATACCGCCAACCCTCGCCACCCCCACCCCACCCCCACCAGCCTCCACCCGAGTGACCCCGGCGCACACCCCCACCCCTCACGCCCCACGAACGCGCGCGAGGGCGCCAGGATGAACCCGACGCCCTCGCGCATGTGTCCGACCCCGAACGCGGCTACCTCGCGTACGGGTTGTCGTCCGGCGGCACCGGCGGCCGGTACGACGGCGGAGGCGGCGGCACCGCCCCCATCGGCTGCTGCGGCGGCACCGGCGGCATCTGGACCGGCTCGGGCTGCCCGACCAGCTTCCGCCTGCGCCGCACCACCGCGAACACCACCCCGGCCACCACCAGGCCGGCGACCACACCGGCCGCGATCGGCAGCGTGCCGCTCGAACCCAAGGACTCCTCCGCCTTCTGCGCACCGACAGCAACATCGGTCGGCGTGTCAGCCGGGACCGGGACCGCCGATGCGGGAGCGGACGCACTGGCCGACGGCACCGGAGCCGCCGACGGCGTAGCCGCGTCAGTCGGCAGCGGCGACACGTTCGCGGGGCCCGGGTCCCCCGGATCCGTCACCGCGATACGCGGTCGCACTGCACCGTAGCCAACGATGTCGTTACGGCTGGAGCCGTCATTCGGCTTCCCCGCCGTATTGATGAGGACCCGCAGGACCTGATTCGCCGTCCAGCCCGGGTGCAACGACCACACCAGGGCCGCCGACGCGGAAACCACGGCGGCCGCATCCGACGTGCCATGGCCCTTGCAATAACCGGTCGCGCTTGAGCAGGCCGCGATCATGTCCATACCAGGGGCGACGAAGACGACCTGCGGCCCGCGCTCGGACTCGGCAGTGACCGTGCCGTTCCGGTCCGAAGCCCCTACACCGACCACGTTGGGCAGGGCTCCCGGATATTCGACAACATTCCCCTGATCGCCGGAGTTTCCGACGCTGGAGACCACGAGCGATCCCTTGGTCCGAGCCCACGCCAAGATCTTGTTCAGCTTCTCCACATCGGCCGGGGAGGTCGTGACAGCAGCCGTTCCCTGCGAGATGTTGATGACCTTGGCACCCTGCTCGACCGCATACGTCACCGCCTGGCCGATCTGGTCCAGAAAATCAGCCGAAACCACCGCATGCTCGGATCCGTTGGCAATCTTCAACGGAAGAATCCTGGCGCCGGGGGCGAGGCCGTAGGCTCCCTTGCCACCATTCGATTGACCGGTTCCGGCAATGAGGCCGGCCATCTGCGTGCCATGGCTCTCCGCATAGGCACCTACCCCGCCCGGGCTTCCACTGAAGTCCTTACCGGGCAGGAACTGCCCGGCCAGATCCGGGTGGTCCAGCTTGAAGCCGCTGTCGATCACGGCAACGGTGACGTTCTCCCCTTTGGTGACCTTCCACATCTCCGGGGCGTGCATGGCATCCAGGTGCCACTGATCGGCACGAATCGAGCCGTCCGCAACCGCGGGTGCTGCGACCGGGCCGACCACGATCCCCGCCGCCAGAAGTGCCGCAGCAGCAACCCGCCAACGCGCTCGCGCGTTCGTCCGCCCCATCACAACTCCTCGTCAATCTCTCCGCCGACCGGGAAGCGCGCCCCGAACAAGCCTGCCCGGCCACCGGGAAGTCCCAGTGGCCGGGCAGTCGTTGCCGTCCGCTGACGATAGATCACCTCGCGTACGGGTTCTCCTCCGGCGGCACCGGCGGCTGGTACGACGGCGGAGGCGGCGGCACCGCCCCCATCGGCTGCTGCGGCAGCACCGGCGGCACCTGGACCACCTCAGGCGGCCCGGCCGGCCTCCGCCGACGCCGCACCACCACGAACACCACCCCCGCCACCACCAACAGCCCGGCGACCACACCGGCCACGACCGGCAGCGTGCTGCTCGAACCCGAGGACTCCTCCGCCTTCGGCGCACCGACAGCAACATCGGTCGGCGTGTCAGCCGGGCTCGGCACCGACGACGCGGGAGTGGACGCACTCGCCGTAGGCGACGGGGCCACCGTCGGCGCAGCGGAGCCGACCGGAAGCGGCGACACGTTCGCAGGGCCGGGGTCCCCCGGGTCCGTCAGGGCAACACGCGGGCGCACCGCGCCGTAACCGACGATGTCATTGCGGCCGGACCCGTCATTGGGCTTTCCCGCGGTATTGATGAGCACCCGCAGAACCTGGTTGCCCGTCCAGTTCGGATGCGCCGCCCACACCAATGCCGCGGAGGCCGACACCACGGCGGTCGCATCCGACGTGCCATGACTCTTGCAGTAGCCCGTGGACGCGGTGCAAGCCGCGATCATATCCATGCCAGGCGCGACGAATGCCACCTGCGGGCCTCGCTCGGACTCCGCCGTGACAGTGCCGTTTCGATCCGAAGCCCCGACGCCGACCACCCCGGGAAGCGCGCCGGGATATTCGAGGGGATTCCCCTTCTCGGCTTCGTTCCCAACCGCAGCGAACACCAGGGCCCCCTTTTCCCTGGCCGCCGCGATGATCCCGTTGAGTTTTGCCACATCCGCCGGGAAGGCCGTTACTGCGTCGATCCCTTGCGAAATATTGATGGCCTTCGCACCCTGAGCGACGGCATAGTCGACGGCCTGTCCGATCTGACCAAGGAAATCGGTCGAGACGACCGACCCGACCTTGCCGGTGTTGATCTTCAACGGAAGCACCTTGACGCCTGGCGCCAGCCCCTGTGCGCCGGTGCCCCCGTTCCCCTTGCCCGTCCCGGCGATGAAGCTGGAGATCGCCGTGCCGTGGCCGTCCGCGAACGAACCCACACCGCCCGAACTTCCACTGAAGTCCTGGCCGGGCAGGAACTGCCCCTCCAGGTCCGGATGATCGAACTTGAACCCGCTGTCGATCACCGCGACCGTGACACCCTGTCCCTTGGTGACCTTCCACATCTCCGGGGCGTGCATGGCCTCCAGATGCCACTGCTGCTGCCGGATCGTGTCCTCGGCAACCGCGGGTGCTGCGACCGGGCCGACCACGATCCCCGCCGCCAGAAGTGCCGCAGCAGCAACCCGCCAATGCGCTCGCGCGTTCGTCCGCCCCATCACAACTCCTCGTCAATCTCTCCGCCGACCGGGAAGCGCGCCCCGAACAAACCTGCCCGGCCACCGGGAAGGCCCAGTGGCCGGGCAGTCGTTGCCGTCCGCTGACGATAGATCACCTCGCGTACGGGTTCTCCTCCGGCGGCACCGGCGGCCGGTACGACGGCGGAGGCGGCGGCACCGCCCCCATCGACTGCTGCGGCAGCACCGGCGGCACCTGGACCACCTCAGGCGGCCCGGCCGACTTCCGCCTGCGCCGCACCACCGCGAACACCACCCCGGCCACCACCACCAGGCCGGCAACCACACCCGCCACGATCGGCACCGTGCTGCTCGAACCCGACGGCTCATCCGCCTTCGGCTGCACCGACGGCGCCCCGACAGCGACATCGGTCGGCGTGTCGGCCGGGCTCGGTGCCGACGACGCGGGAGCGGACGCACTCGCCGTAGGCGACGGGGCCGCCGACGGCGTAACCGCATCACTCGGAACCGGCGAAACATCCGCCGGGCCCGGATCCCCCGGCTCAGTCAATGCGATGCGCGGCCGGACAACGCCATAACCAATGATGTTGTTACGGCTGGACCCGTCATTCGGCTTCCCCGCCGAATTGATGAGGACCCGTAGGACCTGATTCGCAGTCCAGTCCTTGTGCACGGACCAGATCAATGCGGCCGAGGCCGAAGCAAGAGCCGAGGAGTCCGATGTGCCATGGCCCTTGCAGTATCCGGTGCTGCCAGTACACGCCTCGACGATGTCCGCACCTGGCGCAGAGAGAATGACCTGCGACCCCTGCTGCGACTCCGAGGTCACGGTGGCGTTGCGATCGATCGCACCCACCCCCACCACATTCGGCAGGCCGCTCGGATACTCGAGGAGATTTCCCGACTGGTAGGAGTTCCCCACGCTGGAGAAAACCAGCACGCCCTTCGCCCGCGCCCAGGCCAGCGTCTTGCTCAACTTGTCCACATCAGTGGGGGATGCGGTGACAGCAGAGATTCCCTGCGAGATGTTGATGACTTTGGCGCCCTGCTCGACCGCATAGGTGACAGCCTGACCGATCTGCCCCAGAAAGTCCGACGAAACCACGGTTCCCACGGACCCATTGTTGATCTTCAGTGGAAGAACCTTGGCGGCAGGAGCAAGGCCATACGCCCCCGTGCCACCACTGGCCTTGCCGGATCCTGCGATGAGGCTGGCCATGGCCGTACCGTGACCGTCACTGTACGAGCCCACACCACCAGGGCTCTCACTGAAATCCTTGCCGGGGAGAAGCTGCCCCACCAGATCCGGATGGTCCAGCTTGAACCCGCCGTCGACCACGGCGACGGTCATGTTCTCCCCCTTGGAGATCTTCCACATCTCCTGGGCGTGCATGGAATCCAGGTGCCACTGATTCTCTCGAATCGATCCGTCCGCAGCCGCAGGCCCGGCGACCGGGCCAACCACCACTCCAGCCGCGACGAGTGCTGAGGCAAGCATCCGCCAGCGCGCCCGTGCGTTCGTCCGCCCCATCACAGCTCCTCGTCGATGTCCCCAGCAGCAAGACCAGTGCCCCGAACAAGCCTGCCCGGCCACTGGGAAGGCCCAGTGGCCGGGCAGTCGTTGCCGTCCTACTCAACCACGTCCGGGTTGCTGTGCGGCGTACCGCTCGTCCAGGTTTCCTCGTCCTCGTGCAGGTAGTCGGCCCGCTTGCGGCGGTCGCGCTCGTTCCGGCCTCCGTGGCCCGCCATTCCGGGCGCCATCATGCCGTTCTGCCTCGACGGGGCACCGCCTTCGGCAGCGCCCGCCGCGCGGTTGCGCAGGCCGGTACCACCCGGAGTGAACTCCCCGCCGGTCGTCGGCCCCTTGCGGCCGCCGACCGTGCCGCCGGTGGTCGAGGACAGGCCCCGGGCGCGCGAGCCGCCGCCGGCGCCGACGGCGCCACCGTGGGCTCCGCCCATACCGGGGTGCATGCCGCCGCCCATGCCGGTCGCCCCACCGACCCGGCCACCGCCGGCCCCCGCCTCACGGGCGCCGAAGACCGTTCCGCTGGGCAGCCCCGGGTTGCCGCCCTTCGCCTGCCCCGGGCCGCCGCCGAACTGGGTCGTACGCGCCGGGATCTGGCCACCGCCCTTGTTGGGGACGAAGCCGCTGCCGCCACCCTTGGCCGGGACGGAACCGCCACCCGTTCCGGTGGGGAAGCCCGGGCCCGGGCCGCCGCCGGGGACACCGGGCCCGTTGTTCGAACCACCCGGCCCGTTCGGGTAGCCGGGAAGGGTGGTCGGTCCGTCCGTGGGCAGGTGGCCGCCGCCGGTGCCGTACGGGCCGGTCTGGGTGGGCAGGGTCGGCGAGGGGGGCAGGCTGTTGAGGTCGGTGCCCGGGCGGTTCACCGGGTCCGACGGGTGGTACGGCGGGATCGAGGTCCCCGGGTCCTGCGGCGCGGGCAGCACCTGGCCGCCGCCACCGTGCGGCGGGGGCGGGGTGTTGCCCGGGTTCGACGGGCCGGGGCCTCCGGAGCCCGGGTCCCGGGGCAGGACCTTTCCGCCGCCGTAGGTTTCGCCGCCGCCCGGGTTGGACCCTCCGCCGACACTGCCGCCACCCGTACGCGGGTTGCGGACGGCGCCGCCGCGACCTACACCAGGGCCGCCACCCGTCGAGAAGTCCGACTGATCGCCTCGGTTCGTGCCCGACGGCGTCCCCGGCAGAGCCAGGTCGGCGCCGAGCCCGTTCAGCGTCGTCGTCGCGGCGGCGTACGCCTGACCCAGCTTCTCCATCTGGTGGATGGCTTCCTGGTGCGCCTTGTAGACACGCTGCGACGCGGCATCAGCCTCGGCCGCGGTGACCCACGTGCTGGGATTGCGCTTCTTCATGATCGAGTCGAGATTCGCGGGGGTCGGCCCCTCCAGCGTGAAGTTGGCCGACGCCTGGGCCGCAGCGTCGGGCGCGCCCTGGCGCTTTCGGGTGTTCACAGTGGCGATGTCACAGGTCGGGACGTCCGGCACGGCGGACTTGGCCAGACTGAGTGCCTCGCCGGCCTGGTGCATGGCCCCGCCCGCGCCCGCCGAGTAGTTGCCCAACAGCTCGGCCGACTGCTGGAGGTTGCCTGCCCAGGTCTTGAAGCTCTCGGCGGCCGGCCCTTCCCAAGTGATGTTGCCGATGTGCGACTTGAGCGCCTGGCTGAGCTCCTTCAGAACGCGTCCGGCGTCCTGGAGCTTGTTGCCACGGTCCAGCACCGACGACGGCTCGGCGCCGGTGACCATGCCCTTGAGCCCAGAGTGGTCGATCGCTTCGAAGTTCGTTCCGTCTGACACTGCCTACTCCCCGTTTCCCCGTGAACCGTCTGCGCCGACTGCCATCAGAGAGACCCGGAGTTTCCCGGTCCAGCTGTCGACAGATCCGCACCCTTCGCGACCGCGTTCTGGGCTGCCGTCGTGTGGTCTTCGTTGGTCGAGTAGGCGCTCGCCGACTTCATGACCGCGTTCTTCATCGCCTCGATCTGCGACACGAAGTCCTTGTGCAGCTGGACCAGCTGGGCGTGCACCTTCTCGTAGGCGCTGGTCAGGGCCGTCGCCTCGGCGAACTCCGCGCTCGCGAAGCTCTTGCCCGTCAGCTTCTGTTCCTGAAGCTTGTACGGCGCCGCGGGCGAGCCGTCCATCGCGGCGAGCAGGGCCTCGACCTTCCCCGCGAACGTCGTGAGCGTGTCGAGCTCGACCTTGACGTCCTGCTTGCCGAAGGCCGCCACCAGGTCGCCGGCGCTGACGTTGGTCTGCACCGTGCTGACGATGGGCGCGAGGTTGATCCCACCGACCCAAGGCAACGTGATCTTCTGGTCCAGCATGAACGGCGTCGCGTCCCCCGAAGGGTTCGCCGGTGCAGGCGTCCCCGACCCGTCCCCGTTAGCTCCTGCCACAGCAGTTCACCTCTCCCCCGTACGGCCGGCCGCACCCGGGCGTCCCGGGCGGCCGCGTGCCGCAACACACCGTCAACTTCTGGTTCGCACCGCCCTGGTCGGCGCACCGACCGCCCTGTGGACGGGCTACTCCTCCGTCATCGTAGCCACCGCCCCTGTCGGACCGGCAGGGCCCTTGCCCCGCCCGTACGCGATCGGTACGAACTTGACACGTACGAGGCGCCGCGACAGCCCTGGGTAAACTGACCCGGTACGCCCCATCTGCCGCGCAATGTCGCACAGCAGCGACCCAAGGCCGCAGAACGGACGTGACCGCGTGAGTTCCTCCGACGCCTCCCCTTCCCCCTGGTGGGCCCGTGCCGCGCGGCCCGCGCGGCCGCCGCTGCCGGTGGCGCTGATGGTGCGGGCGGCGGCGGGAATGGCGCTGCCGTTGGCGGTGGGGCTGGTGGTGCACCGGCTGGATCTGGGGGTGTTCGCCGGGCTCGGGGCGATGCACGCGACGATGAACGACCGGGTCGAGCCGGGCAGGTTGCGGGCCGCCCGGATCGGGACGGCGGTGCTCGCCTCCGCGCTCGGCATGCTGATCGGCACCGCCCTCCAGCACACCGGCGCGGACGGCGTGGGCCTGGGGGTCGCGCTGACGCTGACCGCCTTCGCCTCCGGCGCGTTGAGCGCGACGGGTCCGCGCGGTTCGGCGGCCGGGATGCTGCTGCTGGTGTCGGCCGCGCTGGGCAGTGGGATGCCGCTGCCGCGGCCGTGGTGGGCGGCGCCGCCGATGATGCTGGTCGGGGCCGCGTTCGTGGTGCTGCTCGGGCTGCTGCCCGCGGGGGCGCCGAACCGGCCTGCCGCGGATCCGTGCAACCGGGCGCTGGCCGCCGCGTTCGAGGCGCTCGGCCGTACCCTCGTCGACCTGGGCGGCCCGCGGGCGGCGTCCTCGCGCCAGGTGCTGACGGCCCGCCTGAACCAGCTCCAGGACCTGCTCGGCACGAGTCACACGAACCGCACCAGCCGTACGAACCGCACGAGCCATACGAGCAACACCGGCCGCCGGAGCGGCCGGGACCACCGGGACCGCCAGGAGCGCCGCCGCCGGATGTACGAGGCCGCCCTCGCCGCCACCGAGGCCGCGACCGGTCTGCTGTGGGCGCGCCGCCCCGTCCCGCCGGAGGTGGCCGAGGTGCCGGCCCGGCTGGCCGCCGCGGTGCGGCAGGGCGGTGGCGAGGTCGCCGTGCCCGACTGGCGGCCCGACACCCCCTCCCGGCAGGCCCTGGACGTGGCTCTGCGTGCCGCCGCCGACACGGTGGCCGGCCGTGACACCCGGATCGGCACCGCCCCCGCGCCGCCGCCGGACCCCTGGCGGCTGCGGGCGCGACTGCTGTCCCGGGGCTCGGTCCGGTACGGCCTGCGGGTCGCGCTGTGCATCGCGGTCGGCTCGGCGGTCACCGCCAACTTCCCGCTCAGCAAGAGCTACTGGGTGCCGATAACGATCGCCTTCGTGCTCAAGCCGGACCTCGGCTCGGTGTTCCTGCGCGCGGTGAGCCGCTCGGTGGGCACGGTGCTCGGGGTGGCCGTGACCGCGGCGCTGCTGATGGTCACCACCGACGAGTGGGCGTTGACGGCGATGGCGGCCGGCTGCGTGGCCCTGCTCCCGTACGCCACGGCGGCGCACTACGGGCTGAACACCGTGGTGATGACGCCGATGGCGCTGATCCTGCTCCAGCTCGGCGGGCAGAGCAGCGCCGCCGAGTTCTGGCCCCGGGTCCTGGACACCGTGCTGGCGAGCGCGATCGTCCTGCTCTTCGGCTACCTGCTGTGGCCGGAGCGGCCGCGCCACCGGATCGAGCCCCGGCTGCTCGACGCCACGACGGCGCTGCGGGCCTACCTCGACGCCGTCGTCCTCGACGCGGCCGTCCTCGACACCACTCTCCGGAACGGCAGCACCCACGACGGCAACGCCCAGGTGTGGCTGCGCCGCACGGCCTACCGGTCACTGGCGGACGCCCGCCAGGAGGTGCGGCAGGGCCTGGCCGAGCCGCCGCCCACCGGCCGGCTGGCCGAGCGGTGGCTGCCGGCGACGGCGGCGCTGGAGCGGCTGGGCGGCGCGGTGGCGGCCTTCGCCGCGCAGATCCGGTACGGCGGCCGGGTCCCGGACCCGTCCGAGGTCGACCGGGTGCGGACCGCACTGGACGAACTGACCGCCGCCGCGCGGGCGCACCAGCCACCGCCGGCCCCACCGGCCCCGGCGGCCCCGACGGACCGTCCGGCCGCCCCGCACGACCCGACGCGCAGCGCACTGGGCCGTGCGGCCCAGGAGCTGGAGACGCTCCTGGGCAACCGGCCGCCCGCCGGGTGACCCGGATCAGAGCCGGGTCACCCCGATCAGAACCGGATGACCACGATCAGAGCCAGGCGACCCCGATCGGAGCCAGGTGACCGCGATCAGACCTGCTCGGCCAGCTCCAGCCAGCTCATCTCCAGCTCCTCCTTCTCCTCCCGGACCGCGCGCAGCTGCGCGTCCAGCTCCGCGACCTTGGAGAAGTCGGCGGCGTGCTCGGCGAGTTGGGCGTGCAGCTTGGACTCCTTCTCGTCCAGCTTGGCGATCTGCCGCTCCAGCTTCTGCATCTCCTTCTTCGCGGCCCGCAGGTCCCCGCCGGAGAGCCCGGCCGCGGCGGCGGTGGTCTCGGCCGGCGCGGCCGCGGCGGAGGGAGCCGCGGCCTGAGCCGCGGCGGCCATCCGGGCCCGGCGCTCCAGGTACTCGTCGACGCCGTTCGGCAGCATCCGCATCTTCTTGTCGCCGAGCAGCGCGTGGACGGTGTCCGTGGTGCGCTCGATGAAGAAGCGGTCGTGGCTGATGACGATCATCGAGCCGGGCCAACCGTCGAGCAGGTCCTCCAGCTGGTTGAGCGTCTCGATGTCCAGGTCGTTGGTGGGCTCGTCCAGGAAGAGCACGTTGGGCTCGTCCATCAGCAGCCGGAGCAGTTGGAGCCGGCGCCGCTCGCCACCGGACAGGTCGCCGACCGGCGTCCACTGCTTGTCCTTGCCGAAGCCGAACTGCTCGCACAGCTGGCCGGCGCTCATCTCCCGGCCCTTGCCGAGGTCGACCCGCGAGCGGACCTGCTCGACGGCCTGGAGCACCCGGGTCGCCGGGTCCAGCTCGACGACCTCCTGCGACAGGTACGCCAGCCGGACCGTCTTGCCGACCTTGATGACGCCGGACGCCGGCTGGACGTCGCCCTCGCTCGCGTACGCGTCGCGCAGCGCGCGCAGCAGCGAGGTCTTGCCGGCGCCGTTGACGCCGAGCAGGCCGATCCGCTCGCCGGGGCCGAGCTGCCAGGTGAGGTTCTCCAGCAGCAGCTTCGGGCCGGCCTTGACGGTCACGCCCTCCAGGTCGAAGACCGTCTTCCCGAGCCGCGCGTTGGCGAACTTCATCAGCTCGGACTTGTCGCGCGGCTCCGGCACGTCCGCGATCAGGGCGTTGGCGGCCTCGATCCGGTAGCGCGGCTTGGAGGTACGGGCGGGGGCGCCGCGGCGCAGCCAGGCCAGCTCCTTGCGGGCCATGTTCTGGCGCTTCTGCTCCTCGACGGCCTCGATCCGGGAGCGCTCGGCACGGGAGAAGACGTAGTCGGAGTAGCCGCCCTCGTACTCGTGCACCTCGCCGTGCTGGACGTCCCACATCCGGGTGCAGACCTGGTCGAGGAACCAGCGGTCGTGGGTGACGCAGACCAGCGCGGAGCGGCGCTTCTGGAGGTGCTCGGCGAGCCAGTTGATGCCCTCGACGTCGAGGTGGTTGGTGGGCTCGTCGAGGACGATCAGGTCGGGCGAGCCGAGCAGCAGCTTGGCGAGGGCGATCCGGCGGCGCTCGCCACCGGAGAGCGGGCCGATGACGGTGTCCAGGCCGTCGGCGAAGCCGGGCAGGTCGAGGCCGCCGAAGAGGCCCTCGATGATGTCGCGGATCCGGGCGTCGCCGAGCCACTCGTGGTCGGCCCGGTCGGCGATCACCTCGTGCCGGATGGTGGCCTCGGGGTCCAGCGAGTCGTGCTGGGTGAGGACGGCCATCTGGAGTCCGCCGGAGTGGGTGATCCGGCCGCCGTCGGGCTCCTCCAGCTTGGCGAGCATCCGGATCAGGGTGGTCTTGCCGTCGCCGTTGCGGCCGACGACGCCGATCCGGTCGCCCTCGCTGACGCCCAGGCTGACCGCGTCCAGCAGGGCGCGGGTGCCGTAGACCTTCGTGACGGACTCGATGGTGGCGAGGTTGACGGCCACGTGTGCTGCGCTCCTGGGTTCGGCGGTCGCGGGGCGGCCCACCGCTCGGCGGTCGGGCTCCCCTGTCGGGGACACCCCGATCTCCCCAGCCTAATGGGCCCGCCGGAACGCCTTCACCGCGTCAGCCCGCCAGGAACCCGCCCCGGGCCCGACCACCGCCTCAACCCGCCAGGAACCCGCCCCGGGCCCGACCACCGCGCCGGCCCGCCGCGACCCCGGCCACCACCTCAGCCCACCAGGGACGCGCCCGGCACCGGCCCGTGCGTGGCGTGCGCCGTCCGACAGGTGCCGGAGGCCCGCAGCGCCTCGGCCACCGCGGCGGCGGCCTCGGCGTCCTTGGCCAGGAACGCGCAGGTCGGCCCGGAGCCGGAGACGATCGCCCCGAGCGCGCCCGCCTCGGTGCCGGCCCGCAGGGTGGCGGCGAGCGCGGGGCGCAGCGAGAGCGCGGCGGACTGGAGGTCGTTGGCGAGCGCGGCGGCCAGGGCGACGGTGTCGCCTTCGGCGAGCGCGGCGAGCAGCGCCGGGTCGGCGTCCGGGGTGGGGACGTCGGTGTCGCTGGAGCCGGTGCCGGCCTCCTCGCGCAGCCGGTCGCACTCGCGGAACACGGCGGGGGTGGACAGGCCGCCCTCGGCGACCGCGAAGACCCAGTGGAAGGTGCCCTCGACGGCCAGCGGCTCCAGGATCTCGCCCCGGCCGCGGCCGAGTGCGACGCCGCCGAGCAGGGCGAACGGCACGTCGGAGCCGAGTTCGGCGGCCAGCTCCAGCAGCACCGGCAGCGGGGTGTCCAGCTGCCAGAGCGCGTCGCAGGCGACGAGTGCCGCCGCTCCGTCGGCGCTGCCGCCGGCCATGCCGCCGGCGACCGGGATGGCCTTGGCGATGTGCAGGTGCACGCCGGGGTCGGCGATGCCGTGGTGGGCGGCGAGCAGCCGGGCAGCGCGGGCGGCGAGGTTGCTGTCGTCCAGCGGGACGACGGCGGCGTCCGGGCCGGAGCAGCTCAGCGTCACGCCCTCCCCCGGACTCGCCGTGACCTCGTCCCCGAGGGCGACGGCGAAGAAGACGTTGGCCAGGTCGTGGAAGCCGTCGGCGCGCAGCCCGCCGACCCCCAGCTGGACGTTGACCTTGGCCGGTACCCGTACGGTGATCACGCGGCGTCCTCGGCGGGCTTGTGTTCGGCGATCGCGGCGAACTGCTCCACCGTGAGCATCTCGCCGCGCAGCTTGTGGTCGATCCCGGCGTCCGCGAGCGCCTGCTCGGCCCGGGCGGCGGAGCCGGCCCAGCCGGCCAGTGCGGCGCGCAGGGTCTTGCGCCGCTGGGCGAACGCGGCGTCGACCACCGCGAACACCTCCTCGCGGCTGGCGCTGGTCTTCGGCGGCTCGCGGCGGATCAGCGAGACCAGCCCGGAGTCGACGTTGGGGGCGGGCCAGAAGACGTTCCGCCCGATGGCGCCGGCCCGCTTCACGTCGGCGTACCAGTTGGCCTTGACCGACGGGACGCCGTACACCTTGTTGCCCGGCTTGGCGGCGAGCCGGTCGGCGACCTCGCTCTGCACCATCACCAGGGTCCGCTCGATGCTGGGGAAGGTCGCCAGCATGTGCAGCAGGACGGGCACCGCGACGTTGTACGGGAGGTTGGCGACCAGCGCGGTGGGCGCCGGCCCGGGCAGTTCGGTGACCTCCATGGCGTCGCTGAACACCAGGTCGAAGGCGTCCGCCTTGCCGGGCATCCGGGCCGCGACGGTGTCCGGCAGGTGCTGCGCCAGCACCGGGTCGATCTCGACCGCGGTGACGTGCCGCGCCACCTCGAGCAGCGCCAGCGTGAGCGAGCCGAGCCCGGGCCCGACCTCCACGACCGCGTCCTGCTCCGTCACGTCGGCGGCCCGGACGATCCGCCGCACGGTGTTGCCGTCGATGACGAAGTTCTGCCCGCGCTGCTTGGTCGGCTTCACGCCGAACGCGGCCGCCAGCTCCCGGATGTCGGCGCTGCCCAGCAGGGGGGTCCCCCCGGCCGGAGGCTGGGGGCGGCTGTCAGGGGTGGGGTCGGTGCTGCTCACGCGCCAAGGATACGGGCGCCGGGGCCCTCGGAGTTCGACGACCTCGGCGAGGTCGATCTCCACCGGGAACCGCACCGAGGTGCGGAGCCCGTTCGCCCCGGCTCAGTACCCGAAGGCCCGCGCCGTGTTCTCCGCGATGGCCGCGGACAGCTCGTCCTCGGCCAGGCCCAGGGTGGCGGCCATCGAGCGCACCGTGACCGGGATCAGGTACGGGGCGTTCGGGCGGCCGCGGTAGGGGTGCGGGGTGAGGAACGGGGCGTCGGTCTCGACCAGGATCCGGTCCAGCGGGGTGGCGAGCAGGGCGTCGCGCAGCGGCTGGTTGGCCTTGAAGGTGACCGGGCCGGCGAAGGAGAGGTACCAGCCGTGCTCGGCGCAGGTCTTCGCCATCTCCGCGTCGCCGGAGTAGCAGTGGAAGACGGTCCGTTCCGGGGCGCCCTCCTCCAGCAGGACAGCGATGACGTCCTCGTGGGCGTCCCGGTCGTGGATGACCAGCGCCTTGCCGTGCCGCTTGGCCATCTCGATGTGGCGGCGGAACGACTCCTTCTGGATCTCCACGCCCTCCGGCCCGGTGCGGAAGTAGTCCAGGCCGGTCTCGCCGACCGCCAGCACCTGCGGCAGCGCGGCGAGCCGGTCGATCTCGGCGAGCGCCTCGTCCAGCGCCGCCCGACCGCCCGCGAGCCGCTGCTGCCCGGACCATCCTCCCCCAGCCCCAGAGGGCTGGGAGGTGCCCCCATCGTCGCCGAGGAAGATCCGCGGCGCCTCGTTCGGGTGCAGGGCGACGGCCGCGTGCACCTGCTCGTACTGCGCCGCCAGTTCGGCGGCCCAGCGCGAGCCGGGCACGTCGCAGCCCACCTGGACCACCGTGGTGACCCCGACCGAGGCGGCCTTCGCGA
Organism: Kitasatospora sp. NPDC048298; assembly: GCF_043201465.1. NCBI lineage: Bacteria > Bacillati > Actinomycetota > Actinomycetes > Kitasatosporales > Streptomycetaceae > Kitasatospora > Kitasatospora sp. NPDC048298. The sequence goes on from NZ_JBICYZ010000009.1 coordinate 64,665, forward strand.
GGCCCTCGGCCGGGGTGCCGGACTGCATGTCGAGGTGGGTGTGCGAGTCGGCCACCGCCACGGCCAGGGGTTCCGGCAGTGGCGGCGGGGTCGACCGGGCGTCGTCCTTGGCGGCCATGTCAGGCGGTCGGCTTCTCTTCGAGGCGCGGGAAGAGGATCTCGCCCTTGGTGACGGTGGCGCCGGCGGGCAGCCGGCCCCAGTCGGCCACGGTGGCGACGGTCTGGACGCTGAGCGCGCCGAGCCCGGCGGCCTCGGCGCCCAGCGAGACCCACAGCTTCTCGGCGGTGGACGGCATCACCGGGTTGAGCAGCACGGCGGTGGCGCGCAGCGACTCGGCGGCGGTGTAGAGGATGGTGGCCAGGCGGGCCCGGCCCTCGGCCGAGTCGTCCTTGGCGACCTTCCAGGGCTCCTGCTCGGTGAGGTAGCCGTTGACCTGCTTGACGAACTCGAAGATCGCCGCGATGCCGCCGGCGAAGTCCAGCTCCTCGCCGATCTTCCGGTCGGCCGTCTCGGCGGCCCTGGTCAGCCCGTCCGCGACGGCCTGCTCGGCGTCGCCCGCCGCGGTGGCCTCCGGCAGCACCCCGTCGAAGTACTTGCCGACCATCGCGGCGACCCGGGAGGCCAGGTTGCCGAAGTCGTTGGCCAGCTCGGAGGTGTACCGGGCGGTGAAGTCCTCCCAGGAGAACGAGCCGTCGGTGCCGAACGGGATCGCCCGGAGGAAGTAGTACCGGTACGCGTCCACGCCGAAGTGCGAGGTCAGGTCGGTGGGCGCGATGCCGGTCAGGTTGGACTTGGACATCTTCTCGCCGCCGACCATCAGCCAGCCGTTGGCCACGACCCGCTTGGGCAGCGGCAGCCCGGCGGCCATCAGCATGGCGGGCCAGATGACGGCGTGGAAGCGGAGGATGTCCTTGCCGACCAGGTGGACCGAGGCGGGCCACAGCTCGGCGAAGCGCTCCGGGTCGCTGCCGTAGCCGGCCGCGGTGATGTAGTTCTGCAGCGCGTCCACCCACACGTAGAGGACGTGCTTCTCGTCCCAGGGCAGCGGCACGCCCCAGTCGAAGGTGGAGCGGGAGATCGAGAGGTCCTTGAGGTCCTGCTCGACGAAGCGCAGCACCTCGTTGCGGGCCGAGGCGGGCTGGATGAAGTCCGGGTTCGCCGCGTAGAACTCCAGCAGCTGCGGGCCGTAGGCGGAGAGGCGGAAGAAGTAGTTCTCCTCCTCCAGCCACTCGACCGGCCGCTTGTGCACGGAGCAGAGCTTCTCGTCCGCGGTCGCGCCGTCGAGCAGCTCGGACGGGAGCTTGAACTCCTCGCAGCCGACGCAGTACGGGCCGGAGTAGCCGCCCTTGTAGATCTCGCCCTTGTCGTACAGGTCCTGGACGAACTCCTGCACCCGGGCGGTGTGCCGCTCCTCGGTGGTGCGGATGAAGTCGTCGTTGGCGATCTCCAGGTGCTCCCAGAGCGGCTTCCAGGCCTCTTCGACCAGCTTGTCGCACCACTCCTGCGGGGTGACGCCGTTCGCCTCGGCGGTCCGCATGATCTTCTGACCGTGCTCGTCGGTCCCGGTCAGGTACCACACCTTCTCGCCGCGCTGGCGGTGCCAGCGGGTGAGGACGTCGCCCGCCACGGTGGTGTACGCGTGGCCCAGGTGGGGGCGATCGTTGACGTAGTAGATGGGGGTGGAAACGTAGTACGCCGGGGCGTTCGCCCCGGTGGTGCTGTGGTCTGCAGTGGCCGCCATGGTCGGAAAGCTTAGTCGGGCACGCGGACCGCCCTCGACCGAGTTGTTCCCCGGCCGGGGGCGGACCGTCCCGTCACCCCGGTGTCAGCCCAGGAGCCGCGACCAGAACCGGGCCCAGCGTCCGCGCGGCCGGACGGGCTCGGCCACCGGGGGCGTCCCGGCCGGCTCGGCGTGCGCCGGGTAGCCGGGGGCGTGCTGCCAGGGCTGGTCGGCGGAGGCGACCCGGCCCTCGCGCATGATCCGCACGGTGTGGCCGCCGCACCCCGGGCAGGTCGGCTTGAGCAGCGGGGACGGCACCCGGACGCCGTTGGCGTGGTACTCGAACACGACGTGGCCGTCCTTGGCCACGTGGTGCTCGATGTCGTACGCCTGCTCCCAGCCGTACCCGCAGCGCAGGCACGCGAAGGAGTAGGCCTCCCGTACGGTCTCGACGGGAGTGTGCGGCCGGCCGGCCAGACCGGCCGTGCTCAGTGCGCTGCCACTGCGGGGGCTACCGACAACATCGCTCATGGCCGTCTCCCAGCGCCCGCCGGACGCTCGTCCGGCTGGGTCTTTCCCTTCCAGGGAATGCCCGGACCACCTCGGCCGACGCCCCACTTGTGAAGACTTGGATGCGGGTTGGGGAGCCCTATACGAAGGGCCTCCCCGAGACCGGGAACCGCGACCGAAGCTTCAGCTCAGCGGGTGTTTACCGGGGCCTTCCCTCCACGGTACGACTCCCCGTGAGCAACGCAACCCCCGGAATTCACTCCTTTCCCGGAGCCCCTCCCGGGGACTTTCCGGGGGACTTTCCCGGCGCCTTTCCGGGGGCGTTCTCCAGGCCCTCCTTCTTCGCCGCCACGACCGCGTCGAAGACCTCCCGCTTGGGCAGCGAGAGCTCCACCGCGACGGCCGCGATGGCCTCCTTGCGGCGCTCCCCGGCCTCCTCGCGGACGGCCACCAGCCGGGCCAGCTCGGCCGGGGTCAGCTCCTGGGGCGCGGCCGGTGGGGCGCCGGCGACCACGACGGTGATCTCGCCCTTGACGCCGTCGGCGGCCCAGGCGGCCAGCTCGCCGATCGGCCCGCGCTTGACCTCCTCGTAGGTCTTGGTGAGCTCGCGGCAGACGGCGGCCGGCCGCTGCGGCCCGAACGCCTCGGCCATCGCCGTCAGCGCCTCGGCGATCCGGTGCGGCGCCTCGAAGAAGACCATGGTGCGCGGTTCGGCGGCGATCGAGGCGAGCTGGCGGGCCCGGTCGCCGCTCTTGCGCGGCAGGAAGCCCTCGAAGGTGAAGCGGTCCACCGGCAGGCCGGACAGCGCGAGCGCGGTGAGCACCGCCGAGGGCCCGGGCACCGCGGTGACCTTGACGTCGGCGGCCACGGCGGCGGCGACCAGCCGGTAGCCGGGGTCGGAGACGGAGGGCATGCCGGCGTCGGTGACCAGCAGCACCCGGGCGCCGCCGAGCAGCGCCTCGACCAGTTCGGGGGTGCGGCCGACCTCGTTGCCCTCGAAGTAGGAGACCACCCGCCCGGCCGGGGTCACCCCGAGTGCCTGGGTGAGCCGGCGCAGCCGGCGGGTGTCCTCGGCCGCGATCACGTCCGCCGTGGCCAGTTCGTCGACCAGTCGGGGCGGGGCGTCCGAGACGTCGCCGATGGGGGTGCCTGCGAGAACGAGTACTCCTGTCACGGTCCCCATCCTCGCAGCTGCCGCGCGCCCGGGGTTTTTGGTGACGATTCGGTCAGCTTCCGAGGGAGCGGACACACGTGCGAAGAGCGCCCCTACGATGTGGCGGATGAACGGCGACACGGCGGCGCAGACGCCCACTGGTACGGACCACTCCGCGTACGGCGGCGTCGGCCTGCCGTCCCCCCGTCCACCGCAGGACGGGCCCGCCGGCTGGCGCGAGCGCCTGGCCCGGTACGGCTACACCGCCCGCCCCACCGCGCCGCTCACCGAGCGCCTGGTGCCGCCGATGCCGGACGGCCCCCGGGTGACGCCCGGGGACGTGCCCCAGTCGCCGCTGCTGCTGCGGATGGGCGTCTCGCTGCCGCAGGGCCTGTGGGTCTTCCTCTGCCGCTGGGCGGGCTGGCTCGGGCCGATCGCGGTGGCGGTGTTCGCCGGCCTGCTGCGGTTCACGAACCTCGGGCAGCCGCACGCGATCATCTTCGACGAGACGTACTACGCCAAGGACGCCTACGCGCTCTGGCACGGCGGCTACGAGATCAGCTGGCCGGAGGACGCCAACAGCACGATCATGACGCCCGGCGCCGCCGTCCCGTACCGGGCGACGCCCTCGTACGTGGTGCACCCGCCGGTGGGCAAGTGGATCATCGGCGTGGGCGAGCAGCTGTTCGGCATGAACCCCTTCGGGTGGCGGTTCGCGGTGGCCCTGCTCGGCACCCTCTCGGTGCTGATGGTGGCCCGGATCGCCCGCCGGATGTTCCGCTCCACGCTGCTGGGCTGCGTGGCGGGCCTGCTGCTCTCGGTGGACGGCCTGCACCTGGTGCTCAGCCGGGCCGCCCTGCTCGACCTGGTGGTGATGTTCTGGACCCTCGCCGCCTTCGGCTTCCTGCTGCTGGACCGCGACCGCACCCGGGCGCTGCTGGCCGCGAGGCTGGGCGGGGTCGAGAACGCCGAGCTCGCCCAGCGGCTGAACCTGGGCTGGCGCCCGTACCGGATCGCGGCCGGCGTCTGCGTCGGCCTGACCTGCGCCACCAAGTGGAGCGGCCTGTACGTCGCGGCTGCCTTCGGCCTGCTGACCGTGCTCTGGGACGTCGGCGCCCGCCGCCTGGCCGGCGCCCCGCGCCCCTTCGTGGCGGTGCTCGCCCGGGACGTGGTGCCGGCCTTCGTGTCGGTCGTCGTGGTCTCGGTCGCCGTCTACATCGCCTCCTGGTGGGGCTGGTTCGCCAGCAGCACCGCCCCCGGCCAGGGCGGCTGGGGCCGCGACTGGGCGGTCGGCCGCTCCACCGACTTCCCGTGGATACCCGAGGCCCTGCGCGCGCTGTGGCACTACCACTCGACGGTCTACGACTTCCACGTCGGCCTGAGCGACCCGCACACCTACCAGTCCAACCCGTGGTCCTGGCTGGTGCTGGGCCGGCCGGTGTCCTTCTTCTACGAGTCCCCCAAGTACGGCCAGGCCGGCTGCACCGCCGCCGACTGCGCCCGCGAGGTGCTGGGCATCGGCACCCCGCTGCTGTGGTGGACGGGCGTCGTGGCGCTGGCCTACTGCCTGTGGCGCTGGGCGGCCCGGCGGGACTGGCGGGCCGGCGCGCTGCTCTGCGGCCTGGCCGCCGGCTACCTGCCCTGGTTCGCCTACCAGCAGCGGACGATCTTCCTCTTCTACGCGGTGGTCTTCGTCCCGTTCCTGGTGCTCGCGGTGACGATGCTGATCGGCGCCCTGATCGGCCCCGCCGGCGCCTCCCGGGACCGCCGGATCATCGGTTCCACCGCGGCCGGACTGCTGATCCTGCTGATCGTCTGGAACTTCCTCTTCTTCTTCCCGCTGTTCACCGGGCAGACCATCCCGCTGGAGGACTGGCGCCGCCGGATGTGGTTCAACAGCTGGATCTGACCGCCGACCCGGCGCGCACCGGGTTCCCACGAATCGTCCGTATGCGGTGTACGGCACGTACCAGATCCGTCACAAGTCCCGGGCGATTCGCCGGCGCACCGATCCGCGCTGCCTAGGGTGGGGGGGTACCGCGTTTCCGGCCCCGGCCGGTTGCGCCCGGCCGCGAGACCCCTGGGGGACCTGCACCATGCGCAGTGGCGCGAAGATCGGCATCATCACCGGCGTGTCCATCGCCGTCCTCGCGGGCGGCGGCTACGGCGCGTACAGCCTGATGAGCGGCTCCGACGGCTCCGGCGGCAAGAAGCCGCGCACCGTGGTCGCCGAGCCGCCGTCGGCCGAGCAGGCTGCTGCCGGGATGAAGGACTTCCTGACGGCCTGGGCGGCCGGCGACATCGCCAAGGCGGCCTCGCTCACCGACGACCCGGCCGCGGCCACCACCGCCCTGACCGCGTTCAAGGACCAGGTCAAGCCGAGCGCGCTGACCCTCACCCCGTTCGGCCCGACCACCCAGCAGGTCTTCTCCGCCGCCACCGGCACCCCCGCCCCGGCCGCCAAGCCGTCCGCCTCGGCCTCCGCGACGCCGGGTGCCGGCACGCCGGGCGCCGGCGACTCGCCGTCCGCCACGCCCGGGCCCACCGGCACGCTGATGTCGTACAAGGCGCGCGCCGAGTTCGCGGGCACCAACCGGGCCTGGGACTACCAGGGCTTCCTCGGCGTCGTGAAGATGAGCGACAACACCCCGGCCGTGCACTGGGCGCCGTCGGTCATCCACCCGCACCTGTCCGGCAACGAGACCATCTCCGTCCAGCCGGTCTTCGCCCCGCCGTCCACCGTGGTGGACCGCAACGGCAAGCCGATCCAGGGCGCCTCGCTCACCGCGACGCTGATGACCACCCTCCAGGACAACGCCAACAAGCTGCTGCCGCCGGACCCGGCCAAGGACCAGGACGCGGGCACCGCGGTGGTGATCACCGACCCGGCCGGCAAGGGCGCCGTGGACAAGCTGTTCACCATCGTCGAGCCGAAGCCCGGCAAGCCGTTCAAGGTGACCATCGACAACACCCTCCAGGCCGCCGCCGAGAAGGCGATGACGGACCTGGCCGGCAAGCCCGGCTCCGTCGTGGCGATCGAGCCGAGCACCGGCCAGGTGCTGGCCTTCGCCAACTCGCCGGCCACCGGCCAGAACCGGGCCTTCCTCGGGCTGCTCGCGCCGGGCTCGACGATGAAGATCGTCACCTCGGCGGCGCTGCTGGAGTCCGGGGTCAACCCGGACACCGTGGTCGCCTGCCCGGAGAAGAGCAGCAACCCGCACGCGATCCCGAACTCGTTCCCGGGCGCCTTCCCGACCAACACGCTCCAGCAGGACTTCATGATGTCCTGCAACACCGCCTTCATCGACCAGGGCCTGACCAGCCTCAAGCCCGAGACGCTGTCCGGCACGGCCAAGGACGTGTTCGGCATCGGCCTGGAGTGGAAGACCGGCCTGCCGAACACCGACGGCAAGGTGCCGCCGACTCCGGGCAGCAAGGACGAGCAGGCCATGAACTACATCGGCCAGGGCAAGGTCCAGATGAACCCGCTGGCCATCGCCTCGGTCACCGCCACCGTGCAGAGCGGCGAGTTCAAGCAGCCGATCCTGGTCGCCGAGCTGCCGCAGCAGAAGGCCGCCCGCCCGCTCTCCCCGGACGTGGACGCCAAGCTGAAGGCGATGATGGCGGCCACCGCCACCGGCGGCACCGCCAGGGACGTGATGGCCGGCATCACCGACAACGCGGGCGCCAAGACCGGCTCCGCCGAGGTCGCCGGGGTCGACGTCACCAACAGCTGGTTCACCGCCTACCGCGGCAACCTCGCGGTGGCCTCCGAGGTGCAGGGCGGCGGCCACGGCGTGGACGCGGCCGGGCCGGCCGTCGCCTCCATCCTGAAGGCCGCCGGCGGCCGCTGAGGCCCCCGACGAGCGACGAGCCCGCCCGGCCCGGAGGCCCGGCGGGCTCGTCGCCTTCCCGAGCGCTAGCGACGCGGCAGGACGGGCTGCCGCCTCCCGCGTATCCGGTCGGCGGGCGGCACCGGGGGCCGGCCGCTCCAGCGCCCGGCCGCCAGCCGGGGCCAGATCACCAGCACCGCCGGCAGCGCCAGGTACCCGAACCGTCCGGCCGGGGCCAGCATGAAGGCGATGGCGAGCCCGGCGGCCAGCAGGTCGGCCGCCGCGATCGCGGAGACCGGCGGCCGGGCCAGCAGCCAGATCGCCACCCCGACCAGGGCCACGGTCATCAGCGCCAGCGAGATCGCGTGCCCGGTGGGCCCGAAACCGGCCAGCACCTTGCCGGGCAGCGGGCTGCCCGCCGGGGTGCGGATCGCCGTCATCCCGAGCGGGAAGCGCACCACCTGTTCGCGCAGCGCGTCCGCCTGGGTCAGCGCGGAGGGCAGGATCACCAACGCGCTCACCCCGACCCCGATCAGCGCGGTCCTAACCGCGGGCCGCCGGCCGTACAGCCGCCAGAGCAGCAGGACGGCGACGGGCAGCGCGGGCCAGGCCGTCCACTTGAGGGTGCAGGCGAGGGCGAGCACCAGCCCGGCGCCGACCGTGCGGTTCCGCTCGGCGAGCGCCATGGCCAGGCAGCAGACCCCGATCAGCGGCAGGTCCACCCCGCCGACCGCCAGGGCGAGCGCGATCAGCGGCGAGGCGGTGAGGACGGCCAGCGGCAGCAGCGGCGCGCGCGGGTCGCCGCCGCCGGGCCGGGTGGGCCGCAGCAGCCGCCAGGCGGCCAGCAGACAGGCGAAGAAGGTCAGCGCGAACCAGATCCGGGCGTCCCCGGCGACCCTCGCGAAGGCGGTGGAGTCGCCGAGCAGCTGGCGCGGCATCCCGAACAGTGACATCGCCGGCAGGTACGGGTTGTAGTCGGTGACCACCACCGGGTGCGGCAGGTACGCGGTGCCGGTGGTGAGCAGCAGGTGGGCCGAGCGTTCGACCACCATCACCTCGGACTGGTGGCGGCCGTGCAGGGCGAGCAGTCCGAGCGGGACGAGGACGGCCCCGACGAGGGCCACCGAGGCGGCGGCACGGGCCGCGAAGCGGCGCGGCAGGGTCAGGCAGAGCAGTCCGGCCAGGAGGTAGGCGGGGGCCGCGATCAGGCCCCACAGCCGCTGGTTGTCCAGGTCGGAGACGAGCGGGAAGGCGGCGGCCCAGCCGGCCGCGACCAGGCAGCCGAGCAGTTGGGCGGTCCGCGTCGAGACGAGCCCGGCGAGCCCGGCGGTGTTCGGCCGGTCGGGCGTGGGCGGAAAGGTGCTCTCGCCGCGCTGTCGGGGGAAGGGGCGGACGGAGAAGCCGCGCGGCGGTCGTCCGGGTCTGGACGACGACTCGATCGCGCAGGTCTGGGCCGGCGTTCTGCCGCGGCCGGTGAAGCGGCCGCGCGGGCGGGAATGGCCGGGCGTGCGGGTGCTCACCATGGTGGAAGGTTATGGGTGGGAGCCGGGCCCTGTCGCCATCGCGTGGGACACCGGACGGGGTTGGCGTGAAAAGGGCCGCCGGTCGCCTCGGCGGTCGACGGCCCTTCACACGGGGTTCGCCTGCGGGTCAGTCGGCGCTGCGGTCCGAGGAGACGGACTGCGGCTCGGCCTGCTCCAGCCGGGAGTGCTTGATGCTGTAGCCGAAGTAGACGACCACGGCGACGGCGAGGGCGATCGCGCCGGCCCGGAAGGTGTCGGCGTGCAGGCCGGTGATCAGGTAGATGCAGAAGCCGACGCTGATCAGCGGGACGACCGGGTAGCCGGGCACCTTGAAGCCGCGCGGCAGGTCGGGCTGGGTGCGGCGCAGCACGATCACGCCGATGGACACCACCGAGAAGGCGATGAGCGTCCCCAGGCTGGTGATGTCGGCCAGCACCCGCAGCGGGACGAACGCGGCCAGCGCGCCCACGCCGAGGCCCACCACGATGGTGTTCCACACCGGGGTGCCGCTGCGCGGGGAGAGTTCGGCGAAGCGCCTGGGCAGCATGCCGTCGCGGCCCATCGAGTACAGGATGCGGGTCTGGCCGTAGATCACCACGAGGGTGATGCTGAAGATCGAGACGATCGCGCCGATCGCGAAGACCATCGCGGGCCAGCTCTGGCCGGTGATGTCCTGGAGGATCTGCGCGAGGCCGGCCTCCTGGCCGTCGAACTTGGTCCACGGCTGGGCGCCGATGCCGGCCAGGGCGACCAGGATGTAGAGCACGGTCACCACGACCAGCGAGATGATGATCGCCAGCGGCAGGGTGCGGCGCGGGTTCTTGACCTCCTCACCGGCGGTGGACACGGCGTCCAGGCCGATGAAGGAGAAGAAGATGCTGGACGCGGCGACCTGGACGCCGCCGATGCCGAGCGGCATGAACGGGGTCAGGTTGCCGGAGTGGAAGCCGGTGAGCGCCACGCAGATGAACATCAGCAGGATCACGATCTTGATCGCGACCATCACCGCGTTGACCTTCACCGACTCGCTCACGCCGCGGATCAGCAGGAAGCAGACCATGGCGACCAGCAGCAGCGCCGGCAGGTTGAACCAGTGGGTGCTGTCCGGCGCGCCGGACAGCTGCTCGGGGATCTTGAAGCCGAAGGCCAGGTCGAAGAACTTGTTCAGGTACTCGGCCCAGGTCACCGCGATGGCGGAGGCGGAGACGCCGTACTCCATCAGCAGGCAGATGCCCACGCCGAAGGCGACGCCCTCGCCGAGGGTGGCGTAGGCGTAGGAGTACGAGGAGCCGGAGACCGGGATCGCGGAGGCCATCTCGGCGTAGCAGAGCGCGGTGAGTCCGGCGGTGACCGCGGCGATCACGAAGGACAGGATGACGGCCGGGCCGGCCGAGGGCACCGCGGTGTTCAGCACGAAGAAGATGCCGGTGCCGATGGTGGCGCCGATGCCGATCGAGGACAGCTGCCACAGGCCGATCGAGCGGCGCAGGTGGATGCCGGAACGCCCGCCCTCCTCGGGCGCGCCGGCCGGGAGGGAGTCCTTGCCTTCGGTCTCGGCGATCAGTGTCGAGACGGGCTTGCGTCGCAGCAGACGCGCACCAAGGGTGTTGCTGGCCAAAACTGCGGTCCTTCTGGGCGGGGGAGGGTGTCCTTGCGTGTGGTCACCCGACATGCCACGGGGTGCCATCGGGGACCAACCGAACAAAGATGGGACAGTCCACGGCGAAAGCACCAGTGTCGCAAACGAACAGTACCAACCCGCGCATTGTCCGAATCGGCGCATATCGATGTACAAACCGGACACTTCGTAAACGGCGCATCGCCCGTCGGACCGTTAAAGCAGCAGCTCAGCACCCCTGCCGGGGTCATCGGCCGAGCACCGCGCGCATCACCGATCGGGCGATCGGCGCGGCCAGCGCACCACCCGTCACGTCGGTGGCGTGACTGTCCGCGACCACCACGGCCACCGCCACCGGTGGCACCGCGTCCGAACCGGCCGGAGCGGCCCAGGCGATGAACCAGGCGTAGGGCGTGCCGCTGTTGCCCACCCCGTGCTGGGCCGTCCCGGTCTTGCCGCCGACCACCGCCCCGGCGATCCGGGCGTTGCCGCCGGTGCCCTTCTCCACCACGTCGGTCATCAGCCCGCGCACCTGCGCGGCCACCGCCGGCGTGATCGCCCGCTTGTAGACGGACGGCCGCATCAGCTGCACCGTGGTGCCGTCGCTCCTGGTCAGCCTGTCCACGAGCTGTGGACGCATCACCGTCCCGTCGTTGGCGATCCCGGCGGCGACCATCGCCATCGTCAGCGGGGTGGCCGCCGTGTCGAACTGCCCGATCGAGGAGAGCGCCAGCTGCGCGTCGTCCATCCGGGTGTCGAAGTTCGACCGGGCCGCGCGCACCGGGACGTCCAGCTTCGCGTCGTTGAAGCCGAAGTCCCCGGCGATCGCGGCCATCCGGTCCAGCCCGACCCGCACCCCCAGGTAGCCCAGCACGCTGTTGCAGCTGGCGGTCATCGCCTCGGCCAGCGACAGGCCCGCCCGGTCGCACACCGGGGTGTCGTTGACCAGCGGCGTGGTCGTACCGGGCAGCACGTACGGGTACGGCGCGTCGGTCGGCGCGTCCGGGTCGGTGACCACCCCGTCGGCCAGCGCGGCCGCGGCGGTGACCACCTTGAAGGTCGAGCCCGGCGGGTAGGTCTGGCGCAGCGCCCGGTTGAGCATCGGCTCGTCCGCGTCGGCCTGCAGCCGGTTCCAGGCCGCCTGGTCGTCGGCGCCGTACCCGGCGAAGGCTCCCGGGTCGTAGGAGGGCGTACTGGCCAGCGCCAGGATCCGCCCGGTGGCCGGCTCGATCGCGGCGACGGCGCCCTTCTGGTCGCCGAGCCCGCGCATCGCGGCCTGCTGGGCGGCCCGGTTCAGCGTGGTGTACACGTCCCCGCCGGGGTTCTGCCGGCGGGAGACGGCGTCCCAGACCGGCCAGCCCGCCAGCCGGCTGTCGGTGCCGGTCAGCAGGTCGTCCTCGGTCGCCTCCAGCTGGGTGGTGCCGTACGCCTGCGAGGCGAAGCCGGTGACCGCCGCGTAGGTCGGGCCGTCGGTGTAGCCGCGCTTGTACGCGTACCGGCCTCCGGTCGGCTCGGAGTCGGTGACCGGCTCCGAGCCGACCATGATGTCGCCGCGCGGCTGGGCGTAGCGCTCGATGGTGCGCCGCTGGTTGGCGCTGTTGTGGTTGAGCTCCTTCGCCTGGAACACCTGCACCCGGGTGGCCTGCGCGCACAGCGCCGCGATCAGCAGCAGGCAGAAGGTGGCCGCCCGGCGCCCGGTGACGGAGATGCCGGGCAGCCCCTGCGGGCCGTTGCCCCCGGGCCGCGCGCGCGTCATCGGACCTCCTCGGGAGCGGGCTGCCTCGCCGTATCGCTCATCCGCACCAGCAGCGCGACGATGATCCAGTTGGTGACCACCGAGGAGCCGCCCTGGGCGATGAACGGCATGGTCATCCCGGTCAGCGGGATCAGCGCGAGCACCCCGCCCGCCACCACGAACACCTGGAGGCCGACGATCGCGGCCAGCCCGATCGCCAGCAGCCGCCCGAACGGGTCGCGCAGCGCGATGCCGGTCCTGAAACCCCGCGAGACCAGCACCGCGTACAGCAGGAACACCGCGACCAGCCCGGTCAGCCCGAGCTCCTCGCCGATGGTGGCGAGGATGAAGTCCGACTTGGCGGCGAAGCCGATCAGCACCGAGTGCCCGTTGCCGAGCCCGGTGCCCAGCTCGCCGCCCCAGGCGAAGGCGAACAGCGACTGGGCGATCTGGTTGGCGCCCCGGCCCGCCGCGATCGAGCCCAGCGGGTCCAGCCAGTCCGTGACCCGGCTGTGCACGTGCGGCGAGAGCCAGCCCACCGCCACCGCCCCGACGGCGGCCAGGCCCAGGCCGATGGCGATCCAGCCGGTGCGCGCGGTGGCCACGTAGAGCATCACCACGAACAGGCCGAAGAACAGCAGCGAGGTGCCGAGGTCGGTCTCCAGCACCAGGACGCCGACGAACGCCGCCCAGATCAGCAGCACCGGCCCGAGCACCCGCCCGGGCGGCAGCTGCAGGCGCCACACCCGGCGTCCGGTGAGCGCCAGCGCGTCCCGGTGCACCGCCAGGTAGGCGGCGAAGAAGACGGCCAGCAGGATCTTGGCGAACTCCCCCGGCTGGAAGGAGAGCGGCCCGATCACGATCCAGATCCGGGAGCCGTACACCGGCGGGAAGAAGATCGGCAGCACCAGCAGGACCAGCGCCAGCAGCGCCCCGATGTACGCGTACCGCTGCAGCCGGCGGTGGTCGCGCACCAGCAGCACCACCGCGATGAACAGCGCCACCCCCAGGGCCGACCAGAGCAGCTGGGTGGAGGCGGCACCGGCGCGCCCCGGCGTGGCGCGGTCCAGCCGGTAGATCACCACCAGCCCGATCCCGTTCAGCAGCACCGCGATCGGCAGCAGCAGCGGGTCCGCGTACCGGGCCCGCCACCGGACCACGCCGTGCGCCGCCAGGGCGAGCACACCGAGCGCGGCACCGTACTCGGCCGCGTCGGCCGGCACCTGGCCGTCCAGGTTGACGCCGACCTCGACGTAGCCGTACACGGCGATCAGGACGGCGCCGACCACCAGGACGAGCTCGGTGGTGCGCCTGGTCGGCACCGGCCGGCTCGGCCCGGCGGCGGATCTCGGCACGGCGGAGGGTGTCGCCACGGACCGTCCTGGGATTGGGAAGGACCCGGTGCCGCCGGCCGGGGGACGCCGACCGGGGCGGACCGGCGGCGGGGCGGGTCCGCCCCGGGGGAGCGGCGGTCGGACGGGGAGGGTCAGACGGAGGCCTGGGAGCCGGAGGCCTCGACGGTCGCCTTCAGCTCGGCCTCGGCTTCGGCCGACAGCGAGGTCTGGATGATCCGCCCGCCGAAACGGGCCAGCGCCGGGACCACCTTGTCGGCGGTCGCCTTGCGCACCAGCAGGAAGACGGCGGCGGTGCCGGGCTGGAGGTGCTCGCCGACCTGGCGCATGAAGTCGTCGTCCACCCCGATGTCGGTGGAGGCGCCGACCGCGGCCCCGGCCGCGCCGCCGACCGCCGCGCCCACCAGGGGCATGAAGAACAGCAGGCCGATGACCCCGCCCCAGAGCGCGCCGCCGGCGGCGCCCGCCCCGGTCGTGCTGACCTGCTGGTGCAGCTTGATCCGGCCGTCCGCGCGACGCTCGACGACGACCGCGTCCTCCAGCTCGATCAGCTTCTGCTTCTGGAGCCCGATCGCCTCGTTGCGCACCGCCTGGGCGGTGGCGAGGTCCGGGTAGGCGATCGCGAAGAGGTTGCTCACTGCGGGGTCCTTCCAGGGTGTCGGACAGGCCGGGGAGGGGCGCCCGTGTGGTGGCACCGTGTCCCGATTCCGCACCCTAACGAGTGTTATCCATATTTATCGGCTCTTCGCTGCGGTGTGTCCGCCATTGCCGGAATCACCCGGCACGCCCGCTCACTCCGGCCGCCGCCCGGCCAGCGCCGCCACCCCCGCGCCGACCGCGGCCAGCAGGACGACGGCGGCTGCCAGGCTCGGCCACGGCACGGCGATCCGTCCGGTCCGGGCCGCCGACACCAGCCCGCGCACCGCCGCGTTGGCGGGCGAGTACGGCACCACCAGCAGCAGCGTGGCCAGCGCCAGCGCCGTCGGGATGCCGTACTGCGCCCGGCCCAGCACCGGACGGTTCGCCAGCGCCCCGGCCAGCACCCCCATCAGCACGCAGACCGCCGAGGCCGCCAGCCCGGCCGACACCGCCGCCCCGGCCCCCGGATCCCGCTCCGCCCCCGCGTTGGCCACCGACCCGCTGGTCCACCACACCGCCGCCACCTGACCGACCGCCAGCACCAGCGACACCGTCAGCGCCGCCAGCAGCGCCCCCAGGTGGACCCTGACCGGGCCCGCCGCCGCCACCAGGCAGGCCCGCGAGGCCGGCGGCTCGGCGCTCAGCACGCTGCGCACGTACCAGGCGCTCACCGGCAGCAGCACCCCCGCGCCGAAGCCGAGCCCGCCGAGCAGCGGGTCGCCCACCGCCACCCCGACCACCAGCAGCAGCGCGTACGCCAGGAACGGCGGCAGCCAGGCGTGCGAGCGCAGCAGCAGCTCCAGGTGGTACCGGGTCAGCGAACCGATCTGCGCCATCACCGCTCCCCCGCCCCGGGCTCCTCGCGCCGCCGCACCGAGAGCACCCGGACGGCCGGGCGGCCCAGCAGCAGCCGGCGCAGCAGCGCGTCCGAGTGCGCGACCGGGACCGCCAGCCGCACCGCCGTCCCGGCCAGCGCGGTGACCTCCGGTGCCCCCGGCAGCAGCGGCGGCAGCGGGGCGCCGCCCTCGACGTCCACCTCGACCTCCATCACCGGGCCCTCCCGCCCCTGCTCCCCCGTCCCGTCCTCGACGGGCCGCAGCGCGCCGTCCGTGCCGACCCGGTACGCGGCGCTGGTCAGCCCGGCCAGCCGGGCCGGGTCGTGGTCGACGAACAACACCGTGCCGCCCGCCGCCGCCCGCTCGGCGGCGGCCTCGTCCAGCACCGCCCTGGCCTCCGGGTCCAGCCCGGTCCAGGCCTCGTCCAGCAACAGCACCCGCGCCTCGGGCAGCAGCGCCTGGGCGACCGCGACCTTCTGGCAGGTGCCCTTCGACAGCCGGCTCAGCGGCGTGCCCGCCCGGTCCGCGACACCGAAGCGGTCCAGCCACTCCTGCGCCCGCCGCCGCGCCCGCTCCGCCGACAGCCCGTGCACCCGGCCGACCCGCAGCAGGTAGGAGACGGCGTCGAAGGGCAGCGCCGGCGGGAAGCGCTCGGGCACGTAGGCCGTCGGCCCTGGCCGCACCACCCGCCCCGTGCTCGGCCGCTCGATCCCGGCGACCAGCCGCAGCAGCGTCGACTTTCCGCTCCCGTTCCGCCCGGCGATCCGCACCAACTCGCCCGGCCCGACCGCCAGATCGACCCCGCGCAGGATCCACCGCTCCCGCCGCCCGTACCGCTTGCCGACCGCCGTCAGCTCCATCACGCCCCCGTCCCGTCCCGTTGTGTACGGAAGGCTATCCATCGGCGGTAAAGCCGGCGTGAGCTAATTCCCCATCCGTGCGCCGGAGTTCACCCCGCGGCTGGTCGAGGCACGATCGGGACTCGTTTCGCCATGACGAACTGATGATCCCTAGTATCGGCCGGGTGACTACCGGACGACGACCACAGACCAGGCTCGGCAGCCTGCTGGCGGCCCTGGCGATAACGGGCACCTCGCTGCTCCTCGGCCTGCCCGCCCACGCCGACGAACCATCAGCCGGGGCCGCTCCCGCGACCAAGGAGGCCCCCCGGGTCGACCTCGTCCTGGACGTCAGCGGCTCCATGCGGGAAGCGGACATCCAGGGCAAGAGCCGCATCGCGGTGGCCCAGCAGTCGCTGAACGAGGTGATCGACGCGCTGCCCGCGGAGACCGAGTTCGGCATCCGCACCCTGGGCGCGACTTACCCCGGCAACGACAAGGCCCTGGGCTGCCAGGACACCAAGCAGCTCTACCCGGTCGGCAAGACCGACAAGGTCGAGGCCAAGACCGCCGTCGCCACCCTGCGGCCCACCGGGTTCACCCCGATCGGCCTGGCCCTGCGCGGCGCCGCCCAGGACCTCGGCAAGGGCGAGACCACCCGCCGCGTGGTGTTGATCACCGACGGCGAGGACACCTGCACCCCGCCCGACCCCTGTGACGTCGCCCGCGAGCTCGCCTCCCAGGGCATCCACCTGGTGGTCGACACCCTGGGCCTGGCCCACGACGACAAGACCCGCCAGCAGCTGCTCTGCATCGCCAACGCGACCGGCGGCACCTACACCGATGTCCGCACCCAGGAGCAGCTCACCGACAAGGTGAAGCAGCTGGTCGACCGCTCCAACGACACCTACACCGTGACCCCGGTCAAGACCACCGGCACCGACAAGTGCGAGAACGCCCCGGTCCTCGCCCCGGGCGTCTACACCGACCGCGAGAAGTTCTCCGAGCACCGCGTCTACAAGGTCCCGGTCAAGTCCGGCCAGGAGCTGCGCGCCTCGGTCAGCGTCGCCCTGGACCGCCCGGTGGCCCGCGACTACGGGGTGCTGCTCCAGGCCACCAGCGCGACCGGCCAGGAGCTGGTCCGCGGCACCGACGCCGGCAGCTCCCGCACCGACGTGGTCTCCACCGGCCTGCGCTGGTCCACCGCCGACTCCAAGGGGTACGTCACCGCGAGCCCCACGGCCTCCAAGGACGCCAAGGACAAGCCGGAGACCACCGTCTGCCTGGTCGTGAGCAACGCGCTGGCCCCGCAGGCCGGCGTCCAGGCCGACCCGGGCATGCCGCTGGAGCTGACCGTCGACCTGGCCTCCGCCTCGCCCGCTCCCGAGGGCGCCGCGATGGGCCTCGGCCGCGGCTGGATCCTGCTGCTCACCCTCACCCTGGCCGGCCTGGCCTTCGGCCTGGTCTTCGGCTGGATCGCGCGCTGGCGGATCTCCGTCTGGAGGGCGAACTGACCATGCGTACGACGATCCGCGGCGCCCTCGCCGCCCTCGCCCTGCTGCCCGCCCTGGCCCTGAGCGCCCTGGGCGCGCCGACCGCCTCGGCCGCCTCGCCGTCCCCCTCGGCCAGTGCGAGCGGCACCCCGGCCCCGGCCACCAAGGCCGGCACCTCCTTCCTGACCGCGGTCAACCTCTCCCCCGGCCAGGACGCCAACGTCGCCGTCTCCACCGGTGACTACCTGTACTGGGCGTTCGGCGCCTCCGAGGGCCAGACCCCGACGATCAGCCTGGCCGTCACCCTGGCCCCCACGGCCGACCGGCACGGCCCGCAGACCTGGTCCGTCGAGGTCTTCGACGGGCTGCGCCGCCGCCAGGCGTGCACCGCCGGCACCCAGAACGCCACCGCCGAGCAGGGCGCCGCCTCCCTGGCGCTGGACTGCACCCTGCGCGAGGTCCGCACCTGGGCCGAGCCGTGGTCCGGCGACCCGCTGCCCGGCACCTACTACGTGCGGCTGTCGGTCAGCGACGTCCCGCAGCCCGACCTCGGCCTGGCCTCCGCGGTCAAGCTGCACGTCGCGGCCAAGGGCGACGCCGACAACGCCCAGCCGGAGGGCGGCGAGCTGAAGGCCCCGCTGGTCCCGCCGGCCGGCGGCGGCGCCAGTACGGCCAAGGCGGCCGCCCCGGTGGCGCAGGAGGAGCACTGGTACACCGGCTGGTTCTCCGGCTGGAACAGCCGCTGGTACTGGACGATCGGCGGCGGCTTCCTGGCCGCGCTGGCCGGTGTCCTCGGCTACAACCTGACCCGGCACCCGCACGGCCACCGGCCCGGCCGCTACGGCTCCGTCCCGGCCCAGGGCTCCCACCCGAGCGGCAGCTACACCGGCTCCGACCGCCCCTGAGGCACCCCCGAGAAGCCCGCGGAGGGCCGGCCGGACGTCGTTCCGGCCGGCCCTCCGGCGCGTTCGCGGGCGTCGGTCAGCCCCGGAACAGGTTGTGCCCCACGTCGGACGGGACCTCGTCCTGGACCGGCTCGCTGTCCGGCCCCGGCACGTGCTCGCCGGGGATCGGCTCGTCGCCCTCCCGGTGCAGCAGCACGACCCCGTCCTCGGCCCACACCTGCCGGTAGCCGTGCGCCAGCAGCAGCCGGATCCGCTCGGCCTGCTCCTTGTCCGTCTTGAACGGGAAGGACCGCTTGTCGCCCCGGGTGAGCACGTACTCGCGCCCGCGCGGTGTGCCGTCCACCAGCACCACGTCCGTCCGGGCGGTCAGCCGCGGCGCGATCTGGTTGTCCGCCTCGACGAACGCCCCGTCCGGGATCAGCGCGGCCGCCCGCACCAGCGCCGCCTCGCTCGTCTTGGGCGCCCAGGAGGACGGTACGGCCAGCGGCAGCAGCCCCATCGGCACCGCGGCCAGCAGGGCGATGCCGGCCGCGCCGAGGCCCAGCCGGCGGGCCCGCCGCACGCTCCGCTCCGGCCGCCCGACGGCGCTCAGCCGGCCCAGCACCTCGATCGCGGCGGTGAGCAGGACCGGCCACAGCAGCGAGTCGTAGTGCCGGGCGATCGACCAGTGGTTGGGGTTGCTGGACAGGATCCGCTCGGCCAGCAGCGGCAGCGCGCACAGCACGGTGGCCGAGCGCAGCGGCAGCAGCAGCGTGGTGCCGAACAGCCAGAGCAGCAGCAGCGGCTTGAGCGGCTGGTCGAAGGCGGCCTGCACCAGCAGGAACGGGTCGTGCAGCAGGCTGCGCAGCGCGTCGCCGCCGTCCGTGCCGAGCGAGCCGTAGTTCCAGTAGTAGCCCGGCTCCCCGCCCATCGCCGGGATCAGCCAGGTGATGGCGACCGCCGAGGCGACCGGCCCGCCCAGCAGCAGCCCGAGACCGGTGAGGCGGCCCGCCCGGTCGCCGGTGCGGCGGGTGCGCAGCAGCAGCACCAGGCCGTACGCCCCGACCATCAGGCCGAGGTCCTCCTTGGTGCAGCACAGCAGCAGGGCGGCGAGCACCACGGTGCCGTACCGGCGGGCCAGGCCGCGCTCCAGCATCAGCAGGGTCAGCGGCACCGCGAAGGCGACCTCGTGGAAGCCCACCCGGGCGGCCACCAGCAGCGGCCAGCCGAGCGCGTGGACCAGGCCGGCCAGGTCGGCGGCCCGGCGGGCGGTGCGCGGCTCGGCGGCGGCGAAGGCGTGCCCGGCGATCCGCCGGACCAGCGGCACCCCGGCCGCGAACAGCAGCGACTGCCCGATGATCAGCGAGCGCGGGTCGTCCCAGATCCAGTACAGCGGCGCGAGCAGCGCCAGCACCGGCGAGAAGTGGTCGCCCAGCAGCGAGAAGCCCGGCGGGAACTCGTGGTGGAAGCTCTTCAGCGTCGAGACGGGCAGCCCGAAGTGGGCGTAGCCGCGCACGCCCTGGTCGAAGATGCCGAGGTCGAAGCCGCCGAGCGACACGGACGTCCAGCCCTGCAGGCCGATGGCACAGGTCACCGCGAAGCAGAGCGCGGTGAGCAGCGCGGTGCGCCGGGCCGGGCCGAGCAGGACGGCCTCGGCCAGTCGGCGGGCGGCCGGTCCGGCGGCGGCCGGCGGCGGGGGTGCGGTCTGGGTGGTCACGTCGGGTCCGATCCGTCCGGTCTGGGTCCGTGGGTCCGGTCCGTCAGGTCCGGTTCGTCAGGGCGGCTTCGCGGTCCGGCCTGGTGGCGAGTGGGGCCTCGGCGCCGTCCGCGGCCTGCCGCCGGGCGCGGTACAGCCGCACGCCCAGGGTGACCAGGACGGCGATCGCGATCGGCGGGTAGATCGCGCCGGGCAGCTGCCAGTACCAGGCGACGCCGCGGCCCCACCGGTGCGGCACCGTCCACATCACGTGGGAGAGGAACACCAGCAGGGTCAGGCCGAACAGCACCTGCCGGCCCCTGGTCCTGGCCTCCACGGCCAGCAGGGCGAGCAGCGGGACGCACCAGACCCAGTGGTGGGTCCAGCTGATCGGCGAGACCAGCAGCGCGGTGAGCGCGGCGCAGACCGCGCCCCAGGCGTCGGCCCGGCGCAGCATCCGCGTCGAGCGTCCGGCCAGCACCGCCACCCCGAGCCCGAGGGCCGCGACCAGCGCCGAGGCGACGAGCCCGACCGGGCCCGGGTCGTTAACGTCGAGCAGTCGGCAGACGGCGCCGCGCAGCGACTGGTTGTCCACCAGGACGGTCACGCCGACCCGGCTCGGGTCCCAGAGGTAGGTGGTCCAGAACCCCCACGAGGCGTCCGGTAGCGCGGCCCAGCCGATCAGGCCCGCCGCCAGGAAGGTGCCGGCCGAGACCAGGGCGGCCCGGACCCTGCCGGTCAGGAACAGGTAGACGGCGAACAGACCCGGGGTGATCTTGATGGCGGTGGCCAGGCCGATGCCCACGCCCTTGAGGCGGTGGCCGTCCGGGCGGGTCAGGTCCCACAGGACCAGGCAGAGGATGCCGAGGTTGACCTGGCCGTACTGGAAGGTCGTGAAGACCGGCTCCAGCCAGATGCCGAGGCCGGTCGCCAGGATCACCACGGCCGCGCGGTGCTGCTTCGGCCAGCCGGCCAGCTTGAGCGACAGGTGGACGGCCGCGGCGAGCAGCGCGTAGTTGAGGAGCATCACCAGGACGCGCAGGGTGCTCACGTCGAACCAGGTGCTCGGCACGAACAGCATCGCCGCGAACGGAGGGTAGGTGGCCGGCAGGTCCCAGCCGGGCAGCCGCATCGCGTACAGGTCCTCGCCGCGGACGACGGCCTCGCCCTCGGCCCGGTAGACCAGCATGTCGACCATGGTGGCCCCGTGGGTGTGCCGGAACCAGGCGAACACCGCCAGTGACACCGCCGCCACGCAGGCCGCCGGGAGGGTCCAGGAATTCGGTCTTCCGGTTTCCGCTGCGCCGCCGGCCCCTTCCGGACCCGTCTGCCGCCCCCACCGTTTCAGACCGAACTCGCGCACCGCGATGGCACCCCGTCGAGATAGACCAGATCGTTCCCTCGTCAGCGTCTGGGCCCACCCACCATAACCGACCCCTCCGAGCCCCAAACCGCGTCAGAAACGGGCCCGGAAGGGCGATGTGATCTCACCCACAGCCACCCGGGAACCGGCCCCGGCCGCGGGCCCGAAGCCCAAAACGCGAAATCCCGCCGGGAGTTGCCTCCCGGCGGGATTTCGTCGACCGACCGGAGTCGATCTGCTGGGTGGAGCTGAGGGGATTCGAACCCCTGACCCCCTCGATGCGAACGAGGTGCGCTACCGGACTGCGCCACAGCCCCAACGAGAAGAAACTCTAGCACCTTTCGGAGGGGGTCCGTGACCACCCCCCGGTTGGCGGCGCCGACGGGGGGTGGCCCTGGTCATTCGTTGGCCGCGCGCGGGCGCGACTCGGGGGCCTGCGGCTCGGCGTACTGGTCGAACAGCGGGGTCTTGCGGGGCTCCGCGGGGCGGCCCGCCGTCCAGGTGCCGGGGGACGACAGGTCGAGGCCGCGGGAGACCCTGGGGGCGACCGGGGCGGTCACGTAGGTCGGCAGCGGGACGGGCACCGGCTCCCAGGAGTCCGGGCCGGCCGCACCGCGCTCGCGCATGCCGTCGACCCACTCCTCGTGCTCCGTCGCCTCGGCCACCGCGGAGGCGGAGGGCACCGAGACGGTGGGCTGCTCCGGGTCCGCCGCCAGCCGCAGGTGCGCGCGGCGCGCGGCCCGCTCCCCGACGGGCGGGGCCGGGGCCGGCTCCGCGGCGACGGGGGCCTCGGCCGGGGCGTCGCCGGGCGCCGGGGCCGCGGCGCGCTGCTGCTCGCGCTTGCGCAGCCGCTCGGCCGCCTGGGCGGCCCGGACCCGGTCGAGCTTCACCTCGTACCGCTGGCGCTCCAGCTTGCGCAGGTGGCCGATGTACAGGGTGAGGAGGACCGCCGGGACGGCCGGGACCCAGAGGAAGGCCAGTCCGGCCACCGCGGCGACCACCGCGCCGAGCGCGAAGGAGAGGAAGAGGGCGGTGACCATCCGCCGCCGGCGGGCCAGCAGCCGCGCCCGGCGTTCGACTCCGGCCCGCGGCTCGGGGGCCGGCCGTTCGGCCGGGCGCTGTGCCGGGGGTTCGGGCTCCCGCGCGGGGTCGCCGGAGGCGGTCGCGTCCCGTTCGGGAGGACCGTCGTTGCTCTGCTCGCCGTCACGCGGTTCGTCGCCCAGGGCCCGGGCTGCCCGCCGCTCCAGCGCCGAACGCCCGGCCAGCAGGCGGATGGCGGTGCTGAAGCGTTCCGTCGGGCGCGCCTCGTTGAGTTCGTCCTGCCTGCGGAGCCACATCGGCACCAGATAGGCGGCCCAGGCCCCTACGATGACGGCGTAGATAAGGCCGCTACTGCTCACGATTCACACCGTACGGGCGCCGGGGAAGCCTGGCAGCAATTTGGCACGGCGTGTCGTGTGATCAAGCTGATTCTCCGACTATTTTGCCGCTATTTGTGGGGGTCCGGTGCCCCTCCGATGCCATATCGATATTTGTTTCGAACATATATTCAATTACCTCAGCCGCGCCCGGAACTGAGCGCCCGCCAGCGCCCCAGCATCCCCTCCGGGACCTCCTCGTCGGTCAACGCGTAGACGAGGTGGTCGCGCCAGTCGCCGTCGATGTGGAGATAGCGCGGACGGATTCCCTCCGAGCGGAAGCCGAGCTTTTCCACCACCCGTCGGCTCGGGGCGTTCTCCGGACGGATGCAGACCTCGATCCGGTGCAGCCCGAGCGTGCGGAAGCAGTGGTCCACCGAAAGCGCCACGGCGGTCGGGATGATGCCGCGGCCGGCCACCGCCTCGTCCACCCAGTACCCGATGTTGGCCGAGCACATCGACCCCCAGGTGATCCCGCCGACGGTCAACTGGCCGACCAGCTGGCCCTTGTGGACCACGACGAAGGGCAGCATCCGGCCGGCCGAGGCCTCGCCGCGCAGGAAGCGGACCATCTGCCGGTACGTCGGCCGGGGGCCGGCCACCCGACCCGCCGGGCCGGGCGGCACGGTGGCCTCCCAGCGGCGCAGCCAGTCCCGGTTGCGGCGGCTGACCTCCTGCCACTCGCGCTGGTCGCGGGCCCGGATCGGGCGCAGCACGACCTCCCCCTCCTGGAGTTCTACCGGCCAACCGGCGTTCAGTGCGTTCTCCCGGGTGCTGGGGCGTCGGCCCGGGGGTGGTCCCCGCCGCCGAGCTGGTCGACGGCGTGGGCGAGCAGCGGCTCCAGGACGGCCAGGCCGTCCCTGACGCCGCCGGTCGAGCCCGGCAGGTTGACGATCAGGGTACGTCCGGCGAGTCCGGCGAGCCCGCGGGAGAGCGCCGAGGTCGGCACCTTCTCCCGGCCGTACGCGCGGACCGCCTCGGCGATGCCGGGGACCTGACGGTCGATCACCCGGGCGGTCATCTCGGGGGTGAGGTCCATCGGCGAGATGCCGGTGCCGCCGGTGGTCAGCACCACGTCGTAGCCGGCCGCGACGGCCTCGCGCAGCACGGCCTCCACCGGCTCGCCGTCCGGGACGACCCGGGGGCCGTCGGCGGTGAAGCCCATCGCGGTCAGGCCGGCCACCAGCAGCGGGCCGCCCCGGTCCTCGTAGACCCCGGCCGCGGCCCGGTTCGACACGGTGACGGCCAGCGCCCTCCCGGCCGGGGCCGTCATGCGTCCACCTCCGGGGCGAACCAGTCGCCGCTCTTGCCGCCGGTCTTGCTCAGCACCCGGACGGACTCGATCGTGGCGGCCTTGTCCACCGCCTTGACCATGTCGACGACGGTCAGCCCGGCCACCGCGACGGCGGTCAGCGCCTCCATCTCGACGCCGGTGCGGTCGGCGGTCTTCACGGTGGCGGTGATCTCGACCGCGTCGTCCGCGACGGCGAGGTCGACCTTGACGCCGGAGACCGCGATCGGGTGGCAGAGCGGGATCAGGTCCGGGGTCTTCTTGGCGCCCATGATCCCGGCGATCCTGGCCACCGCGAGGGCGTCGCCCTTGGGCACGCCCTCGCCGCGCAGCAGCTCGACCACCTGCGGGGAGACCCGCACCCGGCCGGCCGCCACGGCGGTGCGCGCGGTGGTGGCCTTCTCGGAGACGTCGACCATCCGGGCCGCGCCCTGGTCGTCGACGTGGGTGAGGCGGTCGCCGGGGGGAGGTGTCGTCACGGGGAACTCCAGGGGCGCGCAGGTCGAATACCGCGCTACCGTACCGTTCCCGGGTCCTGGTGGCCGATCAGGAGTCCAGCAACACCACGTCGACCTCGCTGCCGGCGGGCAGTTCGGTGGTCTCCTCGGGGACGGTGATCAGGCAGTTCGCCCGGGCCAGCGCGCCGACCAGGTGCGATCCGGCGCCGCCCACCGGCTCGACCGTGCCGTCCGCCGCCGAGTGACGGCCGCGCAGGAACTGCCGGCGGCCGGCCGGGGAGCGCAGCGCCGTCGGACACACCGCGCGGACGACCGGGCGGTGCACGTCGGCGGCGCCGAGCATGGTGCGGATGACCGGGCGGACGAAGAGCTCGAAGGAGATGTAGGCGCTCACCGGGTTGCCGGGCAGGGCGAGCAGCGGCACCCCGGCCGCGCCGCCGATCCGGCCGAAGCCCTGCGGCTTGCCCGGCTGCATCCGCAGCCGCCGGAAGTCGACGCCGCCGTAGGACTCGAAGACCTCCTTGACCACGTCGTACGCGCCGACGCTGACCCCGCCGCTGGTGACGATCAGGTCGGCCCGGCCGAGCTGGTCCTCCAGGACGGCGCGCAGCCGGTCGGCGTCGTCCGGGACGGCGCCGACCCGGTAGGCGATGGCGCCGGCCTCCTGGGCGGCCGCGGTGAGGGTGAAGCTGTTGGAGTCGGCGATCTGCCCGGGGCCGACCGGCTCGCCGGGCTGGACCAGCTCGCTGCCGGTGGACAGCACCACGACCCGGGGGCGCGGGCGGACCTTCACGGTGGGCCGGCCGATCGCGGCGAGCAGGCCGAGCTGGGCGGGGCCGAGCCTGGTGCCGCCCTCCAGCACCCGGGTGCCGGCCGCGACGTCGCCGCCGCGGCGGCGGATGTGCGCGCCCGCGGCGACCGGGCGCAGCACCCGGACCTCCTCGTCGGGGACGGGCGCGGTCATCGCGGCGGCGGCGACCCCGGTGCCGGTGCCGCCGTCGGTCCACTCGACCGGGGCGACGGCCTGGGCGCCGGGCGGCAGCGGGGCGCCGGTCATGATCCGGGCGGCCTGGCCGGGGCCGACCTTCGGCAGCTCGGCGGCGCCGGCGGCGATGTCGCCGACCACCGAGAGCACCGACGGGTAGGTGTCGGTGGCGCCCTCGGTGTCGGCGGTGCGGACCGCGTAGCCGTCCATCGAGCTGTTGTCGAAGGGCGGCAGGTCGCCGTCGGCGACCACGTCCTCGTCGAGCCGGCAGCCCTGGGCGTCGAGCAGTGGGAGCTCGATCGCGGGCAGCGGGCCGACCGCGGCCAGCACGTCGGCGAGGTGCTCGTCCACCGTCCAGAGCCGCGGGGCCGCCGGGGCCGGGTCCGTTCCGGTGTCGCAGCAGGCGCTGGGCGTGGTGCTGTGCTCGGTGGACCCGGTCATCGGCGGCTCGCTCTCGGTCGTGGTCGTCCTGCGTCAGTCCTGCATCTCGGTGTCGACGAACTCCCGCAGCCAGGAGCGGAACTCCGGGCCCAGGTCCTCGCGTTCGGCGGCCAGACGGACGATAGCGCGCAGGTAGTCGGCGCGGTCGCCGGTGTCGTAGCGGCGGCCCTTGAAGAGCACGCCGTGCACCTGGCCGCCGTCCGCAGCCTCGCGGTTGGTCAGCTCGCGCAGGGCGTCGGTCAGCTGGATCTCGCCGCCGCGGCCGGGCGGGGTCTCCCGCAGCACCTCGAAGACCAGCGGGTCGAGGACGTAGCGGCCGATCACGGCGTAGGCCGACGGGGCCTCGCCGGGCTCGGGCTTCTCGACCAGGTCGGTCACCTGGAAGACGTCCTCGCCGAAGCCGTTCGCCTTGACGGCGGCGCAGCCGTAGAGGTGGATCTGGGAGGGGTCGACCTCCATCAGCGCGACGACGGAGCCGCCGAGCTGCTGCTGGACCTCGATCATCCGGGAGAGCAGCGGGTCGCGCGGGTCGATCAGGTCGTCGCCGAGCAGGACGGCGAAGGGCTGGCCGGCGACGTGCTGCTCGGCGACGGAGACGGCGTGGCCCAGGCCCTTCGGGTCGCCCTGGCGGACGTAGTGCATGTTGGCCAGCTCGACGGACTCCCGGACCCTGGCCAGACGCTGCTCGTCGCCCTTGCGGACCAGCAGCTCCTCCAGCTCGTAGGCACGGTCGAAGTGGTCCTCCAGCGCGCGCTTGTTGCGGCCGGTGACCATCAGTATGTCGGACAGGCCGGCGGCGGAGGCCTCCTCGACGACGTACTGGATCGCCGGCTTGTCGACGACCGGGAGCATCTCCTTCGGGGTGGCCTTGGTCGCCGGGAGGAAGCGGGTGCCCAGTCCGGCCGCGGGAACCACGGCCTTGGTTACCGGCACTCGGGAGTTGGTCGTCGTCATGCGTTTACCTTACTCAGGCACGTTTTCGCCCGGCCGAGCGCAGTCGGACGGCTAGGACAGCGCGTCGCGGGGCCCGGCCACGGTGGCTGGTGTATGGGTCACGACCGGCTGGGAGAGCAGGTCCCCGCCGACACAGGCCGACAGACTACCCGCCTTTCCCGAACGGTCACCTTCGCCCTCCGCTCCGTGACCGGGCGGGCAAGTGGCCTGCTCGGGGCGGTCGCCGCCGGGCCGGTCGGGCTCCTCGGGCGGCCGGGTCGACAGCCGCCAGCAGTCGCCGCCGGCCTCCTTGGCCGCGGCGAGCGCGGCGTCGGCGGCGCGCAGCAGGACGGCCGCGTGGGTGCCGTCCTCGGGCAGTACGGCGATGCCGGCGGCGGCGGTCAGGCCGTTGCCGGCGGCGGGGCGGGCCTCGCGCGGGCCGGAGGACCAGTCCAGCAGCAGGTGCCGGCGCACCGACCAGACCAGCCGCTCGGCGACCTGCGCGGCGCCCTCGGCGCCGGTGTCCGGCAGCACCACCAGGAACTCCTCGCCGCCGTAGCGGCCGAGGGTGTCGGCCCGGCGGATCTCCATCGCGAGCCGCTGGGCGAGGTCGCGCAGCACCGCGCCCGCCCGGCCCCGGCCGTGCTCGGCGACGACCGCGTCGAAGCCGGTGATGGCCAGCATCAGCACGGCGAGCGGGCGCGGCCCTTCGGCCTGCTCGGTGTGCTCGGCCCGGCGGGCCCGTTCGATCTCGCGGTCCAGGGTGAGCTGGAGGTGGCGGTAGTTCCACACGCCGGTGAGCGGGTCGCAGGAGGCGGTGCGCTCCAGTTCGGCGCAGCGCTCCTCCAGTTCGGCGATCCGCGCGCGCAGCCGCTGCGCCCCGGCGGCGGCCCCGGCCCGTTCCCGCCGTCCGCGCAGTCCGAGGGCGGTGGCGCCGGCCAGTGCGGGGACGCTCAGTGCGGCCAGGGCCTGGACCAGCAGCGGGGTGGTCAATGGGGGCGCCCCTTCGCGTGTCAGGCTCTGCGCGTCGGCGGTGCGCAGGCCAGGAGGATCGGATGAACGAGGATCGGATGCCCAACGAGAAGAGCGGCCTGAGGACACGGCTGTTGGCGCGGCGGCGCGAACTGGCCGCCGGGGAACGCTCGGCGGTGGCCGACGCGCTGGCCCGGCACGCCGGTGAGCTGGCCGCCGCGGGCGACACGGTGGCCGCCTACGTCTCGGTGGGCTCCGAGCCCGGGACGGGGCCGCTGCTGGACGCACTGCGGGCGCGCGGGGCGCGGGTGCTGCTGCCGGTGCTGCTGGCCGACAACGACCTGGACTGGGCCGAGTACGCGGGCCCCGACGCGCTGGCCCCGGCCGGGCGCGGGCTGCTGGAGCCGGTCGGCCCGCGGCTCGGCCCGCAGGCGGTGACGGAGGCCGCGGTGGTGCTGCTGCCGGGCCTGGCGGTGGACCGCTCCGGGCTGCGGCTGGGCCGGGGCGGCGGCAGTTACGACCGGGTGCTGGCCCGGCTGGAGCGGGCCGGGGTGCGGCCGGTGCTGGCGGTGCTGCTGTACGAGCACGAGCTGCTGGAGCGGGTGCCGGCCGAACCGCACGACCAGCCGGTGGACCTGGCGGTGCTGCCCTCGGGGGTGCGCGGGCTCGGCTGAGGCCGGCGGCCGCGGGCGGGAACGGCGGCGGCCCCGCTCCCTCGGGGGAGCGGGGCCGCCGGTGGCCGGGCCGTACGGGCCGTACTGGCTCTACGGCCGTCAGCCGGTGGTCAGCACCAGCTTGTGCTTGGTGGCCTTCTCGACCGCGTCCGGTGAGTAGGCCCAGGTCAGCAGCTTGCCCTTGAGCCAGAGGTCGGTCTGGTCGTTGTAGTTGTCGTGGAAGGCGTGGCCGGAGGCGCCGCCGACGTTGATCCAGCGCGAGGCGTCCAGGTCGTTCAGGTCGACCACCATGCGCATCGACGGGATCCAGTCCACCTGGTAGCCGGCCGCCGCGTTCCAGCCGGCCGCGTCGACTGCCGCCGAGCCGCCGGAGAGCCGGTACGGGCCACGGTTGAGCAGCTTGTGCACCGCGCCGGAGGCGATCGAGGAGTCGTCGGTGCCGAGGGTCTGCTCGCGCAGCTCCAGCTTGTGCAGGCGGCCCCAGCTCCAGGTGGAGACGTCCTTGCTGAGCAGCGAGGTCAGCTCCTGGCGGGCGTTCTTCATCGCCTCCTGGAGCAGGTTGTCCAGGCCCTTCTGCTCCTTGTGCTGGTCGTCGATGTACGTCCACCACGAGCTGTCGGGCTTCTCCAGCTGCTGGCGCACGACCTCGGTCCAGCGGTCGCCGCCGTCCGGCTGGGCCTTGCCCGGCTCGCGGGTGCCGCACTCGGTGACGATCTTGGTGGAGCTGTCCGGCTTGGTGGGGTCGTCCTGCTGGCGGACCAGCAGGCAGTTGTCCTTGGCCCGCAGGTCGGCCGGGAACTTCTGCCCGAAGGCCAGGATCAGCAGCTGGCGCCAGACGCCGTTGTAGTAGGCGGCGGCCGCCGAGTCGGCGTCCTGGTGGAAGTTCCAGTCCTTCAGCAGGTCCTGGGCCTCGCGCACGTACGGGTCGCTGACCGGCTGCTTGAGCAGCAGCGGGACCAGCGTCTTGGCCATCACGCTGGTGTTGTCCAGCTGGAGGGTCTGCATGTCGTCCGGCGAGATCTTGCCGTTGTTCTTGAGCAGGCCCTCGATCTGGTCGGTGATCTCCTTGGCGCGGGTGCCGTACTCCCAGTCCTTGGTCAGGTTGTACTTGTAGCTCGGGTCCACCACGGCCTGGTTGGCGGTGACGATGTAGCCGGCCGAGGGGTTGAGGCTCCAGGGCAGCGCGGTGAAGGGGATCGGGTCCTTCCACTGGTACGTGGAGTCCCAGCCCGGCGCGGGGTAGCTGCCGTCGCCCTTGCCGCGGACCGGGATGGCGCCCGGGGCCTGGTAGCCGATGTTCTTGGCGTCGGCGTAGATCAGGTTCTGCGCGGGGACGGTGAAGTCCTTGGCGGCGGCGCGGAACTCGTCCCAGTTCTTCGCCTTGTCCAGCTCGAAGACGGCGTCCATGGTCTTGCCGGGGTTCAGCGCCGTCCACTGCAGGGCGACGCCGTAGCCGCTGGTGCCGCGGTCGGGGGCGGACGGGCCGTTGGGGGCGTACTTGCCGACGTTCTGCTGCTCGCTGCTCTGGTCGGAGATCAGCGGGGCACCGGTCTGGGTGGTGCGGACGGTGATGGTGCGGTCCTCCCCGCCGGCGACCTTGATGGTCTCCTTGCGGAGGTCGAACTTCACGTCCTTGCCGTCCACCTGGTACGTCTCCGGGCCGGTGACCTTCTCCAGGTAGAGGTCGGTGACGTCGGCGCCGAGGTTGGTGAAGCCCCAGGCGATGTCCTTGTTGTGGCCGATCACCACGCCGGGCATGCCCGCGAAGGTGAAGCCGGAGACGTCGAACTGGCAGGCCGGGGAGCTGGTCCGGCAGTGCAGGCCCATCTGGTACCAGACCGAGGGCAGGCCGGGGCCGAGGTGCGGGTCGTTGGCCAGCAGCGGCTTGCCGGTGGTGGTGTGCGAGCCGGCGACCACCCAGGAGTTGGAGCCGATGCCCTGGCCGGGGCGGCCGAGCAGCTGCGGCATCGCGTCGATCCGGTCGGTCAGGCCCTGCAGCAGCGCCTTGGTGGTGGCCGCGCCCTGGGCGGTGGCGGTGCCGGGGGCCGCGCCGGACTGCGGGGAGCCGTCGGCGGGGCGGTAGTTGTCGCCGTTCACCGTGCCGGTCTTCACGATCGTGCCGTTGCGGGCGTACGGGTAGTCCGGGTACAGCTCGGCGATCTTGTCCGGGCCGAAGTCCTGGGCCAGCAGCGAGCGGTCGATCTCCTCCTGGAGGTTCCCGGAGAGGTTCCAGGCCATCGCCTTGAGCCAGGCCACCGAGTCGACCGGGGACCACTGCTCGGGCTGGTAGCCGCTGTTGACGACGCCGAGCAGGCCGTACTCCAGCGAGGCCTTCGCGCCGCCGGGGTGCTCCGCGAGCCAGGCGTTCACGCCGTCCGAGTAGGCCTGGAGGTACTTCTTGGTCTCCGGCGACAGCTTGGTGTCGAACTCCTTCTGCGCCACCTGCCGCCAGCCCATGGTGCGGATGAAGGTGTCGGTCTCGACCTGGCCGTCCCCGAACATCTCGGAGAGCCGGCCGGCGGTGATGTGCCGGCGGACGTCCATCTCCCAGAAACGGTCCTGCGCCTGGACGTAGCCCTGGGCGCGGAACAGGTCCTCGTTGGTGTCGGCGTACAGCTGCGGGATGCCGTTGGCGTCCCGCTTGACGTCGACGGGCGCGCTCAGGCCGGCCACCTTGACGCTGCCGTCGACCTCCGGGAAGGAGGCGCGGACCGCGGAGACCCCGCGGTAGCCGCCGTAGCCGGCGCCGGCCACCAGCAGCACGACCAGCACGATCACGATCAGACGGGCGCGCCGGAACTTCTTCGAGCGGGGCATCTGGGTCCTTGCGGTCCTGACTTCGGGGCGGGCGGGCGTGTCCAGGGCCTGCGGCCGTGACAGGGCACCACATTAGGCCGAGAGGGCCAAGCACCGTGAACGGGGGACCAAGCTAAAGATATGGCAAAATGTTAGACTGCGTAACGATCCACAAGGGGAGTATTGACGACTTCTTAACGCGTCGACCCCACAGCACCGCCAGACACCCCGTCCGCCCCTGCCTGCCCGAGGTGCCCCTGCGTGAACGTCTCCCACCTGAACCAGCTCCTGCTTGAGTCCTCCGTGATCCTGCTGTTCGCGGTGGGCGCCGTACGCCTCTCGACCCGATCAGGGCTGCCCAGCCTGCTGATCTACCTGGGGATCGGTGTGGCGCTGGGCCAGAACGGGATCGGTGTCACCTTCAACAACGCCGAGCTCACCCAGGTGCTCGGCTACGCGGCACTCGTGGTGATCCTCGCCGAGGGCGGCCTCAAGACCAGCTGGCACGAGATCAAGCCGGTGATGCCGGCCGCGACCGTGCTCGCCACCGTCGGCGTCGGCGTCAGCGTCTTCGCCACCGCGGCGGGCGCCCACTGGCTGGTCGGCCTGGACTGGCGGACCTCGCTGCTGCTGGGCGCCATCGTCTCCTCGACCGACGCGGCCGCCGTCTTCTCGGTGCTGCGGATGGTCCCGCTGCCGCACCGGCTCACCGGCCTGCTGGAGGCCGAGTCCGGCTTCAACGACGCGCCCGTGGTCATCCTGGTCGTCGCCTTCGCCACCACCGGGGAGCTGGACTCCTGGTACGTCCTGATCGGCACGATCATCGCCGAGCTGGCGATCGGCGCCGCGATAGGCCTCGCCGTCGGCAAGATAGGCGCCTACGGGCTCAAGCACGTCGCGCTGCCCTCCTCGGGCCTCTACCCGATCGCCGTGATGGCGCTCACCGTGCTCGCGTACGCCGGCGGCGCGCTGCTGCACGGCTCCGGTTTCCTCGCCGTCTACGTCAGCGCGGTGATACTCGGGAACTCCAAGCTGCCGCACGGCCCGGCCGTCCGGGGCTTCGCCGACGGGCTGGCCTGGATCGGGCAGATCGGCATGTTCGTGCTGCTCGGCCTGCTCGTCACGCCCGAGTCCATGGGCGACGCGGTGGTGCCCGCGCTGGTGATCGGCGCCGTGCTGGTCTTCCTGGCCCGGCCGCTGTCGGTGATGCTCTCGCTGACCCCCTTCAAGGTGCCGGCCCGCGAGCAGGCGCTGCTGAGCTGGGCCGGACTGCGCGGGGCGGTGCCCATCGTGCTCGCCACCATCCCGGTGGTGTCCGGCGCGCACCGGGCCGAGGACGTCTTCAACATCGTCTTCATCCTGGTCGTCGTCTTCACCCTGCTCCAGGGGCCGACCCTGCCGTGGGTGGCCAAGCGGCTGCGGATCGGCGACGGCGCCATGGGCCAGGACCTGGGCATCGAGTCCGCGCCGCTGGAGAAGCTGCACGGGCACCTGCTGTCGGTCGCGCTCTCCCCCGCCTCGAAGATGTCGGGCGTGGAGATCAGCGAGCTGCGGCTGCCCAAGGGGGCGGCGGTCACCCTGGTCGTGCGGGAGGGGAACTCCTTCGTGCCGGACAAGGCGACGGTGCTGCGCGGCGGGGACGAGCTGCTGGTGGTCACCACGGACGAGGTCGGCGCGGCGGCGGAGCGGCGGCTGCGGGCCGTGGACAAGGGCGGCAAGCTCGCGGGGTGGTTGAACGGGCGGTGAGCCTGGGCCGCCCCGGCTCCCGGGCCCCGGCTCCCCGACCCCCCGGCTCCCGGGCCTTCCGCCCAGGAGCCGGGGGGCGGGAGTCGGGGGGCGGGGGCGGCTGGCGGTGTCTACGCGCGTAACTGTATGCTGGCCCCACCAGCCGTATAACCATCGTTAGACCACCCCCAGCATCTGCCTGACGCAGAGTTGGCGCGACCGCTCGGCGGCCGCGGTCCGGTCCCCGGCCACCAGGCCGGCCCGACCCGGTATCTACCCCGGTCGACGCGCGAGAGGACGACTCTCGGCGCCGTCGGGGCTCCACCATGCCCTGCCGCGCTACCAGGCAGCAGGAAGGACCGACCGTGACGGCGCGCCGAACGGTCGACACCGCCGCGGACCACGCGGCCACCACCCCCGCAGCTCCGGCCCCCGCCCGTGTCGGGTACGGCGAGCTGCTGCGCACCCCCGGGGCCTGGACGTTCCTGTTCCCCGCCCTCGTCGCGCGGCTGCCGTACGCGATGCTCAGCATGGGCATCCTGCTGCTCGTCACCCAGACCCACGGTTCGTACGGCACCGCCGGTACGGTCACCGCGGTCGCCGCCGTCGCCCAGGCCCTGATCGGGCCGCAGACCGGGCGGCTCGCGGACCGCTACGGCCAGGCCGCGGTGCTCGTGCCGACCGTCCTGGTGCACGCGGTCTCGGTCGGCGTGCTGATCGCGCTGGCGCTCGGCCACGCGCCCGCCTGGAGCCTGTTCCTGGCCGCCGTCCCGGCCGGTGCGAGCGTGCCGCAGGTCGGCGCGATGGTCCGGGCCCGCTGGGTCGCCAGGTTCACCGCGGACGGCGCCTCCGAGACCTCCGCGGCCCGGGTGAGCACCGCGTTCGCGTTCGAGTCCGTGACGGACGAGTTCACCTTCGTGGTCGGCCCGATCCTGGCCTCCGGCATCGCCGCCCTCGCCAACCCGGCCACCGCCCTGGTCGCCGAGGCCGGGCTGACCCTCGTCGGCGGCCTGGCCTTCGCCGCCCAGCGGCGCACCGCCCCGGCCCGGATCGTGCCCCAGCCCGGCACCAAGCGCGCCTCGGCGCTCGCCTCCCCCGGCGTCCGGCTGCTGGCCGGGTCCATCCTCGGGGTCGGCGCGGTGTTCGGCGGCATGCAGGTGTCGGTGAACGCCTTCGCCGACTCGGTCGGACAGCACGACGCCGGCGGCACCGTGTACGGGATCTTCGCCGGCGGCTCGATGCTGGCCGGTGTGCTGTACGGCGTCGTCGCCTGGCGGCGACCGGTGCAGCAGCGGATGCTGATCAGCTACGCGCTGCTGGTGCTGGGCTGCTCGGTGCTGTGGGCGATGCCGAACCTGGTCGCACTGACCGTCGCCGGGCTGGTCTGCGGGCTGGCCATCGCACCGACCCTGATCAGCGGCTACACCCTGGTCGAGACGCTGGTCGCGGACGGGGCCAAGACGGAGGCCTTCACCTGGCTGACCGGCGCCATCGGGCTCGGCCTGGCCGTCGGCTCGATGGCGGCGGGCCGGCTGATCGACGGGCACGGGCCCTCGACCGGGTTCCTGGTGCCGGTGATCGGGGCGGGGCTGGGGCTGGTCGCGCTGTTCTCGCTGCGGCACCTGCTGGTGGCGCCGGGGGACGTTCCGGCCGACGGCTCGGGTGCCGGATCGGACTCCGGCTCGACCGGCGGTTCGGGCGCGGGCTCGGGCTCCGACTCGGGCTCCGGCTCGACGGAGCGCGGTGGTGTCGGGCGGTTGGTGGGCGCGGCCAAGGGCTGAGCGGGCGGCGGTCCGGCGGCCGGGCCCGGCCCATCTCACACCGGAGTCGCTGGACTGATCCCGCGGAATACCGCATCATTGACCATCGTTAGCACTCATCAGGCGAGAGTGCCAGGAGGAAGACAAGTGCCCACGTACCAGTACCAGTGCACCGAGTGCGGCAGCGGCCTGGAGGCGGTGCAGAAGTTCACCGACGAGGCGCTGACCACGTGCCCCGACTGCCAGGGACGGCTCCGCAAGGTCTTCTCGGCCGTGGGCGTCGTGTTCAAGGGCTCCGGCTTCTACCGGACCGACAGCCGCTCCTCCTCCAGCAGCTCGGTGGGCGCCGGGTCGTCGTCGACCTCTTCGACGTCGTCCAGCACGTCCACGACCTCGTCTTCGTCGTCGTCGGGCTCCGGTTCCTCGACCTCGTCCAGCCCGGCTCCGGCCGCGAGCTGACCTCGGCGCCGGCATCGGCCCGGACGGCCCGCAGTCCTCGGAAAGGCCCGTCGACCCCGCTTCCGCGCGGGGCGGCGGGCCTTTCCGCATGCCTCCGCACGGGCATCCGGTCAAGCCGGACCGGCCCGCATCACTCTCGTGGGTGGACGAACTCGTCCACAGGGCCGAGTTGTCCACAGGCCTGGGGAAAGGACTTCCGGAGTTCGACGGAAACGCCCATCGTGTGGCTCGTCCGGTCCGCGAGGGGCCGGCCCGCCGACACCCGGAGGTGCGTCGATGACGACCGTGAGCTTCTCCCTTCCGCTGCCCGCCCCCGCCGTGCCGCCCCGGCAGGAGCTGCCGAGCTTCCCACCGATCCGGCGCGGGTGCGGCGGGTGGCACCGCTGGCGCAGCGCGGTGCGACGGCGGGCCGGGGTGCCCGCGCTGGCGCTGCTCGCAACGGCGGCGGCGCTGGCGCTGGGGCCCGCGCGGGCGGGTCTGCCGCCGCCGCACGGGGGCTCGCTGGTCCGGACGGGTTGTCAATCCGAGACTCTGGAAGATCACCCGTAACCGGAATGCGGCTTCGTCGTTCGAGGCGGCATGAAGGGCTTCAAGGAATTCCTGCTGCGTGGAAATGTCGTCGAACTCGCCGTGGCCGTGGTCATCGGCGCGGCTTTCACCGCCATCATCAACGCCTTCGTCAAAGGCGTGATCAATCCGATCGTCGGCGTCTTCGGAGCGAAGGACCTCGCGTCCTACAGTTCCTGCCTCAAGGGGCCCTGCGAGGTGAGCCCGACCGGCGAGGTCACGTCCGGGGTCCTCATCCTGTGGGGATCCGTGCTCAGCGCCGCGCTCCAGTTCCTGATCACCGCGGCGGTCGTCTACTTCGTTCTGATCCTGCCCATGAACAAGCTGGCGGCCCACCGCAAGTCCGCCGCCGAGAAGGCGGCGGAGGCCGAGCTCAAGGAGGTCCAGCTACTGACCGAGATCCGCGACGCGCTGGTCACGCCACTGCGCTGACCGGTGGGCGCGCGTCGCCCACGGCCCCGCTCCCCCGTCCCCGATCCTCAGTCCCGCTCCTCAGCCCCCGTGGTGCGGCGGGCGCTGGCTCAGGTACCAGTCCAGCCCCCGCCCACCACTCTCCCCGGCCCCGGGGCGGTCGCCCCAGCCCGTGTCGGTGTCGTCCCTGGACTGCTGGTCGAACGGGTCCCGGAAGACCAGCCGGGCCTTGGCGGCCGAGGCCTTCCGAGGCTCCCGCGCCTGGTCCTGGCCCTGGTCCTGGCCCGTTTCCTGTCCCTGTCCCTGCTCGCTCACGCCGTCCACTCCGTCCACTCGTCCCTCCCCTCCAGACTAAGAGCCCCGTGGCACGCCTCGGGCCCCGGTGCGGAGCGCTCCGCGCCAGGGCCCGGGTGAGGGGCTCGGCCCGTGGGGCCGGCTGGACCGTCAGGCGGCTTCGAAGCCCGCGTGGTCCGCGATCTTCTTCAGCTCGGCCAGGGCGTGCTTCTCGATCTGGCGGATCCGCTCACGGGTGAGGCCGTGCTGCTTGCCCACCTCGGTCAGGGTGCGCTCGCGGCCGTCCTCCATCCCGTAACGGGAGCGGATGATCGAGGCGGTGCGGTCGTCCAACCGCCCGATCAGGTCGTCCAGTTCCTCGCGGCGGAGCATGACCATCACGGCGTCCTCGGGGGACGTCGCCCCGGTGTCCTCGACGAGGTCGCCGAACTGGGTCTCACCCTCGTCGTCGACGGACATGTTGAGGCTGACCGGGTCGCGCGCCCAGTCCAGCACGTCCTTGATCCGGGCCTCGGTGGTGTCCAGCTCGGCCGCGATCTCGGCCGGCTCCGCCTCGCGGCCCAGTTCCTTGGACTTCTCCCGCTGGACGCGCCGGATCCGCCCCAGCTCCTCCACCAGGTGCACGGGCAGCCGGATGGTGCGGGACTGGTCGGCGATGGACCGGGTGATCGCCTGCCGGATCCACCACGTCGCGTACGTGGAGAACTTGAAGCCCTTGGCGTAGTCGAACTTCTCGACGGCGCGCACCAGGCCCGCGTTGCCCTCCTGGATGAGGTCCAGCAGCGGCAGGCCGCTGCGCGGGTAGCGACGGGCGACGGCGACCACGAGCCGGAGGTTGGAGCGGATGAAGACGTCCTTGGCCCGCTCGGCGTCGGCGGCTATCGCCTCCAACTCCTCACGCGTGACGCCGTCGGGGAGTCCGCCCTCCTCCAGCAGGTGCTGGGCGTACACACCGGCCTCGATCCGCAGCGAGAGCTCGACCTCCTCGGCGGCATCGAGCAGGGGTGTCCTGGCGATCTCGTCGAGGTACATGCCGACCAGGTCGCGGTCGGCCTCGAGGTTGGTCGGGCGGGCCGCGCGACTCCGGTCGGCCCTGTCGCGAACGACGGCACGGGTGGCCATGCTTGCTCCCTTTGCTGGTGTTGCCGAGGTCTGCCTGCCTGCCTCGTGAGGGCAAGATGTGCGGCCCCTTGGGGCTCACACGTAACGATCCAACGAACAGATTCCGGACAACATTCCCAAGTCACTCAGATTCTTCCCGGCGATGCAGTATCCTGCCGGTTTTCACCCCGGCTCCGAACCCTGGGTGACCAGTCGGGCACTTCCCGTACCATCGGACGACCGTCGCGGGATCGGTTTCTTCACCCGACCCACACCCCGTCGCCGCCTACCCGTGTGAACCCGCGAGGAGCCGCCGACGTTCCCCCTGCGCCCCCCTTTCCGCCCGCGCCCGCACTCCCGCGCACGCAGGTCCTCCTCACAAACGATGCCGAATCGCTATCACTCCGGCTCTTGCTCGGCACAGGACACTGGGAAGGTGTCAGCCATGCACCTGACCAACAGCACGACCCTCCTCACCGCGCGTAACCGCAGTCTCCTTCGGGACGCCGCGCTCGCGCTGGGCTGTGCCGCGCTGTTCGGCCTGCTGGCGGTCCTGGTCACCGGCCAGTGGCGCCCACTGGTCCGCTTCGACCAGGAGTGGATCGGCGAACTGCACACCTACGCACGGGAACACCGGATCTGGACCGCCTCGGTGCAGACCCTCTCGGACATCGGCGGGACCGTCACGATGCGTACGCTGCTCGGGATCGCCGCCGGGTGGCTCTGGTTGATCGGCGCCCGGGTGCTGGCCGGCTGGGTGGCCGCCCAGACCCTGGTCGGCTGGGGCGCCCTGTGGGCCCTGAAGCTGGCCTTCGGCCGTAGCCGACCCACCTTCACCGACCCGGTCTCGCACGCCGGCGGCCCGGGCTTCCCCTCCGGACACGCCATGGCCTCGGCGATCACCTGCGCCGTCCTGGTCGGCCTGCTCTGGTACCGGGTCCACCGTCGCGGCCGGACCGCCGCCTGCGTGGTGGCGGCCACGACGGTGCTGACCATCGGCTGGACCAGGGTCGCGCTCGGGGTGCACTGGCCCAGCGACGTGCTGGCCGGCTGGCTGGCCGCCGGGATCGTGCTGGGCGCCGTGACCGCGGTGATCCAGGTCTGGCGCCCCGGCGCACTGGCCCGGGACGTACGCCGGGTCAACTGGCGCACCAGGCCCCGGGTCCAGCGGGTCACGGTGTCCGCCGGGCGGCCTTCGCACACCGCCGCCGCACCGGACGAGGACGGGCCCCACGACCCGCGGGCGTAGGCCACGGGCGTAGGCCACGGGCGTAGGCCACGGGCGGACCGGACGGGCAGGACCGAGCGCTGACCCACCGTCAACCCGCCGCCCGCTGCGGGCCGCCGCGCTAGCGTGACGGCCATGTCCGACACCTCCGCTCCCGCTTCCCCCACCGCGCCCACCGGCTACCCCGAGCAGCCGCTGCGGATCGCCACCGTCCAGGCCCAGGCCGTGGCCGGCGACATACCCGCCAACGTCGCCCAGGCCGCCGACCTGATCCGCGAGGCCGCCCGGGCCGGTGCCCGGCTGGTGCTGTTCGCGGAGAAGTTCCTCTCCGGGTACGAGCCCGAGCTGATCCGCACCGACCCCGGCAAGTACGCGGTCCAACCCGGCGATCCGCGTCTCGCGCCGATCGCCGAGGCCTGCCGCGAGACCGGGACCGCCGCGATCGTCGGAGCCGCCGTACAGGACGGCGCCGACCTGCGCATCTCCGCCCTCGTCCTCGGGCCGGACGGTGGCTTCGTCACCCGCTACGACAAGCAGCACCTGTTCAAGAGCGAACGCGAGCACTACCGCCCGGGGACGGCCGGCTGCACCGTGGAACTGGACGGCTGGCGGCTCGGCCTCGGCATCTGCTACGACTCCGGCTTCCCGGAGCACGCCCGGGCCGCCGCGCTCGACGGCTGCCACGCCTACCTGGTCGGCGCGCTGTTCAGCATGGGCCACGGCCACCACGAGTCCCGCACCTGGTTCCCGGCCCGCGCGCTCGACAACACCGTCTACACGGTGCTCGCCAACCACATCGGCCACACCGGCGGCTGGCACACCTGCGGCGCCAGCGCGGTCTGGGGCCCCGACGGCCGACTGGTCGCCGAGGCGAGCGAGGACCGGCGTGAACTCGTCGTCGCCGACCTCGACCCGGCCGTCCTGCGCACCACCCGCGAGACCGAGACCCTCCTCGCCGACCTCGCCCTCGACACCGGCCGGCCGTCCGCGCCCCGGACCCGGGTCACCCTGGCCTGAGGCTCCCGACTCCCGACTCCTGGCGCCCGACTCCCGGCACACCGGCCGCGACCGCGGTCAGGAGGCCCGCATGGCGGCCACCGCGCTCATGCGGCCGACGCGGCGGGCCGGGAGCACGGCGGCGGCCAGACCGACCAGCACGGTCAGGGCCAGGGCGGCCAGCACCGGCAGGACGGGCGGGGTGCCGACCGTGCCCACGGTCGAGGTGACCGAGCGCGCGGCAGCCCACCCGTAGCCGACGCCCAGCGCGGTCCCGACCAGGGCGCCGGCCAGGGAGAGGAGCAGGGCCTCCAGGGTGAGCATCCGGCGCAGCTGCTCGCGGGACATGCCGATCGCCCTCAGCATGCCGATCTCGCGGGAGCGTTCGCTGATGCTGAGCATCAGGGTGGCCGCGACGCCGAGGCCGGCGATGGCGACGGAGAAGGAGAGCAGGGCCATGCTGACGGTCTTCAGCCGGTCCAGCAGGGAGCGCAGGGTGTCGGCCTGGGCGGCCGTGTCGGCGACGGTCACCTGTGGGTGGTCGGCGAGGGCGCGGTCCAGGGCGCGGCGGGCGGTCGGCCGGTCGTCGCCCGTGGCCGGGCTGATCCAGGCCGTGGTGA
This sequence comes from Kitasatospora sp. NPDC048298, assembly GCF_043201465.1. Taxonomy (NCBI): domain Bacteria; kingdom Bacillati; phylum Actinomycetota; class Actinomycetes; order Kitasatosporales; family Streptomycetaceae; genus Kitasatospora; species Kitasatospora sp. NPDC048298. The sequence goes on from NZ_JBICYZ010000009.1 coordinate 104,989, forward strand.
CGGGCGCGCCGGGGGCGAGGCGGTCCAGGGTCGCGGGCGTCACCAGCAGGGTGGCGCCGCTCTGCAGGGTGAACGGCAGGCTGCTGCGGCCGGGTCGCAGGCGCAGCTCGACGTCGCCGACCCGACGCGTCCCGGTCTCGCCGAGCCCGCTCAGCGCGTCGCCCCCGGTGAGCCCGCGGGCCCGGTCCACGTCGTCCGTCGAGGAGTTGAGCCGGGTGGCGTCGACGGCGGCGACCACGGTGGGCCGGCCGTCGAGGTCGACGGTGGCCGAGCGGACCGGGGTGACGGTCAGCCCGTGCTCGGCGCCGAGCGCGCCGAGTGCCCCGGCGGGCAGGGCGCCGCCGGTGGCCGTCGCCGAGAAGACCCCGGGCTGGCGCGCCGACACCACGGGCACCAGCGACTGCGAGGTGATGTCCAGCGCGGTGACGGCGCCGACCATCACGGTCACGCCGAGCAGCAGTGCCGAGCCGGTGGCCCCGGTGCGGCCCGGGTTGAGCCGCAGCTGCTGGGTGGCGAGCCGCCCGGCCGTACCGCCGAGCCTGCGGGCGGGCCGGCCCAGTACGGCGACGACCGCGGGCAGCACCCGGTGGGAGAGCCGCAGCACCCCGAAGAAGCTGGCGATGGCGCCGACGGTGACGGCGAGCAGCGACAGCGGCGGCGGGGTCATCGCCCCGACCGCCAGCAGCGCCGTGCCCCCGATCAGCAGCCCGGAGGTCCACACCGTGGCCCGCATCCTGGCCGCCCCGCCGGTCGGCGCGGGGGTGCCGCCGAGCGCGGCGATCGGCGGCACGGCCGCGGCGGCCTTCGCCGGGCCGCGGACGGCCAGCAGGGTCAGCAGTATGCCGAACAGCCCGGCCAGCAGGCAGGTCAGCGGGGAGGGCATCAGCGACAGGTGCACCGGCCCGAGGTCGAGCCCGCCGACCACGGCGGTGCCGAGCGCGCCGAGGGCGATCCCCAGCAGCACGCCCACCGCCGAGGCGCCCAGCCCGAGCAGCAGGCCCTGGCGGCGGATCAGTCGGCGCAGCTGCTGCCGGTCGGCGCCCACGCAGCGCAGCAGGGCGAGCTGGCGGGTCCGCTGGGCGAGCACCACCGTGAAGGTGTTGCCGACCACCATCCGCGCCACCGCGAGCGCGATCAGGACGAAGGAGAGCGCGGCTACCAGCACCACGCCGTACATCGTGCTGCTCTGCCGGGTCGCCTCGGTGACCGAGGCCTCGTGGGTGTGCACCTCGACGCCGGTGCCGAGGGCGGTGCGCAGGGCTTCGACGGTCGTGGTCCGGGAGGCGTCGGGGGTGACCCTGACGTCGAGCCGGTCGGTGGTGACGCCGGTCGCGTAGCCGGCGACCGCGTTCGCCGGGACGCCGATGATCGGCACTCCGGCGAGGCTCGGTGCGCCCCGCTCGTCCAGGGTGCCCACCAGCCGGGCGGTGGTGGCGGTGCCGTCGGCCCGGGTCAGGTGGACCTCGGCGCCCACGGCGGCGTCCAGCCGGTGCGCGGTCCCGGTGTCGAGCAGCACCTCGCCGGGGCCGACGGGCCAGCGGCCGTCCTTGAGCAGCTGCCAGCGCAGCGCCGGGTCCTCGGCGACGGCGCTGACCGCGGCGGTGTGGTCGAGCGGCCGCCCATCGGCGGCCAGCACGCCGCCCTTGCCGGTCAGCCGGGGGGCCACCGCCGCCACCCCGGCGGTCTGCCGCACCCGCTCCGCGGTGGCCGCGTCCAGTCCGCCCGTCCTGACGGCCCGGGTCACCTGGATGTCGCCGGGCCCGACCTCGGCGGCCGCGGTCTGGCTGTAGGAGTCCACCAGTGCCCCGCTGCCGGCGACGGAGGCGATCAGGAAGGCCACCCCCAGCGCGATCGCGGCGCCGCTCAGGATCAGTTGGCGCAGTTGGCCGCGCAGCTCGGCCACGGTGTATCGGTACGTCGTCATGGTTCCCCGGCTCGTCCGCCCTGACCGGGAACGGTGCTCCGGCAGGGGTCTCGACGAGCCTAGGAACGCGGCGGCCGCACATCGTCAGCACGAGGTCTGCTTCATGATCACTCCGTGGGCGGACGGCCGCCCACCACCGCCTCCTCCTGGAGGGGTACGCCGCCCCCGAGACGGTCACCCGGAAATGGCAACGAGGGCCCGGGAACGCCGCAGGCCCTCCTGCCCGGTGTGGGCAGGAGGGCCTGCGACCTGCGTGTTCGCTGTGCCCCAGGCAGGATTCGAACCTGCGACACCGGCTTTAGGAGGACCGGGCTACCCGCCACTCCGCCTGCCGCTGACCAGCCATGATGTGGAGCCTAATCGCCAAACGAAGATCATTTGGGGGAAATTTCGGTGATCACTTCTGTGGGAGCTCCAAATTCACCGACCGACCCCACAAGGTCGTCTTCCCCAACCCCAGCATCGCGCGGACGAACACCTCCTGCAAGCCGTCCAGACGGTGACGGCGCATCCGCACCGTCGGGTGCTGATACACCCCCTTGATCCCGGACGGCTTGTGGCCGGCCTGCTCATACGCCAGGGATGTCGCCACCATGATCTGCTCCTGCAGCGTGTCATGCGTGTGCCGAGCCCCGCGCATCGTCAGCCCGGGCGCGAGCGGGTCCCACGCATCCCGCGCGGACACTCCCTGCCGCCGCTCACGGGCCGGCCGTCCATCCGCAGCAGGCCGAAGAGTCTTGCCCCAGTTCCCCCGACGCCACCACGATCCGCTCTCGGTGGACAGCAGGTGCTCGTGGGGCCACACCTTGGCCCGGTGGTACCACAGCTCCGCAAGGAACGGCGGCAGGTCGACGTCTCGGATCCGGTGCTCATTCTTCAGAGGCTCGAGGGCCAGCACTGTGCCGAGCTTCTCGCCACCGGGACCCCGCTGCTCGTACTCGGCCACCTCCTGAACGACCCGCAGTATCGGACACGACCACACCGTGCCGTCGTCGTCGAGCTGGCGCCTCTCCAGGATGTGCGCCCGCTCCAGGCCCTGACCCTCACCCCAGTTGACGCCGGTGAAGGCCGCGGATAGCAGTTGGAAGCCGTCGGCGAACCCGAGCCGCTCCGCCGTTTTGATTACCGCGGCTGGCGGATGCCACTTCGCCTCGTCAACGCGCTTTGGGACGGCGCCAAGTACCATGACCGGCTTGGTCCGTCGGCGGCCCATCAATGGGTTGACCAGGAGGTGCCGCGCATCGACCGCGGCGGTGAGGATCGTTGACATCAGCGACACAACATGCCCTTTGGTGACGTCATCGACCTGAAGATCATTAAGTTGCCAGGAGTCGACGGCGAACCAGTTGATGTCGCGCAACGGAACGTACTGCCACCGCGGGAAGATGTGCCCGGTCAACTGCTTCCACCGCGTGTCGACGGTCTGGCCGCGCTTGGGCCGCGCCTTCATGAACTCCATCGCGAAGATCCCGAAGTGCTTGCTGCTCAGCTTCGGATCGACCCACCGGCCGGCACGGATCGCGGCTTCCTGTTCCTGCCCGTACTCCTTGGCGGTCTTCTCCGTGGCGAACCCGGATGCGCTGCCATAGTTGATTCCGTCAGGCAGCAGAAACTTCGATCGCCAGGTGTACTGCTTCGTCTTCTTGCCGTTCTTGACCTTGAACACTTTCTCGGCGTACGCCAAGGGGCACCCCTTGTTGTCCTGGCAGGCGGGGCCTGCCGTCCGCGAGACCCCGCCGTGCCAAGGTGTGCCACTACACGTCGGCGTCGCAGATTGTCCGCAGGAGAGCCGGGTCCTTGCGGAGTCGGCGGTCGAACTCGAGCGCCTGGGCCTCGGTGATGAGGCGGGCGTTGAGTTGGACTACCGGCGTGCCGGCCTGCCGTCGGACGACCACTAGGCCGTCGTGGGGGACGATGTCCGTCACGCGCTCGATCCGCATCCGCATTGGGGCGGTCCCCCCTACCTGTGTTGGGCTGACCCCCCTCACTCAGGTAGCGGAATCTTTGCACACGTTTGGCATATGCGCAGGGGTTTCGCGGTGTTTCGTGTGATTGTCGACTTACTGCGTGTCGCCCTCGGAGAAAATCTCGTGAGCGGCCCGCTGGAGCCGGCTCCACTTCTTCTCCAACTCGCGCCGCTCTTCGGGCGTGAGGTCCCGCGCCTCGCCCTCCTTCCAGATGATCACCACGTCGCCCTCGTCGGCTGTGTCGAGTGCGATGGCCGTTGCGTCGGCGACCTTCCCACCGAGCAGGGCTGCCCGCACCCGCCCGGTCAGATCGTCGAGGAGCTCATCAACTTCACTGTCTTCGATGTCAGCCTTCGGCGCGGCGTCGCCGTGCTGGCCGCGGACAGTCGGAGCGCCGCCCGCCAGTACGGCCTCAACACTGTCTTCCGTCCAGCCGAACCGTCGAGCTGCTGCCCGGTGTAGCGGCGTGACCTTCGAGTATTGGTGGCCACTCTCTAGCTTCTGGACTGCTGACCGTCCAACGCCCAGCTCCTTCGCGAGCTGGGGCTGTGTCAGCTCAAGGTCGTCGCGGGCGGCGGCGATCGCGCTTGAAAGGCGAGCCCAGTCTCTGTCCATGCGCACATCATGCCGCATCCACGTGCAACCGCAGAGCCCGGATCCGGCCGTTTGACCTGCATTTAAGGCTGGGCTGGGTTGCATGGCGGGCCGAGCGCCCCCAGGGGAGCACTCCTTGCATGCATGAGACTGCGTCGAAAGTGTGCCGAGACTGCTTGCAAAGCAAGCGCAAGCGTGGTTGTCTTCTCTCGTGACGCCGAACGGAACCGCAATCCGAACGATCCGGGCTGCTTGCAATGTAAGCCTCCGGGAGCTTGCTTTGCGGACTGGGCGTGACCGCAGCTTTCTGTCCCGAGTGGAACGCGGGCTAGCTGGGGCGAGTGAAGAGACGATCCGAGCGATCGCCGCCGCCTTGGCCGTGCCTGTGGCTGCTCTCAACCGAGAGGAACAACCGTGACCACGCAGAAGGTCGCGAACTCCGAGTTCACCGCCGAGGAGCGACTCCGGCTCTACACGGTCGAGCAGGTCATCGAGATGGGGCTCCTGCCTTACACCGTCCGGACGCTCAAGATCGCCGCAAATCAGAAGCGCATCCCGCATGTCGCGGCGAACCGCAAGATCCGGTTCCGGCTGGCCGACATCAAGGCCATCCAGGATGCCTCGGCCGTCGACCCGGCCACTCGCGGCCGGCGCCGCGCCGCCTGATCTTCCTCCGACATGGGTCGGGCCCTCGCCGGGATGCCGCCCGTACGAGAGCCCTTACGGCCCACCCGTGCATCAACCAACACGAAAGTTGAGGTGGACCTGTGTCCATCATCATCCCCTACACGCCCCCGGAGACCGCAACCCCGGTCCGGGACAACAACGACATGGCCGCCGTGGCGGGCCTCGTCGCCGGTGTGCTCCTCACCGCCGCTCCGATCGCCCCGTCCGTGGTGCGGGAGGCCCACCTGGTGGTGGACCCGGACGCCCCGGCGTGGACGGACGCGAAGACCAGCGTCCTGCTGGTCGAGATCGCCGAGTGTGACCGCCTGCTCTGCAAGGTGGGGTGGGACGCCGTGGTGGACTGCGGCGACGAGCTGGAGCTCGCCCGGACGGTCCGTGCGCGGCTGGAGGACCGGCTGCTCGCGGTGTACGGCGTCGCGCCCTCGCCCGCGGGTCCGGATGCCGCGCTCAACGCTCTGCTCAACGACGTGATCGCGCGGCTGGCGCTGCCGGGCCGTCTGGTCTTCGACGTCGACGACGGCTTCGGCGACTGGTTCGACGACTGGTGCTGGCCGCAGCCGGAGTTGCCGGCGTGGTCGCCCGCCACGGAGGCCCTGGTCGCCGAGTACACGGCGCGGTCGGGCGGTGCCCGATGAGCGACAAGGGTTTGAGCGAGAAGTACCTCGAGGAACTCCGATCGGCCTGCACGACGGGGGAGTTCACCGACACTGCGGTCATCGTCGAGTTGCTCGACGAGGTCGATGCGCTGGACGACGCGTTGCACGCCTCGGAGGACGAGGTAGAGCGGCTGCGGGCCACGGTCAGGCGCCTGCGGGCGCGGGTTGAGCCGCGGGCGGTGTCCGGTTCGGTCCGCAAGCTGCCGTCTGGCAGGTGGCAGGCGCGGTGGCGTGACACGGACGGCATGCAGTACGCGCGGTCGTTCGACCTCAAGGCCGATGCCAGGTGCTTCCTCGCGGAGGCGGAGGCGGCGGCGCGCCGGTCGGGCGGTGTCCTGTGAGTGCGCGGGTGATGTCGCTGCAGGAGGCGTCTGATGCCGGCCTGCTGAAGGGCTCGCTGGTCGTGGCGGCTCAGCAGGTGGTGGACCGGGCGAAGGCGCTGCAGGCCCGTCCGGGGGCGTTCATGGACTCGGTGGAGGCTGCGCGGCTGTTCGGGTCGATGCAGGCGACGATCGAGGGCCTGATGCACGAGCTGTACGTGGCCAAGCTGCAGGTGCAGGGTCTGGAGCGGTTGCTGGCACCGGGGGTGGCGGCGTGATGGCCGACGAGCTGCCGGTGCGCCGGGAGATGGCCGCCGAGGTCCCGCTGATGGAGCGGTACATGGACGCCTACGGGGACGACCCGTGGGAGTGGCCGGCGGCTGTGGTGCACCAGCACGCGGCCGAGGTGGCCCGTCTGCGGGAGCGGTGGCTGCGGGGTGAGGTGCAGTGATCCTCCCCGCCCTGATCGCCCTGTCCGTGGCCGTGTTCGCCGCGTTGCTGTGGCTGGACTGGCGGGCTCGCCGTCGGGTCCGTCCGGTGCGGGCCGCGGAGGTGACACCGGAGCAGATCCGCTACGTCGCCCGCCGCAGCGAGAAGGGCGACCGATGATCCGTCGCCTCCGCAACCTCGCCGCCCTGCGCGTCCGCTACTGCACCTGGCCGTACCCGGCCCTCGAGCTCACCCGGCCCGACGGCCGCGGCTGGCTGATCTGCCGGCTTCCGAACCCCAAGAACTGATCAACCCCGGCCGGGGCCGCGACGCCCCGGCCACTCTCCAACGGAGAAGACGTTGAGCACTGAGATCGTGCGGGCGACGCCCGTCACCTCGAACGCCCTGTCGCTGGGCGCGATGTCCGCCCGCGATGCGTGGCTGTTCTGCGAGAGCCTCGCGAAGGCGAACATCCTGCCGCCGGAGTACCGCGGCAACCCGGGATCCGTGCTGTGGGCCCTGGAGTACGGCCGAGCCCTCGGCCTGGACGTGGTCACCACCATCACCACCATCCACGTGATCAAGGGCAAGCCGACCCAGTCCGCTGACCTGATGCTGTCCCGGGCCCGGGCCGCTGGCCACAAGGTCCGTGTGCGGCCGGAGAACGAGCGGTGCGTCGTCAGCATCTGGCGCTCGGACGACCCGGACTTCGAGAACCGGACCGAGTGGACGCTGGACGACGCCAGGAAGGCCCAGCTCTACCCGGGCAAGCCGGACTCGAACTGGGCGAAGTACACCCGTTCCATGCTGCGGGCCCGGGCTATCTCGGAGTGCGTGCGCTCGGCATGCCCGGAGGTGTTGCACGGGGCGATCTACACGCCGGAGGAGCTGGGTGCGTATGTCGACCAGGAAGGCAATCCGGTCGACGCCCCGGTGCAACCGCTGCGGGCGGTCCCGGCGGAGCCGGTGCGGGACTGGCTGTCGGAGGCCGAAGCCGCTGAGGACACCGCCGCCCTGCGCGCCCTGTGGGTCGAGGCCAGGAACTCCGGCGTGGTGAAGGACGTGCTGAACCAGATTGCCCAGATCGGCCGAGAGAAGGCCCCAACTCCGGTTGCCGCCGCGGAGCCGGTGGACGCCGAGGTGATCGAGGACGACGAGCGGACGGCGGCGGTGGACGCCCTGCGCGGTGCCGCGCTGGCCGCGGGGGTCGCGTCGAGCATCGAGCAGGACTTCGCGCAGTCGTACGGCGTTCCGATCGCCGACGCCTCCGTCGAGCAGCTCACCCAGATGACCGAGCTGCTGGCGGGTGCGGCATGAGCCTCAAGGAGACCGCAGGCCGGGCCGCCGTACTGCAGGCCCTGTACGACGCCATCGGCGATGAGCTGAAGGCTGCAAAGGCTGAGCAGGCCGCTGGGATGAAGGCGGCCAAGCAGGAGACCGGGACGCGGCAGATCAGCGCTGAACTGCCTGGCGGACAGGCCGTTGCGCGGGTGACGTTGGTCAGCCCGGGGCCGGCCGCCACGGTGGTCGACGAGGGCGCGTTCACCGCCTGGGTGCGCGACCACCGAGGCGACCAGATCAAGCGCGAGGTCGTCACCCGGGTCCGGGAGGCGTTCGTGAAGTCGCTCCTTGCGGAGCTGACGGCTGCCGGGGTGCCGCAGTGGTGTGACCAGGAGACCGGCGAGGTACACACGGTGCCGGGTGTGGTGATGCAGCCGCGGGCGGCGTACGTGCGGACGACGTGGGAGAAGTCGGGCCGGGACGAGGTTGCCCGCGCCTGGCAGGCGGGGGAGCTGGCGTCGCTGGTGCTGCCGCAGCTGGCTGCGGGGGGTGCCGAGTGAGCAGGCCCTGGCACTACTGGCCGTTGGTCGGCTTCGACCTCGAGAGTACGGGCGTCAACCCGTTGGAGGATCGGATCGTGACCGCCGCGGTTCTGCGGGTGGGCCCGCAGCGGTGGAGGTCCCGCGAGGACAACGCCTCGCGGTGGCTGGCTGTGGACCGGTTCGGCTGGATCGCGGACCCGGGGGTGGAGATCCCCGAGGGTGCCGCCGCGGTGCACGGCATCACGACGGAGCGGGCCCGCACGCTGGGCCGGCCTGCGGCCCGGGTGGTGCGGGAGCTCGGCATCGCGCTGGCCGAGCACGTCGCCGAGGGCACTCCGATCGTGGCCATGAACGCCCCGTACGACTTCACGATGCTGGACCGGGAGTTGGAGCGGCACGGGTACAGGCCGCTCACGGTGCAGGCCGGCCGGGAGCCGATCGTGGTGGACCCGCTGGTCCTGGACCGGCAGGTCAACCGGTACCGGCGGGGAAGCCGCAACCTGACCGCCCTCTCCGAGCACTACGGGGTCCGGCTGGACGGTGCGCACGAGGCAGCAGCCGACGCGCTCGCCGCGGTCCGGGTGGCGTACGAGATCGCCGAGCGGCACCCCGCGATCGGTGGGGCGTCACTGGCGGACCTCCACGCGGCCCAGGTCGTTTGGGCGGGCGAGCAGGCGGACGGCCTGCGGCAGTACCTGGTTCGGCAGGGCCGCGACGCGTCCGGTGTCCACGGGCACTGGCCGCTGGTCCCCAGGCAGGGGGTGGCGTCGTGATTCAGGACCTCGGTCAGGCTGTGCCCTGCGCATCGGAGCCGGAGCTGTTCTTCCCGCCGGACGGGGAACGCAACGGCTCGCCCGAGCAGATGAGCCGCGTGTGGGACGCCCAACAACTGTGCGCGCAGTGCCCGATCACCGAGTGGTGCCGTGAACAGCCGCGGCCGGCCGAGTTCGGTGTGTGGGGTGGCCTCGACGAGCGTGCCCGGTCCAAGGCTGCGGGGGTTCGGTTCCGCCACGACCGCCCGATCAAGATCCGGACCCCAACTCCGTGCGGGACGACGGCCGGGGCCGCCAAGCACCGCCGGCTGAAGCAGAAGGTGTGCGAGGCCTGTCTCGAGGCCAACCGCATCGACACGGCAAACCGGCGGGCCAAGCGCGCTGGTACCCGGGAGATCCCCGCCTGTGGTACCCGCGGTGGCTACCAGCGGCACCGGAAACTCGGCGAGACCGCGTGCGACCCGTGCCGCAAGGCCAACGCCGACGCCGACCGCCGCTTGCGCAACACCGGCACCACGAGGGCCGCGGCGTGACTGTGGTTGGCCATCGGGCCCGGGACGCCGCCGACGAGCAGCTGCTGCTGGCCGCGCTCGGCCTCGACCAGCCGCCGTCGTGACGTGCCAGCAGTGGCTGCCCGCGGTGCGCGAGTACTGCGGGCAGCCCGCCCGGCCGTACATCCAGGGGCCGCGCTGCCCCACCCACACCCCGGCCGCACAGGCCGGACGCCCCGAACCACCAGACCCGAAGGACTTGCGATGAGCGAAAAGCCCGTCGAGGACACCTGCCAGCTCTGCAGCCAGACCCGAGTCCTGTTCACGTACGAGGACCAGGAGGTCTTCGACTGGGGCTTCGGCGACACCACCACCTACCAGTTCTGCGCCCGGTGCTGGGAGAAGGCCGACGCGGCGGAGGACGAGAACAACCCCCTCGACCTGTCGTACCTGACCGCCATGGCGAAGAGGTACGCGGCTGCGATGGCCGCCCGCCGGGCCGCCCCCGCGGCCGCCTGACCCGCTGACCGCCTGGGGCGGGGCGGCTCTGTCCCCCGCCCCAGGCCACCAACCCCGACCGTACTACCGGAAGAAGGATCCACGTGGGCTACGAGCTGCGACGCCAGTTGCGGGAGGCCTTGGGCCCGCAGGTGACTGGGCTTCAGCGCGCCGTGGCCTTGGAGATCGCGGACGACGCGAACGAGGAGACCCGCAAGTCCTGGGCCGCGCTGGAGGATCTCGCCCGGTGGACTGGGGCGAAGGACACCAGCGTGGTGCGGAACGCCCTGAAGCGGCTCGCTGTGGCCGGCTGGGAGTTCCGGATCCCGATTGGCCAGGGCAAGGACGGCCGGGCGCTGTACGCGGTGCCCGGGGTGCGGATGACGTTCCTCGTTCCCCCCTTCGAAGGGGGAGCGGTGGCTCTCCCTTCCATTGGCAAGGGGGAGCAGGGGCTCTCCCTAGGGGGAGCCGTGGCTACCCCTTCGGGCCCGCAAGGGGGAGCAGGGGCTCACTCAGAAGGAGCCACGGCTCACTCAGAAGGAGCCGGGGCTCCCCCCTTCTCCTCATACCCCTCAGACCCCTCAACAGATAAAGACTCTTCCCGCGGCGAAGGCCGAGCCCCAGCTACCCCTTCTCCGGCCAAGCCCAAGCGCGACTACCACCTCGAAGCCTTCGGCGCCTTCTGGCTCGTCTATCCGAAGAAGAAGGCCCGCGAGGGAGCCCAGCGCGCCTGGTGCCAGGCGATCGAGCGCGGCGCCGACCCCGAGCGCATCGTCGCCGCCGCCACCGCCTACGCCCGCGAACGCGCCAGCGAGGACCCGAAGTACACCAAGTACCCGGCGACCTGGCTCAACAACGGCTGCTACGACGACGAACCCGATCCCGCCTCCGGGCAGCGACCGCCGCTCCGTGCCGTCTCCGGCAGCGACTGGCAGCCCTACAGCAACCCCGACCCCTCCGTGTACAAGAACGGCTGGTAGCACGATGCCCGAGCCCCGCAGCATGAACCCGGCCGCCGCCATGGCCGCCCTCCTGGCCCGCCTCGACGCCCGCGGCCTCGACCTCCCTGACCGCGGCACCGTCGACGACATGCCCAGCCCCGACCAGCCCGGCCACCCCGAGTACCACCGCCGCGCCCGCGCCGAGTTTGCCCTCGCCCGCTGGAGCAACGCCGTCCCCACCCGCTACGAAAACGCCCGCATCGTCACCGACCCCACCGTCGCCGCCTGGGCCGAGCAGGTCGCCGTCCAGCCGACCGACGCCCGGTCCCTGCTCATCACCGGCACCACCGGCACCGGTAAAACCCACCAGGCATGGGCCTCGTTGCGGATGATTGCCGAAGCCGGCCCCGCCCGGTACGAGCTCATCGCCACCACCGCCGCCGACATGTACGGCCGGCTCCGCCCCGGCGGCTCCGAAGCTGGCACCGAGACCGGCCTCGACCGCCTCACCCGCATCCCGCTGCTGCTGATCGACGACCTCGGCTCCGCCAAGGCCTCCGAGTGGGTTGAGGAGATCACCTACCGGCTGATCAACGGCCGCTACAACGCCTGCCGTCCGACGATCTTTACGTCGAACTACCCCACCGAGGCACCCCGCGACCGGGAGACCGGCGCGGTCCTCGGCCCCGGTCTCGACGTCGTCCTCGGCGACCGCATCGTCTCCCGGCTCACCGAGATGACCGACGTGGTCGTCATGGCCGGCCAGGACCGGCGCCGCCGGCGGGCCGCGTGATGGGCGCCCCGATGCCCCCGGGCCTCCGCCGCCGCAGCGACCGCCCGCCCGAATGGGCGATCCCCTGCCCCCTCGACCACTGCCGGGCCAAGGTCAACACCCCGTGCATAGGCCGCACCACCGGCCGCCCCGTTGCCGAGGGCGTCCACCCCAGCCGAGCCAACGCCTGGCGCCTCGCCAACCAACCCGCCGCCTGAGGAGACCATCGTGCCGCAGACGCCCGAACGCCGCATGTACCTCGCTTGGAAGGCCGCAAAGGCCCGCCACGACTACCGCAACGGCGAGCGCCACAACCCGCTGATGAGGGTCGCCCAGCGTTTCGGCGTCCCGATCCGGACCGTCCGCGACGCCATCGCCGCCCACCGCCCCGCCGCCTGAGGAGATCCCGATGCGCACCGTCTTCGCCGATGCCCAGCCGCCCGCCGACATGCCGGTCTGGGCCCGCCTCCGCCTCATCGCCCGCAGCCTGCCGTTCACCGACGTCGTCGAATGGCACTACGAGCGAGCCGGCCTCATCTCGATCTTCACCATCGACGGTGGCTGGACCGTCGTCACCCGCCCCGCCGCCTGAGGAGACCACCGTGATCGCCTGCCCGCACCCCACCTGCACGCTCGACCTCGGCGACACCTTCGAGGTCATCACCCTGTACGGCACGACCGGGGCCTGCATGTACGTCGAGTGCCCGGACGGTCACCGCTTCGAGGTCGACGTCATCCCCCTGACCACCGCCGAGGAGACCACCCGATGAACCTGACCGCCGAGCAGTGGAACGAGCGTGAGCGGCGCCTCGACGCCGACATCGAGGACGCCCGCAAGGCCCTCAACCTTGCTCGCGACCACTTCGACCGCCTGTGCGAGGAGCGCCGGGAGATGCGCTACCAGCGCCGCCAGCAGCTAGCCACCACCGAGGAGACCACCCGATGAGCACCCAGCACCGCCACCTCGCCGACACCGCAAACCCGGACGCCATCCTCATCCCCGACACCACCACCCCCGACTGGCAGACCATCACCCACGCCGAACAGCTCCTCGCCGTCCAGGACCCGGACACCGTCGTCGCCGTCCAGGACCTGTGGACCCAGAACGCTGCCCGGGGCCGCGAGATCGAGCGCGCCGCCGCCCGGATCCGGGACCTGGAGGCCGAACGCGACCGCTACCGCACCACCTGGACGTCCGCCCGCCGCCGCGCCAGCCTCCTCCGCGACGAGAACAGGACGTGGCTCCGCACCGTCACCGCCACCGAACAGGCCCGAGACCGCGTCTTCGAGCACGCCCGCACCCAGGACGAGCGGATCTGGGCGCTGGAGGCCGAGCTCGCCACCGAGTGCGCGGTCACCAGCCACCTCGCCGAGAAGCTCAAGGCCACCCTCGACGCCTCCGACAAGTGGACGGACGAACGGGCCGAGCTCCTCACCGAGAACCTCAGGCTCGCGGACGCGCTGAGGCGCACCCAGGAACTGGCCGCGATCGACCCGCCCACCTGTGAGGGCTGCGGCCACCTCGAATCGGCCCACGACCCGGCCGGCGAGCGCGACTGCAACGCCTCCGCCGCCCGTGTCCGCGGCTGCACCTGCGAGCACTACGTCGCCTGCTACCCGGAGCCCGCCCCCAGCGGCCCCACGCGGCCCGCCTGACGGCCGCACAGCCCCGCACCGGACCACGGACACCACGGGGGCGCGCCCAGCCCGCGACGCGCCCCCACAGCCCCGCCACACAAGCACGCCGACAAATACCCCAGGGAGTATGCCAGTGACCCCGCCCGACACCCTCGACCTGTTCGCCGGCCCTGGCGGCTGGAGCGAAGGCCTCCGCCGCTGGCACGGCATCCGCGACATCGGCATTGAGTGGGACGCCGCCGCCTGCTCCACCCGTGCCGCCTCCGGACACATCACCGCCCGTGCCGACGCCGCCCAGATCGCCACCCAGCCCATGCGCGGCCGCATCCGGCGCCTCATCGCCTCCCCGCCCTGCCAGGCCTGGTCCCGTGCCGGCAAGCAACTCGGCCTCCAGGACCAGCCGCTCGTCCACCAGGCCCTCCACGACCTCGCCCACGGCCGAGACACCCGCGCGCAGATTCTCACCGCCTGCAAGGACCCGCGCTCCCTCCTGGCCGCCGAGCCCATGCGCTACCTGCACGACCTGCGGCCCGAGGACATCGTCAAGGAGGAAGTCCCCGACGTGCTGCCGCTGTTCCGGCACTACGCCGAGATCCTCCGCGGCTGGGGCTACAGCGTGTGGACGGGCGTCCTCAATGCCGCCGACTATGGCGTCCCCCAGACCCGCCGGCGCGCCATCCTCATCGCCTCCCGCGTCCGGGCCGTCACCGCGCCCGAGCCCACCCACGCCCAAGGCGGCACCGAACCCGACCTGTTCGGGAACGCCCGCGCTCCCTGGACGACCATGGCCGAGGCTCTCGGCTGGGGCGCCACCGACCGCACCGCCCCCACCGTTACTGCCGGCGGCGGAAAGACCGGCGGCGCCGAACCCTTCCCCAGCCAGGCCCGCGCAGCCCTCGAAGCCGCCCGCGACAGCGGCAACTGGATCCTCCACACCCGGCGCGGCCACGTTCGCGCGGACGGCGACCGGCAGTTGGTGAACCCCCAGGGCCAGCCCGCGCCGACCGTCACCACCATGACGGGCGAGCAATGGGTGCTGCGGTCCGGCCAGTCCGTCGCCGGCGAGGGCCGCGCAACCCGCAACCTCGGTGAACCCGCGGTCACCATCACCGGCCGGGCCGACCTGTGCACCTGGACCACCGAGCGCCCGGCTACCACGGTGTGCGCCACGAACCGCATTGCCCCGCCAGGACACCGCGACCGCTCCTCGGGCGGCGAGTCCCAGTTCGCGAGCCCCGACACCGTCCGCATCACCGTCGCCGAGGCCGCTGTCCTCCAGTCGTTCCCCGCTGACTACCCCTGGCAGGGCACCAAAACGAAGCAGTTCGAGCAGGTCGGCAACGCCGTCCCGCCCCTGCTCGCCGCGCACGTCACCGCCGCCGCGTTCGGCCTGCCCCAGCCCCGACCCGCCGCCGTCCCTGCGGCCGCCTGACCCACCCCCTGGCGGCCGGCACCCACCGGCCGCCACACACACCCACCACGGAGACCCGATGACCAAGCGCACCGCCCGCCAGGAGATCGAGCGCGCCTTCCACGTCAGCTTCAAGCTCCCCGAGCAGGCCGCCCAGCTCCTCGACGCCTACGCCGCCGAGGTCCGCGAGCAGGTCGCCGCCGAGATCGACGCCGCGTACATGCGCAACCGGGAGGAACACCCCGAGGAGCCGGCCATGTTCGCCCGCCGCCTCGGCCTCAGCCAGGCCGCCCGCATCGCGCGCACCGGTGGTGCCCGGTGACCGACACCCCGCCCAGCCTCCGCGACCGCATCGACGCGACCATCCGCCCCCGCATGCTCATCGGCCTTCAGGACGCCGAGCTGTACGACCAGCCCGGCCGCGAGCGCATCGGCGAGTGGGCCGACTCCATCACCGAGTGGGTGCTGGCCGTAGTACAGCCCGAGCTGGACGACGCCCGCGACCGCACGCTCACCGAGGCCGCCGAGCTGATCATGCGCGACGCCGAGGAGCAGTACCAGCGCTCGTACAGCGACAACAAGATCTTCCGGTTCAACGGCGCCAAGCGTTCCGCCGACCTCCTGCTCGCCGCCCGCACCACGACCACCTGAGGACCCACCAGTGACCGCCACCCCGCCGCCCACTGACGCCGACCTCGACGCCCGCGCTGCCGCCCTGCTCGCCGACCTGGAGGCCGCCCGCGCCGACATCCGTCGCGCCGAGCGCCGCGCCGACCGGGCCCTCCGGCGCGGCGACGACCCCGAGACCGCCCGCGCCAACCAGCGCGAGGCCCAACAGCGCGCCGACCAGCTCGCCAACGAGCTGGAGGGCATCCGCTACGAGCGCCAGGACCGGGCCGCCGCCCGCACCACGACCAGCTGACGCCCGAGCCGCCCGTCACCGCCGCCCGCAACCCGCGGGCGGCCCAACCGAGGAGACCACCGTGGGAATGCAGACCAGCGCCCGCCTGATGTACGGCATCGCACTCCCCGAGGAGATCGAGGACACCGAGGTCGACGACGTCATCAACGCCAACCCGGGCCTCGCCGAACTCAGCCACGCCTGGGCCGGCACCTGGTCCGGCGGCACCCGCTACCTGGTCGCGTACTACGCGTGCGCCGACCTCGGCAGGCCGGAGACCATCCCGGCGGACGAGCTGCACCCGGTCCAGATCGTCCACTGGGACGCCCGCCTCCGAGTCGCCTGGGAGGCACTTGGGTTCGTCGCCGAGGACATGCGCACGCCGGTCTGGATCCTCGCCGCCAACTGCACCTGACCACTGTCCGCCCCGGCCTGCCGCACCCCGCGGCAGGCCCCACCACCCGACCGAGGAGCACCCGTGACCGACCAGCCCGCCGACCTGCTCGCCGCCGCAGCCACCGTCCTCCGCGAAGCCGCCAACGCCGCCATCCACGACGGCCGCACCACCTGGCAAATCGGCAGCACCTGCGGCAGCAAGAGCCCCGTGGTCGTCGACAACCCGGGCGTGCCCACCGTCCTCATCGAGACCTGGGCGCCGCGCCTCGAAGCCGTCAACGCGTACCTGGCGCTGGTCGGACCCGCCACCGGCCTTGCCATCGCGGCGTGGCTGGAGGACGAGGCTGGCTTCCAGCGGCACGCCGCTGCCGGCCCCGAGGACAGCGAGCACGCCCTGGCCGTGGCCCGCGCGGTGCTCGGCCAGGACGGAGACCAGAAGTGACCCGGCCCCTCACCCCGTTCGAGGCAGACGTCCTCCGCTACCGCGCCAACGACTACAAGGACCACGAGATCGCCCGTGCCCTCGGGCTCCCCGAGCGGGACGTCCGCAACGCCTGCCTCCGTGCCATCCGCGCACTCGGCGCCCGCACCCTCGACCAGGCCATCCAGCTCCACAACCAGCCCACCCAGGAAACCCAGTGACCAACCAGACCCCCGCCCAGGCCGCCTACCACGCCTACGGCACCGCCACCGGCGGCCTCACCCACGACGGCCGCCCCATGCCCACCTGGGACCAGCTCGGCGACCGCATCCAGCACGCCTGGACCGCCGCCGTTGCCGCCGTCACCCCGAACACCATCCCCGACGGCCTCGACAGCAACCCCAACGCCGTCCACGGCTACACCGACGGCTGCCCGCACTGCCCCGACGGCCACCGCCCATCGGCGTCCGGCACCTGGCACGCCCGCGTCGCCGACGACCGCGACGGCGACGGCCAGCCCACCGTGATCCGCGTTGAACGCCCCAACGGAGCCCACATCTCCGCCGCCGACGCCGAGTGGGTCGAACACCGGCTGAACGGCCCCACTGCGTGACCGTCAGCCCTTGGCTGGTCCTGGCCGGCGCCCTCCTCGGCGCCGGCCTCGGGGCCATCCTCCTCGGCCACCTCGACACCCGACAACACCACGCCGAGGACGAACAGGCCCAGCTCGACGACCAGTTCGCCCAGCTCATCGCACACATCGAGGAACCCCAGCCATGACCGAACCGGACACCTGCCCCTGCGGCCACCCCATGGGCGGCAACTACTTGTGCGTCGCCGGCCTCATCTACGGCCCCTGCCCCGACCCGAACTGCGGCGGCACCTGCGAAGCCACTGCCGACTGCACCTCACCCGACTGCGCCTGCAACACCGAGGAGGACCAGCCGTGACTGCCTCATGGCAACCCACCCCCGGCGCCGCCCTCACCGACCGCGAGCTGCAGTACCTCCGCCTCATGGCCGACGGCCACACCCGCGACAGCGCCGCCCGCGCCATGAGCATCACCGAAGGCGGAGCCAACCACCACGCCCGCCACGTACTGATCAAACTCCGCGCCGCATCCATGGCCCAGGCCGTGTGGAAGGCCCGCCGACTCCTCGCCCTCCAGCCACCGGACGACATCTCCGCGGTCTGCCCGACCGGATGCGCCGGCGACCGCGGCGCCTACCGCCGGCACCTGCGCCGCGGAGAGAAGGCATGCGCTGCCAGCCGCCGCGCCAACGCCGCCCACACCCAGCAGTACCGCCAGACAAGGAGCGCCGCATGACCAGTGCCTACCAACAGCAGCTCGCCCAGCAGCTCCGGGCGGCGGAGGACGAACTCGGCACGCTCCGCCGCCGCGTCGCCGAGCTCACCGAGCAGCGCGACACCACCCGCGCCGGCGGCCAGGAACGGGCGGCCCTGCTGGAGCACGCCCGCGACCCCCTCGAACCGTGGGGCGGACACGGCGACGCCTGGCCCGACATCGCACCCGCCATCAACACGCTGATCGCCCGCGCCGAGCAGGCCGAGGCCCGCATCGCCGCCGTCCGGGCACTTCATCAGCCCGCCACCGGCTACACCGGCTGGGGCCCCGACGACGATGACACCCCCGGCGCCTACGGACCCATCAGCCAGGCATGCAGTGCATGCGGCTCAGAAGACAACGCGGTCCGCTACCCCTGCGGCACCATCCGCGCCCTCGACACGCACACCGTCTGAGCCCGCCCCGACGCCTGACCACACCGACGAGCCACCCCAGGGACAGCACATGAGCACCACCCTCACCCCGCGCATCACCGCAGGTCAGCTCAAGGCCGCCCGCATCCGACGTGCCGCCGGCATCCGCGCCACGGTGCCCCCGCACCGGGCCGCAGCCCACATCGCAGCCCTCCGCCAGGCAGGCATGATCGACACCGAGATCCGCGGCGCCGCCCACATCGGACTCGGCACGTACTACCGTGCCGCCAGGCAGCAGGGGCCGATCACCCGCCGCACTGAGGCACGGCTCCTCGCTGTCCGCCCCGCGTCCTCGAGGCCCCCCCGGTCCACCGCCTCGGTGCCGCCGCACGGTACCCGCCGTCGCATCCAAGGGCTGGTTGCTGCCGGCTGGCCGCCCGCTGTCCTGGCCCGCACCCTGGGCATGCACCTGCAGCAGTTGCACGAGCTCGCGAACCGGCACGAGCAGTGCGTCGCCGTGGCCACTGCGGAACGGGTGCGGCTCGCAACCCGGGACCTGTGGGGCCGGCAGCCCGAGACCTGCGGCGCCACCCATGCCTCCACGGCCCGGGCCCGACAGCTCGCCGCCCGGCACGGCTGGCACCCCCTCGCCGTGTGGGATGACATTGACGACCCCGACGAGCAGCCCCGGTACGGCGAGCACGAGTCCCGCCTTACCGCGGTGGTCGAGGACACGGCCGAGCTGATAGCGGAGGGGCTCTCGAGGGAGGGCATCGCGGCGCGGCTGGGAATCCAGTGGGATGCGGTGCGGCAGGCTCACCGCCGGTCGGGAGTGTCGACGCCGGAGCCGCGGTGGTGGCAGGAGTGATGCGGCCTGATGCGCCGGTGATGCGCGGCTGATACGCCGCAGGTCAGAGACGTGCAACGGCCCCGCTCGGATACTCCGGGCGGGGCCGTGATGCGTGGTGATGCGTCAGGACTGCGGAGGTTCGAGGGCGGCTGCCTTCGCTGCGGCAGTGGCACGTTCCTCGTCGATCCGGTCGGCGATCTTGCGAGCCCACTCCCGGCTGAATGGGGTCTGCTTCGCGATGGCGACCAGCGGCACGCCGGCGGTACGCGCGTCGGCGATTGCCTCGTCGAGTGCGGTCCGGGCCTTCTCGTAGGCCGCCGTGGCCTTGGCGACCCGCTTGAGGGCGGTCTCGTGGCTGGTGCTGGTCATGGGAGACATGGTCGCATGCTGCGGCGGGTGGGGACTAGCAGGTGGTCGCGGCAGATTTCCCTGCCAACTTTGTTGCACTCGATAGTCGGATCTGCCAGACTCAGGAGTGCCAACAAAGTTGGCACTCGCAAGGAGGGGAGTCCGATGCGCGCCACCATCAAGATCCGCGTCCGCAACACCCGGCAGGCCCGCCAGGCCAGCCGCCACATCCAGTACGCCACCCTCAACGGTTGGTTCCAGGCCGCCCTCGACCGCGGCCAGATCATCCGCACCGGCGACATGCTCGACCGCCTCGGCATCCAGCTCCCCGACGGCCAGCAGTCCTGGTACGGCCGGCACGTTGCCAAGGCCCACCGCGCCAGCACCGGCCACGACGCGCCCCGCGCCTGGGTCCAGCACCGCACCACCGGCCGCTGGATCGCCGTGTACGTCTACACCCCCGACGCACCCGCACTCACCGCCGGCCTCTGGTCCTACAAGGCCACCCGCCCCGCCGCCGAGCGCCTCTACACGGAGGCCGCCTAGACCACGCAGGCCGTCAGCCTCCTCGACCTGATCGTCGCCGACATGCTGGCCGACTGCCCGCACGACGAGCACAGCGAGACCGAGTGCAGCGCGTGCCAGCAGCAGGCCGTTGAAGACGCCGCCGAGTACCGCGCCTACGCCTACCACTAACCACCTGGCCAACTCCGGGAGTTAACCGTGCTCAACGACTTCCTGCCCGCCGACTTCACCGCCTTCCAGACCGGCGACCGCATCCGCTTCCGCACGAACGACACCGGCTTCGGTGGCCTCGGCCGCTACTGGCGCACCGGCACCGTCACCCGGACCACCAACAAGACCATCACCGTCGACTGCGACACGAACGACCTCGGCGCCCGCGCCATCATCCGCCGCGACCACGCCCACCACCGCGAGCTGAAGCGCGCCGCCACCTACCGCGTCGAGGTCGCCCGCTCCATCCTGCGGCGTGACGGCACCGACCTGCGCGACAGGATCCGGGTCATCCGCAATCCCGGCGGCACGGTCCACCAAAAGGTGCTGCCCCCCAACTCCAGCGGCTTCGCGGACGTGATCCAGAACATGGGCTGGGACCTGCTCGGCCCCCTGGCGGAGGACACCGACACCAGCCTCCTGCTCGGCCCCGTCCGCCCCAGCTGAGCCCACCCTGACACCCCGGGCGGCCGTGACCACACCGGCCGCCCCGCAACCCCGGAGCACACCCACCATGACCACCACGCAGATCCTCGCCACCGGCATCGCCTACATCTGCACCCCCGGCCCGACAGGCAGCTGGGACCACGACATCCAGACCCTCCTCGACAAGCGCGACGAGCTGGTCCGCGCCGAGCAGGCCGCCGAGTTCGGCAGCCACGACTGGCACTGGACCCGGCACGACCGCTTCCGGCTGGAGTCCTGCATCGGCACGGCCCTCGGCATCCACGACTACCGCCGCAGCTTGGTCTGACACCGCCCCCAGGAGCGCACCACCATGACCACCACCCCGCCCGACTGGGCCCAGCGCACCGCCGCTGCCGCTAGCCGACACGCCGTCATGGCCCTCGTCCGCACCGCCGCCGCACTCATGGCCGGCTGGTCCCTCTACGTCGTCGCCAGACACTACGGCGTCCCGAAGGGGCTGGCCCTCGCCGCCGGACTCGTCTTCGACGGCGTCGCCTACCTGTGCCTCAGGGCCTCCAGCGACGCCATCCGCGCCGGCCGTTCCGCCGCCCCCAGCATCCTCGCCACCCTCGGCATGGGCGCCGTCTCGATCTACCTCAACCTCGTTCACGCCCGCTTCACCGGCGGCGGCCGACCAGCTGAGGTGCTGTACGCCGCACCCGCCGTCGGCCTCCTCGTGGTCTCCGCCATCGCCTGGAACGCCGCACGCGATGAGGCCCGAGCAGCCCGCGGCGAGGCCCCGTTCCGCCTCCCGAGCTTCGGCTTCTGGGGCTGGGCACTCGCCCACGGCGAGGCAACCACTGCCGTCCGCGACCAGGCCGTCGCCCACGTGACCAGCGGCGCATCACCCACGCATCAGCCCGCATCAGCCCTCCCGGCCCGCACCGCCGAGGACGTCATCGCCGCCGAGTTCGCCGAGATCGGCCCCGCCGCCGCCGTCCAGCGCGTTGCCGCCGCCAACCCGGCCGCCACCGACAGCGAGATCGCCGACACCCTCGCCACCTACCAGGTCACCGTCACCCCGACCCAGGTCGCCCTGCTTCTCGACCGCGCCGCGGTCCCCACGATCCGGCTCGACCGCTTGGCCAAGCAGCCGACCGCCGACGAACACCCCGCCCTCAACCCGGCACACGCGATGCGCGGTGATGCGCCCCAGGTCAGCGGCATGACCAAGGCCGATGCCATCACCACCATTGCCCGTCACCTCGGCGGCCTCAACGTCGAACCCGCAGCGGTTGTCCAGCTCCTGGCCGTTCAGGGCATGTCCACGGACAACGCCTACGTTCGGACTGCGTTGGGCCGCGCCCGCCAGGCCGAGGCGAAGGCTGCTGTCGAAGCCGCCGCACAGACCAAGCAGGCCGAGCGCTCCTCCGGCACCGGGTTCTACCCGTGACTGCCGTGCTCTGGTGGGCGGTCTCCGCCGCCGCGGCCTACGCCGGCCTCTACCTCACCGCCGGCACCGACCGACGCGCCACCCTCCGCCTGTACGGCGCCTGCGCACTCAGCGCCCTCACCATCGCCATCCTCCTCTGGAGCTGACCATGGGCCTCTGGTCCACGCTCATCGGCGGCAAGACCGCCAACCCCCCGACCGCCAGCCGCACTCCGCGTGAGCGGGCCCGCCGCGCCGCCGAGATCCGCAAGATCGACACCGGCACCGCCGCCTGGCTCCGCGCCGGCGGCCGCGGCCCCCGGAAGGACCACTGACCGTGGCCACCATCCCGCCGCCCCCGGACCAGCCGCCCACCGCCGGCACGCCCCACCCCGACTCCGAGCCCGTGGCCGAGTGGTGGCGCAAGGGTGGCCCCCGCATCCCGGCCCCGTCCCCGGGCCTGCCGGACACCGTCTACACCCCCGTGCCGGTCGGCGCCGGCGCGGGCGGACCCGTCTCAATGGAGGCCGCCGCCGAGGCGTTCTGGGCCCCCGCCGGACGGCTCTTCGCCGAGCAGGCCACCACCATCGCCTCCCAGGTCGGCCAGCAGGTTGGGGAGCAGGTCACCCAGCTCCTCACCGAGACCCAGGCTCAGCGCGAGGCCCGCCAGCAGGTCGAGTACGAGACCCGGCTCGCCAGCGAGCGCACCCGGATGGACGCCGCCTTCGAGAAGGTTGGGGAGACCCAGGCCGAACAGGCCCGGCGCCACGGCATCGAGGACATCCTCGTCCCCGGCCCCCCGCAGCACACCGACCTCCTCAGCCTGATCGACCGGCTCGCCGACCGGATCACCGAGACCCCAGAGGAGAAGGCCGCCCGCCTGGAGACCGAGCACGAGCTGCACAAGCAGCGCGCCCGGATCCGGGAAGACCACGTCCGCGCCGCGGCCGGGGAGACCCCCAAACAGCGCGACCTGCGCCACCGCCAGCAACACCTGGCCGACCAGCGCGAGGCCAAGCAGCGGGCCCGCCGCCAGCGCCGCCGGGCCGCCCGCGCCCAGCTCAGCGCCTCCACCCGGTACCGCCGCTTCCGCCGCTGGTGCACGCTCACCGCGATCAGCGCCGTCGGCGGCTACAGCATCGGCCTGGTGACCGTGATTACCCCCGGCGGCCCCTGGGTCGGCGCGATCCTGGCCACCTTCGGCCACGCCTTCGACCTCTACCTGCGCGACCGCGGCCGCCTGCGCGTGACCGAGGTCCGCGGCGCCGGACGCCTCGCGCTGCTGACCGTCGTACGCATCCCCGTCGCCTCCGGCCTGGTCGTCGCCACCGGCCTTGGCGGCCTCCTCCCCGCCCTCCACCTCTACCGTTAGGACACGCCCATCATGAGCAGCACCATCATGGCCCTCGGCTCCGGCGGCGCCGCCACCGTCACCACGTTCGTCCTCTTCGTCGGCGTCCGCGGCAAGAACAAGATCCAGATCGACAATGAGCACGTGCCCTACTGGGCCTTCGGTATCGGGCTGCTCAGCGCCAACGCGGGCGAGGCCTTCCAGAAGATCGGCGTCGTCGGCGACAACCTCGCCCGGTTCGAGGGGAGCCCCGCCCTGGGCGGCTGGCAGGTCGGCGCCACGGCCGCCCTCGCCACGCTCGCGATCTTCGGCCTCAAGGCCCGCCCGTGGAAGGACGCCATCCTGGGCGCCGTCGCGCCGAGCCTCTACGCCGCCGCCGGCGGACTCTGGGCCATCCCCGCGTCCATCTTCACCGCCCTGATCAGCATCGTGGCGTCCTGATGATCGGCATGGACGAGAAGCTCATCCCCACCGCTCGCGCCGTCCCCGGCCACCGCCTCCGGATCGTCGCCACCATCCTCTACCCGGTGACCGGGCTGATCACCGGCACGCCCATCCTGATCCGCAAGCTGACGGCCCCCCAGCGTGAGCGCTGGGCCGAGGCCGCCGAGCTCCGCGAGCGCCAGGCCAAGCTCGACGCCCAGGCCTCGGCCGACGCCGAGGCCGCCTTCGCCAAGAAGCTGGCCGAGGCCGAGCCCGCCAAGCGGCCCGGGATGATCCAGGCCCGGGAGGCCTCTGCCGTGGCGGCCCGCCAGGTCGAGATGGAGCTCGCCAAGGCGGCCCGCAAAGCATCATGGTCCAAGATCGGCGACGTCGCCGGGGCAGGCATCCTGCTCCTGGCCGTCGGCGGACCGATCGCCTACTACGTGGTCGGCCCCCTCATCCCGTACGCCGCCGGCCTTGGCATCGGGACCTGGTGGATCGCCGCCCTCATCCACGCCCCCAAGGCAACCAAGCAGAAGGCCGCCGACGACCGCGACCAGGCCCCCGCCAGCGACGACCAGGAACAGCCCACGAAGGCCTCCGAGCTCATTGAGGAGGAGCCCGCCGAGGAGGCCGTCGAGAAGGCCCCCTCGGCGACCGTCCCGACGCCCGCCGACGCCCGCCACGCGGTGGCCCTCCTGGGGGCCGCCGGCACCCACGTTGCCCTCACCGCCGTGACCACCCACCTGGCCGCCGCACACCCCTCCTGGGAGCGCTCCGGAAAGGCCACGAAGGGGCTCCTCCAGGGGGCCGGAATCCGCTACCGGGCCGGGGTCAAGGTCGACGGCATCAGCGTGCCCGGCATCCACCGCGACGACGTCCCCCCGCTCCCCTCCTCCACGACCACGCCCCCTGGCGCCGGAGTTGTTGCAGGTCAGAGCAACAACAACAACCACAACAACGCCCAGCAGTGGTCCACCCGAGAGGGGTTCGTCATGCGGGCCGACCCCGACAACCCGGCCCGGACGATCGTCGTCAGCCCCGTTCCCGCCGCGTGATCCACCCACCCCGCCTACCGCCTGGAGACCACCATGCAGGACACCACTCAGACCGTCATCGCCCGATACCTCACCGTCGCCGGCGCCATCGTCAACCTCACGCCCGAACCCCGCGGCATCCGCGCCACGTGCACCGGCTGCCCCATCCCCGGCTGGCTTGCGGATTACGACCCCACGCTCTCCGGCACCAAGAACACCGACTGGGCCACCCGTCAGGCCGCCGCCTGGGCTCAGCGCCACGCCGAGACCTGCCGTGCCATGCCCGCCGACGACTGACCACCCACACCCACCTAGGAGATCGCCATGCAACACAGCAAGCCCGTACTCGCCCGCTACCTGACCGTCGCTGGCAGTGGCATCGCAAACCCCGAGCTGACCGTCGACATCACCGACGAGAGCGACCCCTGGAGGCTCAACGCCTTCCTCCTCGCTACCTGCCGAGGCTGCCCTTGGACGCACCAGGTCCGGATCGGCAGCTACTCCGACGACACCGCAGAGGACCGGGCTACCCACACTGCGGCGGCCCTCCAAGAGGCCCGCCCGGTTGCCCAGCAGCACGCCGAAATCTGCCGCGCTATGCCGGCCAACACCTGACCCAATCGACACCCACACCGAGGAGTACCGCCATGACCATCGCCCAGCAGCTCTCCGCCGCCGAGGCCCGACTCACCGAGCTCCAGCAGCAGTTCGTCGAGTACGCCTTCGACGTGGACGAGCGCGGCCGTATCTACGCCAAGATCCGTTCGACCCGCCGCGAGATCGACCGCCTCAACAGCCTCCAGCCGACCGCCTGACCCCACTAGCCACCCCAGGAGATCCAGCATGAGCATGACCCGCGCGCAGATGATCGCCACCCTGCAGCAGTCGATCGGCCTCAGCGCCGAAACCGCCGCCCACATCGCCGACATCGGCCTCACCACCGACACCTGGCAGGGGCTCGCCGAAGCCATCAATGCCGGCGTTGCCAGCGGTGAGGCCTGGGCCCTGGAGGCCCGCTGGCCCGACGTCGCGAAGATCGGCCGCTGACCGCGCCCCGGGGCGGCCGCCACAGCCTGCCAGCACGCCGGCCGCCCCGGGCCCTCCACCACCCAACACAGAGCAGGGAGACCCACATCATGGCCTACGCCAACGGCAACGAGCCGCTTCCCGAGCCGATCATCCTCGAGCGCGGCAGCGGGAAGAGCACCATCTGGCCCACGCCCGCACCCCAGCCGCAGCCCGAGAGCTGACCGACACCAGCCGTCCCGCCCGCCCCGGTACTACCCGGGGCGGGCGTACGCGCGAGAGGATGAACCATGAGCAACGACATGCATGGCTTTCCTGTTGTGACCCTGCAGACGACTGCCGAGATCAACGGGCGCCGGGTCATGGCACAGGCCACCGCCAACCTCGAAGCGTGGCAGCATGACGAGCGCTACCAGGAGGCCCTGAAGGCCGGGCTGCGGCGGTCCCTCGGCGACGCGATCGTGGCCGAGTTGAACCCCGAGATCACGGTCACCATGCCCCAGCCCGCCTTGCACGAGGCGCTCACCGAAGAGCTCCGCCCGTTCGACCACCCGAACGAGGAACTGGGCCTGTGACCTCCGACCTGGTGGCGTTCCTCCGTGCCCGCCTCGACGAGGATGAGCAGACCGCGCGCGCCGCCGTCGGCACAATCGGCAAAGCCCTGGGCTGGGCCGAGATTCACACCGCGGAGATGCGGCGGGAACAGGCCCACGTCGACCGCCACACACCTGAGCGGGTGCTGGCCGAGGTTGACACCAAGCGGCAGATCATGAACGCATCCAACGCTGCATGCGCGGCGGGATGCAGCACGGAGCACACCTTCAGCGGCTCATGCAGCCTCCGCTGGATGGGCCCCGTCCACAAGGACGCTACGGGTCGATGGCTCCACGACGACACCGGCGCCCGGTTCACGCCACCTCCAGTGATCACCGCCTGGACGCTCCGCCTGCTGGCCCTGCCATACGCCGGCCACCCTGACTACCAGCCCGAGTGGACACCCAGCACCTGACCGCGCCGCTACGCTGTGCACATCATCAGCCCTGGAGGGTTTCCACATTCGTACGAGCCAAGGAGCCCGCCATGCCCGCCATCTACCTCGTCTCCGCTGCCCCCGGTGACCACGTTCCCGGCTACGAGTTGGCAGACCCGGACTGCCCCGATCACCCCGGCCTACTGAAGCGGCCTGACGTGTCCGAGTGGCTCGCCGCTCACGACTACGACGACGACCACCCGGACGAGCTGGTCTACCTCGTGACCGGCGACGACGGAGGAGCGATCCCCGCCGGGTTTGACGTCCTCACGGTCAAGCTCTGAAGCGGCGCCCGAAGCCTGACCAAACTCTCCCCACCCACGCTGCCCCTCCGGCAGGATGGCCGCCACCACCCAACAGAGGAGACCCCGTGGAGCCCTGGCACGTTGTCGTACTGACCATGCTCGTCCTGGCTGCGATGGTGACCGCAACGGTGCTGATCGTCCGATCCATCCGCCACAAGTAGCCTGTCCCACCCCTGCGCCACCCTGCCTCTGGGGTTGCGGTGGCCCGCCCCCTCCCCCCTGGACGGGCCGCCCACCCCGGCGTTGGGCGGGGCACCCACACAGCCCCCGGGTAAGCGACGGCCCGGGGGCTGACCCATGCAATCCCTAACCTGCCCGCAGGAGGGAACCATGGACGACGACCAGCACGACCGGCTCCGCGGCGGAAACGGCCGCTACACCCGCGACCCAGCCACCGCCGCGTTCGACGCCCGCGCCGCCGAACTCCGCGCCCAGGCCTACAGCTACCGACAGATCGCCACCGAACTCGGCTGCCACCCGTCGACCGCGCACGACGCCGTGCAGCGGGCGATGGCCGAGGTTGTCGCGGAGCCGGCCGCCGCCGCCGTGCAGTTCGAACTTGAGCGCCTCGACCGCGGGCTCCGTCGACTCGAGGAAGCCCGAGACCACGTTCAAGCGGTGCTCGCCCGCGAGCACGTCACCGTGTCGCAGGGGCGCGTCGTCTACATGGACAACGGTGAGGCCGTACCCGACGACGACTGGATTCTCAAAGCCGTGGACCGGCTGATCCGCATCGAGGACGCGATCCAGCGAAACGGGGAGTCTCGCCGCCGGCTTCTCGGCCTGGACAGCCCGACCAAGACGTCCGTCTCGGGCGGCCTCACCTACGAGATCGTGGGCGTGGACGCTGGCGATCTGGCATGACCAGCGCCGTCGTCCGGTACGAACCTCGCGGCGCGGCCCGCGAGCTCTTCCGCACCCGCACCGCCGAGGTCGTCATGGCTGGCGCGGCCGGCACCGGCAAGTCCCTCGCCTGCCTGTTTCGTGTCCACCTTGCGGCGCTGGGGACCCCCGGCATCCGCTGTCTCATCGCCCGCAAAACCGGTGTCAGCCTGGGCTCGACCACCCTCGTCACGTTCGAGAAGAAGGTTGCTGCCGAAGCGTTGCGTGCCGGCGTCGTCTCGTGGTTCGGCGGGAGTGCGCGTGAGGCTCCCGGTTACCGGTACAGCAACGGCTCCGTGATCAACGTCGGCGGCCTTGACAAGCCCGAGAAGGTGCTTTCCTCCGAATACGACCTGATCTTCTGCGATGAGGCAACTGAACTCACCATCACCGACTGGGAGACCCTCGGCACCCGTCTCCGAAACGGCGTTCTCTCCTGGCAGCAGCAGATCGCCGCCTGCAACCCCGTCCACCCCACCCACTGGATCAAGCAGCGCGGCGATGCCGGGGCCCTACGACTGCTCACCTCCCTCCACCGCGACAACCCGGCCTACGTCAACACGGACGGATCGCTCACCACCAAAGGCGTCGACTACATGGCCAAGCTGGATGCCCTCACTGGCGTCCGCCGCCTGCGCCTGCGAGACGGCAAGTGGGCCGCCGCCGAAGGCCTCATCTACGAGGGGTTCGACCCGGCCGTCCACGTTGTCCCCCGGTCCGTCATCCAACCCGGTTGGACCCGCCGCCTCGTTATCGACTTCGGGTTCACCAACCCGTTCTGCGCGCAATGGTGGGCCGAAGACCCCGACGGCCGGCTGTACATGTACCGGGAGATCTACAAGACGAAGACCCTGGTGGAGGACCATGCCCGGGACATTCTCTTGCAGGTCACCCAGATTGTCGGCGAGGTTCCGGAACGTACCGTGCTCACCGCCAAGGACATCAACGCGGACGTTGCCGCGGGCCTGCGGGCCTGGGTCGAGCCCCGACCGCAGGTTGTCATCTGTGACCACGATGCTGAGGACCGCGCCACCCTGGAACGGCACCTCGGCATGGGCACCCGTGCCGCGCACAAGACCGTCAAGGACGGCCTCGATGCCGTCCAGGCCCGCCTCAAGGCCGCCGGAGACGGCAAGCCCCGCATCTACCTGTGTGAGGACGCCCTCGTCGACCGCGATGCGGCACTTGCTGAAGCGAAGCGGCCAACCTGCACCGCCGAGGAGATCGTCGGGTACGTCTGGGACGCTCAGCCGGGCAAGACCCCGAAGGAGGCCCCGGTGAAACAGGACGACCACGGCATGGACACCATGCGCTATGCGGTTGCCGAACGCGACCTCGTCGCGCAGCCCCGCGTGAGGTGGCTGTGATCCCCTACCAGCGACTCGCTGCCTTCGCGCGGGCCGTCCTCCGCCCACTCCTGCCGATCGTCCTCATCGTTGCCGGCCTCGGTCTGCTGTCGTACGGCCTGTGGATGGCGTGGCCGCCCCTCGGGTTCCTCGGCGCCGGGGCGTCGTGCCTGTGCGTTGAGATGGCCATTTCGGACCGCCGACCGTCTAATCACTGAGGAGACCCTGATGGCGTCGTTCATCCGCACCCTCCTCAACAGGGCGGCGGTCGCCCCCGTGCCGCTCGCGCCGACCCGCAGCAGCGGCTTTCCCACGTCGTGGGGCCAACCGTCCGGGATGACCGCGCAGATGCGCGCGATGGGCAGCGTGGGCACCCTGTTCAGCATCGTCAACCGCACATCCACCTCGGCCGCGCAGGTCGAATGGAAGCTGTACCGCAAGCCCACCAAGCCCGGCGTCGAACGCACCGAGGTCACCTCACACGCCGCCCTCGACTTGTGGAACAAGCCCAACCCGTTCATGCCCCGCACCGAGTTCGTCGAGGTCGAGCAGCAGCACATCGACCTGACCGGCGAAGGGTGGTGGGTTATCGCCCGGGACCCGCGCTCGCCGATCCCGCTGGAGCTGTGGCCCGTCCGCCCGGACCGCATGGACCCGGTGCCGTCCCCCACGAACCACCTGGCCGGCTACATCTACACCGGCCCCGACGGTGAGAAGATCCCCCTCGGCCTCGACGAGGTCATCCAGCTCCGCATGCCCAACCCGCTGGACCCGTACCGCGGCATGGGGCCCGTCCAGTCCATCCTCACCGACCTCGATGCCACCCGGTACAGCGCCGAGTGGAACCGGAACTTCTTCCTCAACAGCGCCGAGCCCGGCGGCATCATCGAGGTCCCCAACATCCTCGGCGACGCCGAGTTCGACCAGCTGCGGATGCGCTGGAACGAGCAACACCGCGGCGTTGCCGCCGCGCACCGGGTGGCCATTCTCGAAGCCGGGAGGTGGGTCGACCGCAAGTTCACGCAACGCGACATGCAGTTCGCCGAGCTGCGGTCCGTCTCCCGGGATGTGATCCGTGAGGCGTACGGCATGCCGGCATTCGCCCTCGGCGAGGTCGCTGATGTGAACCGAGCCACCGCCGACGCATCCCGGGTGTGGTTCGCCGAGCAGATGACGGTGCCCCGGCTGGAGCGCTTCAGGTCCGCCCTGAACTTCGATCTACTGCCGCTCTTCGGGCCCACCGCCGTCGGGTTGGAGTTCGACTACTGCAGCCCGGTACCGGACGACGAGGAGGCGGAGAACGCCGAGATGACCGCCAAGGTCAATGCAGTGGTTGCGCTGGTCGGCGCTGGCTTCGATCCGGCCGCCGCCTGCGCTGCCATTGGCCTGCCCGACATCGCCTTCCGCGGCGCCAGTCCGGCGGCCAACGGGCCACTGAAGCTCGGTGCGTAGCCGCTGGCAGTAGCAGCCGGGCGGTTTCATCCCTTGTGACGCGACCGTGACGAGGAGGCTGGATGCCCGGCAGGCTACGGACCACTCGGCCCCGCGCCCAACTTCGTGAGGGCCGCACCGACTGGTACCGCATCACCAACAGCATCGGCGGCGGCACCGCCACCGTGCACATCTACGACGAGATCGGCGGCTACTGGGGCGTGACCGCCTCGGACTTCGTGCGTGAGCTGTCGGCCGTGAACGCGTCGCAGATCGACGTGCACATCAACTCCCCGGGCGGGGAGATCTTCGAGGGCATTGCCATCGCCAACGCCCTGCGCGCGCACGCGGCCACGGTCGTGACCTACGTGGACTCGCTCGCCGCGAGCATCGCGTCCGTCATCGCGCTCGCCGGTGACCGCGTCGTCATGGCGCCGAACTCCCAGCTCATGATCCACGACGGGTCGGGCATCTGCTTCGGCAACGCCGCGGACATGCGGGAGATGGCCGACCTCCTTGACCGCCAGTCCGACAACATCGCCGACGTCTACGCGACGAAGGCCGGCGGCACCGTCGAAGAGTGGCGGGCCCTCATGATGGCCGAGACCTGGTACACGGCAGCCGAGGCGGTCGCCGCGGGCCTCGCCGATGAGGTCATCGCCCCATCAACCCAAACTTCAACGGATGACAACTCGTCCCCCACGACTGTGCCGACGGCGCAGTGGGACCTGTCGGTCTTCCGCTACGCCGGCCGGGACGCCGCACCCGAACCCGTCCTCACCGCGCGCGCCGGCACCGGAGCACCCGCCGCCGCGGTCGAACCCGCGGACATCGAGCCCGCGATCGAGACGCCCAGCAACGAGGCGGCCGACCCCGCCCCGGAGCCCGACGCCACCAACACCCCGGAGCCGGCCCCCGCGGCCGACGACTGGGCCAGCACCATCGCGCACCTCACCACCACGCCGTCCGCTGAGGACGCGTTCCGACGCCTCAGGGAGGCACTGCTGTGACCACCGCCATCCCCGTCCCGAAGAACTCCGACGAGCTCGCCGAAATGCTCGCCGACCCGGGGCGCCTCGCCCCGGTCCTCGCCAACAAGGAGGCCCTCGGCGAGTTCATCAACGCCTACGCCCAGCGGCAGCAGGGTGACGGCACGGACCTCAACCGCCTGGTGGCGGAGGAGACCCAGCGCCAGCTGGCCAACATGCTCCGCGAGAACGGCCAGGACGGCAGCCGGGACGGCATCAAGCGGCTCAACCTCGACCCGCAGACCCGCCCCGCCAACATGCTCACCAGCCACAAGCAGGCGACCGCCTACAACCCGAAGGCCCCCGGCTCCCGCATCGACAACGAGTTCGCCACCGCAGGCGAGTTCATCCACGCCGCGTGGCACCTCAACAACAACGCCGAGCTGCAGGCCAAGATGGCCTCCCTCCGCAACTCCTACAGCTCGGTCGTGCCGGCCGACGGCGGGTTCCTCGTGCCGGAGACCCTGCGCTCGCAGCTGCTGCAGATTGCCCTGGAGATGGCGGTCGTGCGGTCCCGGGCGACGGTCGTTCCGATGGAGTCGGCCCGAGTCCCGTTCCCGATGATCGACTCCACCACCAACGCCGGCTCCGTCTACGGCGGGATGATCGCCTACTGGGGCGAGGAGGGCGCGGCCCTCACCGACGCGTCCCCAAAATTCGGCCGGGCGGAGCTCGACGCGAAGAAGCTCACCGGCCTCAGCGTCGTGCCGAACGAGCTGCTGCAGGACTCCCTCATCAGCTTCGCCGCACTGGTGGAGACCCTGTGGCCGCAGGCCCTCGCGTTCTTCGAGGACGCGGCGTTCATGGCCGGGTCCGGCGTCGGCGAGCCCCTCGGCTTCCTCGGCGCGGGCAACAGCGCCGCCATCGCCGTCACCAAGGAAGCAGGCCAGGCCAGCGGCACGATCCTGCTGGAGAACGTCATCAAGATGTACTCCCGGATGCTGCCGTCGAGCCTCTCGAAGGCGGTGTGGATCGCTTCCCCGGAGGCCATCCCGGAGCTGATGACCATGGCCCTGTCGGTCGGCACCGGCGGCAGCCCGGTCATGCTGGCCAACGTCGCCGGGCCCGCGCCCGTGACGATCTTCGGCCGGCCGCTGATCATCAGCGAGAAGGCTGGCCGCCTCGGCGCCCGCTCCGACCTCGCCTTCGTCGACCTCTCCTACTACCTCGTCGGCGACCGGCAGACCATGACGGCCAGCTCCTCGACCGACTGGAAGTTCGGCAACGACCAGACCGCGTTCCGGATCATCCAGCGAGTCGACGGCCGGCCGTGGCTCAAGTCCGCGGTCACCCCGCAGAACGGCGGCCCGACGCTGTCCCCGTTCGTGGAGATCGAGGCCCGTTAACTCACCTGGCCGGCGCTGGCAGTAACACCCCGGCGCCGGCTACCACCCGGGCCGGCAGCGTCGCCCCGGCAGGA
Source organism: Kitasatospora sp. NPDC048298 (assembly GCF_043201465.1). NCBI lineage: Bacteria > Bacillati > Actinomycetota > Actinomycetes > Kitasatosporales > Streptomycetaceae > Kitasatospora > Kitasatospora sp. NPDC048298. The sequence continues at coordinate 138,401 of NZ_JBICYZ010000009.1, forward strand.
CACCCCAGACACGAGAGGCACAGCTCATGGCTCAGAAGGGACTCGGCGCGGTCTTCAACACGACGCCCGCCGCCGACGGCAAGTGGATCGCGCTCAAGGACGCCGGGTCGATCGCGTTCCTCTGCTACCTCACCGGCGCCGCCGGCGACACCTACACCCTGCAGGAGGCCAAGGACAGCGGCGGCACCGGCGCCCAGAACCTCGCCTGCATCACCGAGTACCACACCAACACCGGCGATGGCAGCGACGCCTGGACGCGCCGCACTCAGGCCGCCGCCGCCACCGTCGTCACCGCCGCGGCCGCGACCCAGAACGCCGCGGTGTTCGAGGTGCTGGGCACCAGCCTCTCCGACACCTACAAGTTCGTGCGGGTCACGTCCACGGGTGCGGGCACCGTCAACGCTGTTACCCACAACCTGGTGACCCAGCGGACCCCGGCCAACCTGCCCGCGATGGGAGTCTGACGATGAGCGTCATCATCCAGGGCGACCAGCTTCGTACCGTCCTCGTCGGCACCAAGGTGGACCGCGCGACCGCGGCGCTGCCGCAGACCGCGCAGGCCGCGATCTTCACCGTGGCCGGCGGCCGGGTGCTGATCACGGGCCTGGTCGGCGAGGTCACCACCGTCATGGGCGCCACCGCCACCACCCTCAAGGTCACCGCCAACCCCACCACGGGCACGGACGTCGACCTCACCTCGACCACCGCGGTGACCTCGAAGGAGGTCGGGAGCCTGATCACCCTGCCGGGCACGTCCGGCTCGGCCCTGGTGGTGAAGAACGGCGGAGGCGGCGGCCAGCTCCCGGCGCACAACCCGTACGTGGTGCCGATCGGCACGCTCGACCTGGTCACCGACGCCTCGGACACCGGCTCGGTGAAGTGGTCGCTGACCTACATCCCGCTGGACAACGGCGCCTCGGTGACGGCGGCCTGACGTGGCTCTGTGGATCTGTGCGGGGTGCTCCACCGCCTACTCGGTGGGCGCCCCGCGCTGCCCGCACTGCGCCAGCACCGACCACCACGAGGAAGACACCATGCCGAAGATCACCGCCCACGGCGGGCCCAGCAACGCCGTCGAGCCCACTCACGAGACCGACAACCTGGCCGCCGACACCGCCCCCGAGGAGGAGTCATCTCCTGGGAACAGCTCCGAGACATCCTCCGAGAAGCCGCGGACCTCGCCGAAGCGGAACGCCAGCGCGGACCGATCGCGTGCCCGAACGACGGAGAACCCCTCCTGACCGGCCCCGACGGGCAGCTGTACTGCCGCTGGGACGGCTGGCGCCCCGACGGCACCTACCTCAGCTGAACGCCGACCGACCAGACACCCACCACCGACCCCGAAGGCACGGGCATGGCACTCGACACACCGGTGTACTGCACGCGCGAGGACGTCAAGCAGGCCCTTGACCTCAAGGAGACCGCCCGCTCCAACGGAGCCGTCGATCGCGCGATTCAGGCTGCCACCGAGCCGATCGAGGCACTGTGTCACCGCGTCTTCCACCCGGTCGTTGCCACCCGGTACTTCGACTGGCCCGACCAGTACGCCCGGCCGTGGCGGCTGTGGCTGGACGACTCCGAGCTGATCAACCTGACGAGCATCTCCTCCGGAGGGGTACCAATCCCAACGGACCGGATCAACCTGGAGCCCAACCGCAACGGGCCGCCGTACAACCGCGTCGAGATCCAGCTCGACACCAACTCGGCGTTCGGCGGCGGCTCCACCCCGCAGAGGGACATCACCATCACCGGCCTGTGGGCGGGGTGCCCCAACCGCGAGTCCCCGGCCGGCACGGTCACCGCCGCGGTGAACGACACGGCGACCGTACTGATCGTCAGCTCCGCCGCGGCGATCGGCGTTGGGCATGTTCTCCGCATCGGCACCGAGCGTCTCCTCGTCACCGACCGGGCCATGACCTCCACCGGCCAGACCCTGCAGGCACCCCTCACCGCGGCGAAGAACGCCGAGACCCTCACGGTGCCGGACGGCAGCGCGTTCGCCGTCGACGAGGTGCTCCTCCTCGACGCCGAGCGCATGCGGATCACCGACATCGCCGGGAACACCCTCGTCGTGGACCGGGCATGGGACGGTACGACTCTCGCCGCCCACACCGCCCCCGTGATCTACGCCTCCCGGGCCCTGACAGTGGCCCGTGGTGCCCTCGGCACCACAGCCGCGGCCATTGCCCAGGGCGCCCCCGTCCAGCGCTGGAACCCGCCTGCCGCGGTGCGCGCACTCGCCATCGCCGAAGCGGTCACCACCCTCTTGCAGGAGTCGTCCGGCTACGCGCGCACCACCGGCGTCGGCACCACCTCACGCCAGGTCGGCGGCGGCACCGTCGCCAAGACGACATACGGCACCGGCCTCGACGCCCTCCGAGAGCAGGTCTACGTCTCCCACGGCCGCAAAGCGAGGGTGAGGGCCGTATGAAGACCTGCAAGCATTGCGGCAAGGAGAAGGAGCTCCGGGACTTCCGCAAGGACGCCAAGGCGGCCAGTGGCCGTGGCGCGACGTGCAATCGGTGCACAGCCAATCGAGAGCAGCAGCGCTACCACCAGAACGGTGGCAGGGAGAAGCGGCGATCCAGAAGGAAGGAGCTCGCTTCTGAGCGGCGCGCTCAGATCGAGAAGCTGAAGGACGTCCCGTGCGCCGACTGCGGCCACCGCTTCCCCCCTGTCTGCATGGACTTCGATCACGTCTCTGGCGAGAAGCTCGATTCCGTCTCAGAGATGTTCCACAGGGCTCGCTCCTGGGAGGCGATCGAAATGGAGATCGCCAAGTGTGAGGTGGTCTGCTCGAACTGCCATCGCATCAGGACTGCCACAAGGGGCCAGTGGTACAGCTACCTGGATCGGGAGGCGGTCTGATGGAGGTCATCGTCCATGCGTCCGGCCCGCTGTTCAACGGCACCGCGTCGGCGCTTGTCAGCCGGTTCACACGGGAGGGCGGCGAGGAGGTTGCCCGCTGGGGCGAGGGGGAGGTTCAGCGGGTCCTGGAGCAGGTTCTGCGGCACCCGACGGGCTACTACCAGTCGCAGGTCACCGTGAACCGCGTCAGCTCTGACTCCTTCGCCATCACGGACGGCGGTGTCGTGTACGGGCCGTGGCTCGAAGGCACCAGCCGCCGCAACGCCGAGACCCGTTTCAAGGGCTACGGCACCTTCCGGCGCGTTGCCGAGCGGGTTGAGAAGCGTGCCGACCGCACCTTCGCTCGCGTCTTCGCCGAGATCCAGGGGAGGCTGTGATGGCAGTCGACATCGACGGTGTCCTCAACGCGATCGTCTCCCACGCCGCCGCGACCGGCTACCTGGATCAGATCAACCAGCACGAACCCAAGAACCGCCCCGGCCACGGCATCACTGCCGCGGTGTGGATCGACCACATCCGCCCGGTCCAGTCCTCAGGCTTGGACTCCACGTCGGTGGCGATGGTGTTCAACGTCCGGCTGTACACCAGCACCCTGCAGGAGCCGCAGGACGCCATCGACCCGGAGATGGTGCGCGTCATCGACGCACTCCTCGGCGCCTACATCGGTGACTTCACGCTCGGCGGCTTGGTGCGGGGGGTCGACGTGCGGGGCATCGAGGGGCAGCCGCTCGACGGGCAGGCCGGCTACCTGAAGCAGGACGAGGTGCTGTACCGGGTTTTCACGATCACGCTGCCCGTGGTCGTTAACGACGCATGGGACGAGGAGGCATAGATGGCCAAGTCCGGCGGGCTCGGCGACGCGTTGTACGTCGGCGGCTACAACCTGTCTGGGGACATCGGGTCCGTGGACAAGGTGCAGGGCGGCAACAAGCCCATCGAGGTGACCGGCATCGACAAGGCCGCCTTCGAGCGGATCGGCGGCCTCCGTGACGGCTCGATGTCGTGGAAGGCGTTCTTCAACACCGGCATCGGGCAGGCCCACCCGGTGCTCGCCGCCCTTCCGACGGCTGACGTGGTTGTCACGTACTGCCGCGGCACGGTGCTCGGCTCCCCGTGCGCGTCGCTCGTCGCCAAGCAGCTCAACTACGACGGCAATCGTTCGGCGAGTGGCGAGTTCGTGTTCTCGGTGGATGCCGAGGCCGACGGGGCGGGCCTGGAGTGGGGGGTACTGCTGACGCCGGGTCTACGCACGGACAACGCCGCGACGAACGGGGCCGCGGTGGACACAGCCGCCTCGGCCGCATTCGGCGCCCAGGCATACCTGCAGGTGACCTCGTTCACCGGCACAGACGTGACCGTCAAGATCCAGGACTCGGCGGACAACGTGACGTTCGCCGACATCGCCGGTCTCGCGTTCACGCAGGTCACGGCGGCGCCGTTCACGCAGCGCATCGCCACGGGCAACACGGCAACGATCCGCCGCTACGTCCGGGCCGTGACTGTCACCACCGGCGGTGTCACGAGCGTGACCTTTGCTGTGCAGGTCAGCAAGAACGAGGCAGCAGGGGTGGTGTTCTAGACGTGAACCGCATCGAGCCGACCATGCCGGTCACCGCCTACAAGACGTACCGCATCCTGTCGCCGCTCTCCACGCACTTCCGGCCTGCCACCTGCGCGCAGGCAGAGTGCGATGCCCACCTGAACGGCTGGCGGTCAACAATCGACGAGAGCACCGTACTGGGCCAGCAGCAGGCCCACTACATCCGCAGCCAGTCCGGCCGCCGCTTCGTCGAAGAGCGCTTCGAATCGGGCCTTACCCGCTTCGAGTTCGAGGCCGGCCAGGAGTGCTTCGCCGGCGGGCACCAGGTACGGCTGGACCGGCCGGAGCACTACCTCCTGGCGGACGGGGACTGGCGCGGCAACCCGACCAGGCGGAGCCGGGCTCTGCGCCCACAGGACTGGATCAACGACTTCGGCGAGCACCAGCAGCGTCTCGCCGACCAACTGGAAAGGGGCTGACCATGGCCAAGGCATCCGGCCTCGGATGGACCACCTGCTCGGTCGACGACTCGTCGGGCACCGCCAAGGCGATCAAGAACGACGTCACCGACTTGCAGTTCAGCACCCCCCGGGCAGTGCAGGACATCACCGGCATCGACAAGAGCGCGATGGAACGCCTGCTCCTGCTCGCCGACTTCTCGGTGACGCTCAAGGGCGTCTTCAACGCGGCGACCGGCCAGGCCCACGACGTCTTCAAGACCGTGCCGTCCACCTCGGCACAGCGGACCATCACGCTGGCCGTCAACGGCGTGAGCCTCACCAACGAGGTCCTACTGACGGACTACCAGCTGTCCCGCAACGGCTCCGGCGAGCTGACCTGGTCGGTACCCGGCGTCCTGTCCGACGGCACCGTCCCCACCTGGACCTGACCCCCGACCGCTCTGCAGGAGAGACCCCATGCCCCCGTTCGTTGTGCGGCCCAAGGCCTACCGACTCGTGTTCCAGGATGCCGACCTGGCCGGCCTGGAGGTGACCGCACGCTCGCTGAACACCGGCCAGTTCCTCGAGTTCCAGGCCGCCCGTCTCCGCCAGGCCAGCGGGGGCGCCGCGGCGGAGCCGGCCACGCAGACCATGCTGCAGATGCTTGCGGACGCGATCGTCTCCTGGAACGCGCAGGACGAGGACGGCCGGCCGATCCCGCCCACGATGGACGGCCTGTGCGGGCTGGAGCTGGACTTCAACATGGCCATCATCAGCGCCTGGATGGACGCGATCAACGGAGTGCCCGCCCCTTTGTCGGGGACCTCCGCCGGTGGGCAGCCGTCGGTGGAGGCATCGATTCCGATGGACGTCCCGTCCGCAAGCCCCGTGAGCTGATCCACGCCGAGACGATCATCAACCTGTGCGACCGCTGGCACAAGCTGCCCAGCGAGGTGTTGGCCGAGCCGGCCGAGATGCTTCGCCTGCTGGAGATCGCACACATAGGCCGTCGGGAGGAGGTGCCTGAGTGAACGTGGTCGAGATCCTGGTCACCGCGAAGAACCTCACCGGGCCTGTCTTCGCCGAGGCCAAGGCCGGCGCGTCGGCCATGGAATCGTCCATGGGCAAGTTCAACGCCGTGGCCAACGCGTCGGCTTTGGCCATCGCCGCGGTCGGGTTCGAGGCCGTCAAGATGGCCAGCAAGTTCGACGGCGAGATGGCGCTCCTGGTCACGCAGGCCGGTGTGGCCGAGGACCAGCTCGACGGCCTGAAGAAGGGTGTCTTGGGCATTGCGGCGAAGGTCGGCTCCGACCCCGACTCGCTTGCCGAGGCCCTGTTCCACGTCGAGTCGAACTTCGAGTCGATGGGCATCACCAGCCAGCAGGCCCTGAAGCTGACCGAGACCGCAGCGAAGGGTGCCGCGGTGGGCCACGCCGACCTGGTTGACGTCACCAACGCCCTGACCGCCGCCGTTGCGGCCGGCATCCCCGGTGTCGAGGACCTCGACCAGGCGATGGGTGTCCTCAACGCCACCGTCGGCGTTGGCGACATGAAGATGCAGGACCTCGCGTCCGCGTTCTCATCCGGCATGGTGGCGACGGTCAAGGGCTTCGGCCTGACGATCACCGATGTCGGAGCGGCGCTGGCGGTTTTTGGCGACAATAATATTCGCGGCGCCTTGGCAGGCAACCAGCTGCGGATGTCGGTGATGGCGCTCGGCAAGCCGGTCAGCACCAGCGAGGCGGCGCTCAAGACCCTCGGTCTGACCGCCACGACCCTCGCCGAGGACATGCAGCGCGGCGGCCTCAAGCTGGCCCTGGAAGACCTTGTCGGCCGCATGAACGCGGCCGGCATCACCGCCGACAAGCAGGGCCAGATCATCACCGATGCGTTCGGCCGCAAGGCCGGCGCGGGCCTCAACGTCCTTGTGGGGCAGATGGACCGCCTCGAGTCGAAGTACCCGGAGTTGGAGAAGGGGGCTGCGGGTTTCGGGAAGGCTTGGGAGCGGACCCAGCAGACGTTCGCGCAGCAGACGAAGGAGCTGGAGGGTTCCCTACAGGCGCTGATGATCACGCTCGGGGAGAAGCTGATCCCGCCGCTGCAGCGAGCCACCACGTGGATGCTCAACAACCGCGACACCATGCTGGAAATGGCGAAGGGCGTCGGCATCGTCGTTGCCGCGCTCGCCGGGTTCGCTGTTCTCAGCAAGGTGGTCGCCGGTATTCAGACGCTGGCCACGGCGTTCGAGGCGGCCAGCGGGGCGATGTCCGCCTACCGGGTCCGGGTGGTCGAGGCCCAGGTGGCATCTGTGGCTGCAACGGGCAGTGTGAACGGGCTGGGCTCGGCGTTCACGGCCCTGTCGACCAAGGCGAAGATCGCCGTCTCGGCGACCGCGCTCGGCCTGATCGTGGCGGTGGCCTACAAGCTCAGCGAGTCCAGCCAAAAAGCAGCACCGTCCGTCGACCGCATGACGACGTCACTGCTGGCATTGGCCCAGGCCGGCGCCCGGGGCGGCCAGCTCACCGAGACGTTCGGCGCGGATCTCGAGAAGCTTGCCTACGCCGTTGACCGAGTGGGCGGCAAGTCCGCCGGCATGGACAAGGTCAACGACGTCATGAACAAGATCACGACCCTGGGTATGGCGAAGTCGAACTCCCTCAAAGAGGCGACGTCGCAGATCAACTCGATCGACGAGGCCCTCGCCGGCATGGTACAGAGCGGCCACGCCGACCTGGCCGCCGGCGCCCTGAAGAAGCTGCAGGACCTGCTGGCGGCAAAGGGCGGCAACGCATCACAACTCGCAGCAGAGATGCACAAGTACCAGGACTCGCTTGCCGCGGCAGCCCAGACCGAGGAGATCGCTAAGGCCAGCATGGGCGATCTCGGCAAGCAGGCCATGGAGACGAGTAAGGCGCTTGACGAGCAGAGCATGACGGCGAAGGGCCTGAAGCAGGCGATCTCCGACCTCAACGACGTCAACAGGTCAGCGTTGGACAGCATGGCCGGGTTCGAGGCTGCGATCGACGCAGCAGCCAAGGCCGCCACCGAGAACCGGGGCGCGCTGAAGATGCACGGCGGCGAGCTGGACCTGACATCCGAGAAGGCCCGCACCGCCGAGGCGGCACTGACGGACCTGGCGTCGAAGACCGACGCCGCCGCCGTGGCCGCGCTGAACTCCGGCGAGTCCATGGATCGCGTCAACAAGATCTACGACAAGGGCCGCGACAAGCTGATGGCCGTCGCCATGCAGATGGGCCTCACCCGCGACGAAGCCCGGCAGCTGACGGACACCATCCTCTCGACACCGGATAAGACGGCGTACCTGCGGGGCGACGTCGAGGACTTGAAGGCCAAGCTTGCCGACGCCGAGGCGTCGATCCGCGGCACGACCGGCGAGAAGCGGGTACGACTCCAGGCGGAGATCGACGGGCTGAAGCGGGACCTCGCGGCGGCCCAGTCGCAGGTCGACGCCCTACACGGCAAGACGATCTACATCACCGAGTACTTCCAGATGGGCGGCGGGTCGTACTCGGGTTCCTCGGCCGGCCGGTTCGCCCACGGTGGCATCATCGGCGGCGCCGCGACAGGCGGCCCCCGCGGAGGCCTGACGTGGGTTGGCGAGCAAGGTCCGGAGCTGGTTCGACTGCCGGGCGGGTCGACGGTCATCCCGGCCGGCCAGAGCCGGGCCATGGCCGAGGGCGCCGTCGGAGGCGGGGCCGTGACGCTACAGCTCGAGTGGGTCGGCTCCAACGCCGGCGACGAGTTCATGTCCTGGCTGCGGAACAACATTCGGATCCGGGGCGGCGACGTCCAACGAGTCCTAGGGAGGGCATGACAGATGCACCGGTACAAGGTGTGGAACGGGCCGATGCCGACCACGGCCGCACAGGCCTCGGTCTCCACCGGCACATCCATTAAAACGATGCTGCAGCTGGCCACGCCCAGCTCGCGGCAGATCCAGCTGATCGCGTGGGGGTTCTCCCTCGACGACCCGCCGGGCGCCGACGGAGTGGTCGAGCTGCTGCAGACCGACGTTGCCGCGACCGTCACCGCCCACGCCGCGTCCGGTGTTCAGCCTCTCGACCCCAACGCACCGGCATCCCTAATGAGTCTGGGCACCACGGGGACCGGCTACTCGGCGACGGCCGAGGGGAGCATCACCTCGACCCGGGTGTTCGACGCGGTGGCGCTCTCATCAACGACCGGCGAGTCGTCGCTCACCTACGTGTACCAGTGGATGCCGGACGAGCGGCCGATCGTGGCCGTCGGCCGCTTCCTGCGGGTACGGGCCACCACGCCGACCACGGCAGTGGACCTGCGGTGCTGGCTGGTCTGGGACGAGTAGCCGATGCCGTCGATCGCACCACTCATTTCGGCCTGGCAGCGTCGGCTGGGCAGCCAGGCCGGACCGCTCGGCCCGGCGCCGTCGGCCGGGTCGGGTGACACGCCGAACGGGCTGCCTGTCCAGGTCGAGCTGCTTGTCGACGGCACGTGGACGGACATCACCGAGTACGTGATGGTCCGCAATGGGTCGGGGGCGATTCGCATCACGCGCGGCCAGCCGAATGAAGGTGCGCACACGGAACCTGGCATGTGCTCGTTCCAGCTCAACAACCGCGACGGCCGGTTCTCGCCGCGTAATCCGCTCTCGCCCCTGTACGGCAAGATCGGCAGGAACACTCGGCTGCGGGTGTCAGTGCCTCTTGGCGACAGAAAGGTGATTCGCAGCGCCGGTGTTGAGGTCGTGGCGTGGCCTCAGAGCTGGGACAGTACGGGCGCGGACGTGTGGGTCGACATGCAGGCCGCCGGCCCGTTGCGGCGTCTCGGCCAAGGGCAGACGCCGCTCAGATCGGTCCTGTATAGGGCCATGACATCTGCGACTGTGCCGGTTCCGCCGGTCGCCTACTGGCCGTGCGAGGACCAACGCGAGGCGACGACCATTGCGTCGGGTCTCAATGCTGGTATTCCGATGGTTGTAACCGGGCGCCCCAACCTGGCGGCATCCTCGATGTTCGTCGCATCGGACTCGCTGCCCACCATGACCGCTGGCGCCTCGCTCACCGGCGCCATCCCGGCCTACACGGATTCAGGGGCCGCACAGGTACGGTTCCTGCTGGGGGTTCCGTCTGCGGGATTTGCCAGCGGAGCCGTTGTCTGCCGGTTCACCACCACCGGTACGGCAGCGGCATGGGAGCTCTACGCCGATACAACATCCGGCAGTATAGGGCTACGAGCATTTGACTCGCCGGGCAATCTGATCCACGACACCGGGTTGATCATTTTTGCAATTAACAGTGCGCCGTTTCTGTGTTCCATTCAGCTGAGCCAGAACGGCAACAATATTGACACCAGTATCGTACTTTGGAAGCTTGGCGCGCCTGCCGCGGATTTCTGGAATTCCACGCTGGCGTCGCGCACAGTTGGTGTCGTTCAGACCGTCACTATCTCGCCGACGGGTGCTCTTACCGACGGCGCTGTTGGCCACATATCAGTGCAGCCTCAGCTCACGAGCATCTTCGACATGGGTGCCCAGCTGTCAGCGTATGCAGGTGAGAGTGCGGGGGCACGAATTACCCGGCTGGGCGCCGAGGAGGGGATCTTTACCAGCTCGGCTGGTGCTACCCCGGCGATGGGTCCGCAACGTCCAGCCTCATTTTTGGCGCTGATCCAGGAGTGCGTCGATGCGGACATGGGCACGCTGTACGAGACCGGCGGGGGTGTTTCTTACCGGTCAACGTCCTTCAACGGCAACCAGCCGCCGAACGTTGTGCTCTCCTATACGGCGTGCAACCTGTCTGAGGTTCCCAAGCCGGTCGATGACGACACCTACACCCGCAACGACATCACTGTCTCGCGGGTGAACGGGTCATCTGCGCGCGCAACCTTGGACACCGGGGCCTTGTCGACGAAGTCACCGCCTATGGGTGCTGGCCGGTACACGGAATCAGTGCAGGTGAACGTGCAGTCTGACGCCCAGCTGGCCGACCAGGCTGGCTGGCGGCTACACCTCGGCACGGTGGATGAGCCGCGGTACCCGGTGATCGCTGTAAACCTCGCCCACCCGTCGATCACGCCATCGCTGCGGGCGCAGATCCTTGCCCTCGACATCGGCTGGCGCATGACCATGACCGACCTACCACCGTGGCTCCCGCCGGGCGCCGCCTCGCAGATCATCCTGGGCATATCCGAGACGATCACCGGATTTGAGCACCGCATCACGTTCAACTGTGCGCCGGAGTCGCCCTACCAGGTGGCATTGCTGGATGACCCGGTGCGATGCGGCTTGGACACTGGCGGCAGCACGCTGGCAATGGACGTCGGCAACACCGACACCACGTTCCAGGTCGCGACCACCACCGGACCGTTGTGGAGTACGAGCGTCTCCGACGTCCCGTTCGACGCGGACATCGGCGGCGAGGTCGTCACCGTCACCAACATCTCCGGCGCCGTTTCCCCGCAGACCTTCGCCGTCCTGCGCTCCGTCAACGGCATCGTCAAGGGCCAGCCAACTGGCGCGTTGATCCGCATGCACCAGCCCGCCACCATCGCGTTCCTGTAGGAGCTTCCGTGACCGTTCCCATTCCCCCGCTCACAGACCGGCCGGCGGGCACGCGGCTGACCTCCGACATGTACCGGCAGGACGTCACCACCACGGCGACGTTCCTGACGAAGCCGCCGGTGTTCTTGTCGGTGCAGACTGCCGCCCAGTCGATCGGGAACACGACGGTGACGTCGATTGCCATGAACAGTACGGTGGTCGACTCGTACAACGGGCACTCGGATACGGTCAACAACACCCGGTACGCGCCGCCCATAGCTGGCTGGTATCTGTTGATCGGGTCGGTGTCGTTCGCGGTTAACGCAACCGGCAACCGGCTGTGTGAGTTCCGCAAGAACGGGTCCGGCGCGACCCTGGCACTCGGACAGGGGGCGATGCCGACTACGGACATCGGCAACAATCCGACGCCGCGGACTATGACGATTGCCCAGTTCAACGGGACCTCGGACTACGTCGAGCTCGTGGCGTTCCAGTCGTCTGGCGGTGCGCTCAACACGGTGCCGTCACAGTCCGGGTTCGCGGCGATCTGGATGCACGCGTGAGGAGCGACATGAACGGTGTGGAGGCGGTGAACCTGGATGTTGCCAGCGTGGTGGGGGCCCGGTGTTCGGCCCCGGGTTGTGGCCAGGGGGCAGTGGTCCAGTGGCAGCGGCGGCTGACGGCCGAGGAGGTGACCGCGGAGGGCCTGTCTGCAGTGGAGGCTGCTGCTGCGGTTCGGGCGGTGTTGGCGTGCGGTGCACACGCGCTGCGGCTGGATCTGGCGGCGCATGTCCACGAGGCGTCGTGCACGGCGCCGGATCCGGCGGTGCTTCCGAGGTGTGGGTGTGTGCCGGAGCCGTTGCCTGGGCCGCCTCCGGGTGAGGGGCCGACGGTGACGTTGCCGACTGGCTGGACGGTGCCGGCGTCTGGCTGATTCCGGCGGCGGGGTTGGGCAGTTGAGGGTGACTGGTGGGGTGCCGAGTGCCGTCACGGCCCCTGTGTTCACTGTCATCCGTGCCTCCACGTAGCTCTGAGAGGAGACCGGATGCCTGACCTCTGGATGCCTGGCGCCGAGGTCCACGACCTCGGCGACCACGCGCCGACCGATCAGCAGTACCCGCCGAAGGCGATCGCGCACATCACGTGGGACCGCAACGCCACTGCGGCCGCGCCGCAGGACTGGTGCGACTTCGACGACTTGGTGTCCTACTTCACCGGCAGCGGCAGCTCAGCGGCCCCGCACATCATCTGGGATCCGTTCACCGGTCGGATCGCCCAGCTCTTCCCCGCCAACTCCCGTTCCAAGAGCGTGCTGGACGGGCCTGGCGGGACGAGGACCAACCGGGCTGGCCGGGTGGTGATCCAGGTCGAGGCGGTGTTCTTCCCGTACTGCCGCTACCAGGGCCGGGTGTACCCGCGCCTGGTGGACACGCCGTGTGCGGGCTGGGACCGGCTGCACGCCTGGATCAGCAGCTGGGGCGTCCCGGACACATGGCCGATGGGCCGACCGACCGACTTCACCGCCCGCCGGGACGAGCGTACGTGGGAGGCCGCCGGCGGCTGGTATGCGCACGCGCACGTACCGGAGAACGACCACACCGACCCCGGCTCGTGGCCGGCCTTCACCACCACTACCAGCCCGGCGCCGAGCGCCGAGGAGGACGACATGACCCCTGAGCAGATGCTTGCGGCCCGGCTTGGGCCCCAGTACGCCGACGGCGGCTACGACATGAGCGTCGCGGACGCCCTGCACGGTGCCCAGCGGGCCGAGCAGGTGCTCGCTGTGGTGCAGCAGTTCCGCGCCGATCTGCCGGAGATCATCAAGACGGAGCTGAACACGGCGCTGAGCGCGCCAATCGACTGGGCAGCCTTGGCCAACGGGTACAAGCCCAGCCTGCGCGAGATGGCCAACGGTGCCAAGGAGTCGGACGACAAGCTCGACCAGCTCACCACCATGGTGCAGGCGTTGGCCGCCGCCGTCGACCAGCTCAAGTCCCAGTTCACCGCCTCGAAGGAGTCCTGATCATGCGGAAGTTCATCCTCGACCTGGTCGAGCGGACCGTCGCCACGTACGCGGTGGCGTTCCTCGGTCTGCTGCTGGCGGACCAGTTCGACCTGACGTCGATCGGTTCGCTCAAGGCGGCGGCGGTGGCCGCGTTGCCGGCCGCGTTGACCGTGCTGAAGTCGGCGGTCGGCACGCTGGTCGGTGACCCGACGACCGCGGCCCTGCTGCCGCGGAGCCGCCAGTGACCAGCCCCGTACCCGGCGCCGGGGTGTACATCAGTCCGGCCCAGACGCTGGAGGAGGTACGACGGATCGCTGACGGTCAGATCCGGATGGAGGGCAAGATCGACCGGATCATCGACGACCGGGCAGAGGACAGGGCGGCGACTGCCGATCACGAGCAGCGCATCCGCAGTCTGGAAGTTCGGGTATGGATGGCTGTGGGTGCAGCCGTGGTGCTTGGCACCGGCGGCGGCGCCCTGGCCCAAATACTTGCCCGGTAGTCACACACGAAGCCCCCGCTCGGTTCTCCCTCGGGAGGGCCGGGCGGGGGCGTCTTCGCGTCATTCACCTTGCGGTTGGCGCCTCAGGCCGTTTCCCTGCCCGGCCTCAGCTTCCTAAACTGCTGCGCGAATTCGCCGTCGTTTGCAAGGCGGTAATAGACGTTCTCTCGGGTGAGGCCCGCATTGCGAGCTGCCTCGATGATGCTTACCTTGGGGTCCTCAAGAAAGCCCAGAAGACGGTCATACTGGCCGGGGGTGGTCCGGCCGTGTGCTCGCCTTCGGATAGGCATGGCAGGGCGATGAGCGAGCCAGACCTTGAGCGCCTTCTCCGCAGCCTTGAACTGCCCGTTGCGGCGCCAGGCCGTGAGAACGCCTTCCGTCATCCCTGCAGCCTGAAGAGCATCTCTCACAACACCGTTGTGGTCGATCAGCGCCTTGAGGAAGTCGGCTTGACGGGCCTCTTTGGATGCGGGGAGGCCATCGGGGCGTTCCTCATTTCGGGCCATGGCCGCAGCAATTCGAGGGTGATCCTTTGCTAGCGCGAGGGCCGTCTTCGGGTGCATCCCGAGCTCGCGGGCTGCCACCGACGGATCTTCGCCGCGCTCAAGACGCCGCGCATAGGTATCGATGACTTCGGGGCTTGGAGCCTTCTGCGCCCTACGTCGAGCTGCGGTGTCCTCATTGTGGGCGGTGCGACAGTTTCGGCACCGGCCGCCAGCGCGCCAACCCCAGGTACTGCCGCATCCTCGACCTTCGGCCGCACACCGCTCGCTCATTCGTTGTCACCCTTGAGGTCGGGGCGGGTGTTCATGGCAGCGACGACGTCTTCGGCGCGGGAGAGGCACCGGGATCGCCGTTCAGTGATCAGAGCAGCCTTCCGGTTTCTGGGAAGGCCTAGCTTCGCGGCTCGATTCCGAACCTGCGCGTCGCTCAATCCCACGGCGTCTGCAATCTCTTTCGTCGTCATGTAGGCATCCTCGCTGGGCCTGAGCAGCCAAACGTTTTTGAGCCATTGCTCGTTGATCGCTTTCGGTTCATACCCGCCTCGACGCAGCTTCCCTGCAGCTCGCAGGCTTTCGACCAGGTTGGTCAGCTCCCTGTCCGACCTGACGAGGTGCTTGGCTACGCTATTCGTGACGCCGATCTGTTCAGCGGCCTGCCTGATCGATGCGCCTTGCTCGATCGCAAGTCTCAGTAGGGATTGGTGCTGTGTGGTGGTGCTGCGAGGATGTTGGCGTTGCCCGGCTTCGCCGACCGGCCTGAGCGCGTCCAGCTTCTCTCGGAAGGCAGCATCCTGGGTTGCCCGGTACTCAACCTGTTCCCGACTGAGGCCTGCCTCTCTGGCCGCGTTCTCGATGCCTACCCACGGGTCCTGGAGGATCTCAAGGACCAGTTGCAGCTGGAACCTTGACGCTTGTCCGTAGGTCGGGATCACTGGCCTACCGGAGATCCAGGTCCGGAGCGAGGACTCTGCGGCCGAGAAGTCCGGATTGTTCCTCCAATTGTCGAGCGTTGCAGAGTGTAGGTCTACCGCTTCGCAAGCCGCCGACACCATGCCGTCGTAGTCGACCAGCGCCTTTAGGTAGGCGCCTTGCCGGACGGCCCTTGTCGCTGGATCAACACCAACGTGTTCGCAGACTCGGGGGCCAACGCCGGCTAGCGGTGCTGTGCCGACAGGCTCGGCGCTGGCCGCGCTGTGGGCGGATTCGTTGACGACTTCCCTCCCTGGGGCGTCGCAAGCCGTGCGACACCTGGTGCAACGGCCGCCCTGGAGCCATCCGGTTGGGCTCCCGCAGGACTTCTCCGTCGCCTGGCAGTTTCGCGTCATTCGGCATCGTGGAGGTCGGTACGGGCGCCGCGGCCGGGGCGGGTGGCGTGGGCGTACATGACCTCGGCGGTGCTGTAGATGGACTGGCCGGCGCGGCCGGGTGCGCGGCTGGCGGCCTCGACGCCGAGGCGGGACAGCGTCTTGCGGGCGGATCCGGTGCTTCCAGCGCCGATGTGCGTGGTGACCTCGTCGATCGTCCAGGTCTCGTCGGGGTCGGCGCGTTCGACGGTGACGACGTAGCCGGTGTCGACGGCCTCCCAGAATCCGTCGGTGGACCAGCCGGCCTCGGCGAGGAGCTCCTCGGCGCGGTCGATGGCCTCCTCGTCGTCGCCGTCGCTGGCGGTGATGCCGGTGAGCGCGTGGAACAGCGGGTTGCCGGTGGAACTCCAGTCGGGCTTGCCCTTCTTCCAGCCCGCGACCTGGTCGGCGAGGACCGCGATGTCGCAGTCGTCGCCGTCCAGGCAGCTGCGGTCGTTGACGAGCCAGGCGGTGAAGTGCGGGGCGGGAGCGGGGGCGATGCCGTCGGCGGTCTCCTGCAGCTTGGGCAGGTACTCGGTGATGTCGTCGTCGGTCCAGTCGTCGCCGAGCCAGTCCTCGAGGGCGGCGCGGGTGATCACGACGTGGTCGTTGTCGACGTAGGCGCCGGCCCACACGTCCAGCTCGGGTTCCTCGTCGACGTCGAAGTTGACGTACAGGACGGGGTCTTCGGCGCCGCTGTCGAGGAGGTTGCGCAGGTCATTGGGGGTGACGGTGACGGGCATGGTGGTACTCCTGTGGCTGGGGGTGGGTGGGTCAGAGGGTGGCGGCGGCGGTCTTGATGCCAGCGAAGGTGCGGGCGAGGAGGTTGATGGTGTCGCGCACGCCGTCGAGGTAGCGGACCTCCAGAGCATCGGCGTCGTAGTGGCGGGCGTGGAGCTTACTGTCGGCGGTGTCGAACCAGACCTTGTCGATGGCGTTGAGGAGGCGGGCGGCGCGGCTGTTGGCGATGGCTCGTCCGCCGAGGGTGACGCCGCTGACGTTGCCAGTGCCGTAGTAGGCGACGTCGAGGCCGGCGAACTGGGCCCAGTCGTTCAGGTAGATCCGGTCCATGCCGTTCTTCTGCCAGCGGCGGCCGCCGAGCGCGACGATCATCTCGGCGGTGAGCTTGACCGGCTTGGGGGTCTTGCGGAGGAGGGTGGGGAGCTTGACGCGGTAGGCGAGGGAGGCCGCGTCGATGGCCCAGCGGCCGGCCTGCTTGACGGCGGCGACGGCGCCGGTGCGGCACCAGGTGCGGATGGTGTCGACCGTAACTCCGGCCTGGATGGCGGCGTTGGTGGTGGTGACGGTGGTCATGTCGGCCTCCTTGGCTACATCGCAAACAATGCCTCACGGTGAGGCAAAGTTCAAGCGGTTTCACCCAACTGGCCTAAGAGGAAAGCAAAACGCCCCCGCCCTCCCGAAAAGGAGCGGGGGCGATTCGTCGTGTGCGGGCTCAGGCAGCGGCGCTGTCGAGTGCGGCCTTCGCGGCGTCGAAGCTGGCCTGCCAGAAGGCATGGCGGTCCCCGGCGCGACGCCGCTCCTCCCAGAAGGAGTGAGCCTCGAGGGCCGCGGCAGCCGCAAGGTACTCCTCGCGCGCCGCCTCGACGTCGCCGCCGGCCTCCCGCGCCGTCGTCATCGCCCGGTCAGCGCGCACGGCAGCGACGTGGAGGGGCAGCAGGTCAGCAGGGAGTTCAACATCGGCCATGCCGACATCGTACGACCGGCATTGGATGCCGCAGGTCAGGCGGCAGTCAGGGTGCGCGCCCGCTCAGCAAAGTCGGCCACCAACCGGTTCTTCCCGAACGGCTCCATCCGCCGCTGCAGGTCGGCAACTGCTTCGACGGCGCGGGACGACTTGACCTTGCCGGCGAGGGAGAGCGTCCGCAGGCCGGCAGCGTGAGCCTGTTCAAGGTCGCGGCGTTGGAGGTGGGTGGTGGCGAGTGCGGCTTGGGAAAGGGCACCGCGGCGGGCGCGGTTTTGCTGGCGGGCGTGGTCGATGGAGCGCTTGGCGTGCTCGGCCGCTCCGGCGTGGTCGCCAACGTCCCGCAGGGTCATGGCGTGCTCGCCATGCAGGTAGGCCGGGTCGATGAACAGGGCCCACTCGGGCTCGCCATCGTGACGGATGTGCTCGGCGGCGGCCTCGGACTGGGCGACGGCGCGGGTTGCGGCCGTCTTGTCGCCCATGGCGGCAAGTGCGCGGCCTTCGAGGGCCCACAGGTCGGCGAGGGCGGCGGCGGAGGCCCCGCGGAGACCGTGGCGGCCGGACTGGGCGAGTCGCAGCCCCTCGTCGGGGTGCCCGAGGAGGGTGGCCTGGTCGGCCATCCCGGCCAGGACGTGCGCGCCGAGCGCGACGTGCTCAGACTCCTGGGCAAGCCGAAGGGACTGGATGAGGTAGCGCTGGGCGGTGCCGTGCTCGCCGTTGTCGTAGGCCATCCACCCGAGCAGGTAGGTCTGCTCGGCTGCGGCCTCGCACAGGGCCCGCCGGACATCGTCAGCCTGCGGTCGTCGCAGGAGCGGGTAGACGTGGACGTTCATGTACGCCGCCAGGATCAGCCGGCCGCTGCCTCCGCCCTGGAAAATGTCGATCTTCTGGAACTCCGAGAACATGTTCTTGACGGCCGTGACGTCCTCGAGGCGGACGCGCGGGCCGGGTTCGGGCTGCTGGTCGAGGGTGGCGAGGAGCCAGTCTCGGCTCGGTCCGGTGGCGGCGACGGCGGTGAACGGTGCGGCGGCAAGGAATCGGCGACGATCCACGTCTGCTCTCCCCAGGTCAGAGACGGTTTCCACCGTAACCTCGTAGCTGCGGGAGTAAAGGAGCGAGCGGTCCTCGGCGGGGCTTTCTCCGAGCCCGAGTTCATGCGATGTGACCCGGTATCCGAGTGCGTCGGAGATGACGTCCGCAATGATTCCCGGGAGCGGCCGGCGCGGCTGGTTGCCCTCGCGCCAGCGCCGCACGGCAGTTGCGTCAGGCGCGATCTGCTGATGTCCGGCGTGCTGAGCTGCGGATTTGACGCGGCGGGCCAGGTCGGCATTGCTCAGACCCGCACGAGCCTGCCACTCAACCAGCTTGCCGTTCGGCGTCTTTGTCGTCGTCATGTCCTCGTCCTACCCCTAGCTGCCACCCCGTGCAGAAGTGCCACCCTGTGCCACCCCCTCAGCCCTTACGGTCAGGTGATCACGGGTCGACTCTTGGTGGTGATGGTAGTCCCAGCACTTAAGGAGGGGGCCCGTGTTGACGGCCACTGAACGCCCGCCGTTGTCGTTAGCGGCCTGGACGTGGATCGATTCGACGCCCGACGGGCTGGTCAGTTTCATGCTGATCGCCCCGGCGCGTGCCAACGCCCCGGGGCTGCAGCCCATCGCCTCGCGCGCCGGCCTGGCTACGCCGGACCTGCCGCTGCCGTCGCCCGGGATCCGCATCGTCCTCGCCGGCCCGGACGCACTCGTGCTCCTGCCACGGATGGAGGGTGCCCTCCGGGTCGGCGCTGACGAGGGGTGGGCCGACTTCGCCCGCCGCGGCGGAACCATCGTCCTCCTCATGGGACAGCGCTACCTCACCCCTGCCGCCCGCAGGATGGACGTTGAGGAGTACCTGAAGGACTCGACGTTGTCCCGTCAGCTCTGGCTCGGGAAGACCACCCTCGGGGCTGACTACACCGACCAGCAGCGTCAGGGCGAGGCCTGCGTCGTGTGCAGCCGGAGCGAGCCGCCGCTGAACTTCTCCGGCCACGCGTACACCGCGACCTCCGGCGCCCCGCTTGGCTGGGCCGTGGTTGCGCACCCCGACTGTATCTCCAAGGAGAGCGCCTGATGGATCCCACCGACGCCGACGCTGGCATTCCGGTCTACGAGACGATTGACCCGCAGCGGTTGGAGGCCATCGAGGCCAGTTTCGCCGAGCTCGGTGCCCACGCCCACGGCCGACCCCTCCAGAAGAGCACCAGGTCGGCAGCGGCGGAGCCGGAGGCGGAGCGGTGAGCGCCGCTCGTCTCGACCCCGTATCCGCCCTGTTCCCTCGGCATGCTCTGCGGACACCTCACGCCGGCTGCCCCGTGTGTGCCGAGTTGGCCGCAAAGCATGCCCGGGCCGAGCGGACGTTCGACCGGTCGGCTGCGGTCGACGTTCGTGTCCGGATGCGCCGGCACCAGGCCGCCGCGCACCGGTGACCGGCAGACGTTGCCCGCCATGCCCAGCCCACGGGCCCGCACGTACAACGGCCGACCAGGCCGGTCGCACCTCAGCGCGGCCGGCCTACCCGTAGAACAGCCTCCACGTCTCGATGCCGAGCACACGGGCCATGGCGACGAGGTCGTCGAGGCCGGGGGGCGTGCGGCCGATCTCGTAGTTGCTGATCGTCTGCCGGTCGCGGCCGATCATCTGGCCGAGGCGCTCTTGGCTGATGCCTTGCTGGCGCCGCAGGAAGCGCACTCGGTCGCCGACCTCGCGACGTTCCCGCAGTTGGCGGGCATCGGGTGAGCGCTGGGACGGGGTCGGCACCCCTTGACGCTCGCCCGACCATGATCAAAAGTCTGCATACCAAAGTCCCCACTTGTTCGATTTTGCGTTCGCCTATGATTGGTGCATGCAACCGGGGGGACCTGAACCGGGAGCACACACTGAGCACCGCCTGCATCCTCACCATCGAGGGGCGCCGCACTGAGCACACCGACCTGCAATCGGCTATCGCCGAGTTGTGCAGGAACCTGTGCGAAATGGCACTCGACCCCGCTCAGCGCGATGCGTACCTCTGGTTTCTGGAGGACACCGCAAGGGTTCAAGACTTCATTCTGGCGGACGGCGAGTACCGGCTGACCGTTGTCGCTGACCGGCGCGAGTGCGTGGCGGTCATCCGCCAGTCGGGGTGATCCCCGCGTAGTGCGCCTCGTGGCGGCCGTACCAGTACGTCAGCTGCGGCAGCGATTCAACCCCCGCCGCCTCGCGGAGGGGGTCGAGGTGCGTCGAGACCGTACGGCGGCTCACCCCGAGGGACCGGCCGATGACTTCCAGGCCATCGCCGCGAACCAGGCCTTCGAGGATGGCCTTCTGCATGGGCGTGATCTCAACGAAGGCACCCCCGCTCCACGGCATCGCGCTGCCCCAGAGCAGATCCATCGTGGTAGCCAGCCACTGCACCACAGCCGCGTCAGTGATGAGGAGCGCGCGTTCGTCCGGCGGCGGCCCCTGTCCTTCCCATGGGGTCAGTACGGCCGTGACCGCCACTCGCCGGTCGATGATCACGGTTCGAGGGAACCGCTGCGTCACGGTTCGTACCTGGGCGCCGTGCAGCGAAACGGTCCCCGCCCAACGCGCCGTTGGCTCGTCGGCTCGCGCCGTGTAGTGGTAGATCGTCCTCATTTTCACGCCCCGGCTCAGCGCGTCTATGTCGCGCTGGTAGCTGAGGGCAAGCTGGGCCGCGGGGCGGGGTCCATTCGGCTGGGCAGTAAACAGCTCCTTCTCGCAGCCAGCCAGAAGAGGGGTAAGTCGGTCCTGGATGACGCCCAGGCCTGCTAGGTACTCAATGGCACCGCCGGTGGCCGGCTGGGCCAGCTGGTAGGCGCCGACTAGATCGTTCATCTCCTCGGTCACGGAGGCGGCCCTGGACAGGAAGCGGTCGGCGAGGTTCTGAAAGTGGGTCTGCCAGTGCAGTGCTGAGCTTGTCGCGTTGAGGGCTATGTAGTGTCCGGGGCGGTGCGGGTCCGGTGCTGCCAGCCGCAGGACGAGGAGTTCGTCGAGTGGGTTGCCCGGCCGCGGGGCGGTTGAGCCACCCAGCAGTTCGCGGTACAGCTCCCTGGCTTCACAACTGAGAAGGTTTTGACCAACCTCGACGTCCGAAGTGTCCACTTTCACCCCAACGTTGGACTTCCACTGTGGGAAGTTTATCTGCCTGGCCGCCGTGGACGCTTGAACTGACAACTACCCCTGGAACACTGGTCGTGCGCGATCGCCGCGCACTTCCCCGAGCACTGAAAGGGGTGTTCCATGCCCTCTAGCCGAATCGCTTGCCGCGCTGCCGCAGCGCTGGCAGGAGCCGCCCTCATCGCTGGCGCAGTCCTGGTTGGTGGCGCCGCATCCGGCGGTACGCGGCCGGCCGTGGCGGACTCCAGCTGGGGCGGCATCATCGCCCCCGACCCGTCGCCCACCCCGACGGTGTCGGCGTCGGCCATGACCGTCAACGACTCCTCGTGGGGCGGCTGAGCATCATCTAGGCCCGGCCGGCGGCTGCTCTCCGACCGGCCGGGCCCCTGAACCCCCACCTCGGAGTGCCCGACGGAAACGGGCGCTACGAGAGGGGAACCGCGAGGTCGGGGAAATCCTACTGACCTCGCTGCTGCCGGGGATCCGCCACATGGCGGGGGCTGGCAGCTGTGTGCCGGGGCAGGACGAACTGACCCCCCTCCTCCCCGGCACGAAAGCGCCCCCAGCCGTCGAGTGCGGCGTGGGGGCGCTTCTTTGCGTATGGCTGTCTGACCTGCTGGTTCCCCATGATCGTTTGGGGGAAATTTAGGAGGACAACCCATGTGCCGAGACTGTAGTGAGACCGTCTGAGACTGTGCCGAGATTGCAGGAATGACCGCGGCCCAGGTCGGGATCACGCTCCCGACCTGGGCCGCAGCCCGCATTCCACCTGTTCAGCGTTGTGCCCCAGGCAGGATTCGAACCTGCGACACCGGCTTTAGGAGAGCCGTGCTCTATCCCCTGAGCTACTGAGGCGCGGCCCGGATGCCACCAGGCCGCTCACAGCGTACCGGATCAGGGGTCGGTCGCGGGTTGACGGAGGGGGTACGGGGGGCCGACGGGGCGTCAGGGCTGGTCCAGTAGCCTGCCCGGCATGGTGGGACGCGCCCGCGCACCACGTTGAAGGAGACGAACGACTCGATGAGACCTGCTGTGCACCCGGTCGGTCGGCTGTTGGGGCAGGTGTGGGTGTGGCCCGCGCTCGTCATGCTGGCGGTGGGCGGGTACCGGCTGGGGACGCCGGACCTGTGGCGGGACGAGATCGCGACCTGGACGGTGGCCACCCGCTCGCCGGGCGACCTGTTCCGGCTGCTGCAGCACATCGACGCCAGCAACGGCGCGTACTACGTGCTGATGCACGGCTGGACGGCGGTGTTCGGCGACTCGACGATCGCGCTGCGAACACCCTCCGTGCTGGCGATGGCCGGGGCGGCGGCCCTGGTGTCGCTCACCGCCCAGCGGCTGTTCGGCAACCGGGTGGCGGCGGTCGGTGCCGGGCTGCTGCTCGCGGTGCCCTCGGAGATCTCCCGGTACGCCCAGGAGGCGCGCTCCTACGCCCTGGTGACCTGCGCGATCGCGGCGGCCTCGCTCTTCCTGCTGCGGGCGCTGGACCGGCCGTCCTGGCGGCGCTGGGCGCCGTACTGCCTGGCCATGGCGCTGGGCGGCGCCGGGCACCTGATCTCCTTCAGCACGGTCGCCGGGCAGGTGGCGCTGGTGGCGCTGCACCTGTGGCGGACCCGTTCGGCGGTGGAGTGGCGGCTGCTGTGGCAGTACCCGCTGGCGGTCGTGGTGGCGGCGCTGCCGGTGCTGCCGGTGGTACTGCTGGGAAGCCGGCAGTCGGACCGGCAGCTGGGCTGGATACCGACCCCCTCCCCGGAGGACCTCACCTACTTCGGCGAGGTGCTGTTCGGCTCGGAGGACGTGTTCCACGCCTTCCTCCCGCTGGCGCTGCTGGCGCTGCTGCTGCCCGGCCGGCGGATCCAGGCCTGGCAGCTGCTGCTGCTCGCGGTGCTGCCGGTGGTGGCCGTCTGGCTGGTGTCCTGGTCCGGCGAGACCTCGTACTTCCTCGGGCGGTACCTGCTGTTCACGGTGCCCGCCTGGGCGGCGCTGGCCGGCGGCGGCGCCGGGGCGGTGTACGGCGCGGTGACGGGCCTGGCCCGCCGGCTCGGCCGGGCGCCCCGGGGGGCCGCCGCGGTGGCCGGGCTGCTGGCCGCCGGGCTGCTCGCGGTGCCGGCCGTGAAGGCCCTGCCGGAGCAGCAGTCGGTGCGGTACGTGGGGTCGCACAACCGCTCGGTGGAGCCGTTCAAGGCGGCGGCCCGGGAGATCACGGCCGGCTACCGCGCCGGGGACGGGATGGCGGCCCCGCTGGGTGTCCAGGCCTGGGCGATGGCCTGGCCGGGCGTCAGCTACTACCTGCCCTCGGACGTGCGCCCCTACCCGGTCTTCGTCGCGCGGAGCGCCGAGGACGCCGAGGACCTCTCGCCGGCGCCCTGCCCGCAGCCGGAGGCCTGCCTGGGTGAGGTGTCCCGGATCTGGCTGATCGTCCTCGGCGACACCGAGGACCCGCTCGGCACGATGCCGCCGGACCAGGCGCAGGTGCTCCGCACCCGGTACGGCGTCCCGGACCGGGTGACCCCGCTCGGCGGGCTCACGCTCGCGCTGCTCGACCGGGACGTCTAGGACACGAAAGGGGAGAAGGGGAGCCGGTGGACCGGCTCCCCTTCTCCCCTTTCCTCGTCTTGCCGCGTTCGACGGCTCGGCGGGCTCAGCGGCTCGCCGGGCTCAGCGCCTCACAGCGCGCGCAGCAGCCGGGACTGGATGGACGGCGGGTTGAGGTCGCTCTGGAGGGCCACCGGGACCTCCGAGCCGTCGTCGCCGGTGCCGACCCGCAGCACGCCGACCTCCTTGCCGGCCGGCTCGCTGTGGCCGATCTTCAGGGTGTCCAGGGTGATCGTGCCGGAGATGCCGGGGAAGCCCGCCACCACCAGGTCCTTGGTCGCGACGACCGCGACCTTGTGGCCGAGCCCGTCCTCCACCGAGCCGACGACGTCGCCCTTCTTCACCACGGTCTGCCCGGTGACGCCGTTCTGGGCGGCCTGGATCTGCTTGCCGCTGACCTTCAGCACGGTCGGCAGGATCCCGCCGTCCGGGCCGGAGGAGGTGGCCTGCTGGCCCAGCGTGACGCCGAGGATCAGCCGCTTCACGCCGCCGATCTCCTTGTAGGCGGCCCACATCAGGCAGCCGCCGGCCGGGGTGCTGGAGCCGGTCTTGACGCCGATGACGCCGGTCTTCGGGTTGATCAGGTTGTTGGTGTTGGGGATCTTCGCGTTGTTGAAGTTGGTCTCCGGGGTGGAGACGATCTGCCGGAAGATCTCGTCCTGCATGACCTGCTCGGCCAGCTTCAGCTGGTCCTTGGCCGTGGACTTGGTGTCCGCGTTGAAGCCCGCCGGGTCGGCGTAGATGGTGTTGGCCATGCCGAACTTGGCCGCGGTGTCGTTCATCAGCTTGACGAACTCGGCCTCGGAGCCGGAGTGGAAGCGGGCGAGCAGCCGGGCCACGTTGTTGGCGGAGGGCAGCATCAGCAGTTCCAGCGCCTGGTACTCGGTGAGCACCTGGCCCTCGGTGAGCGTCACCTTGGACTCGTCGACGTTGCCGGACTCCTGCGCGGCCTGCTTGTCGACGGTGATCTTCGGCCCGCTCTCCCCCTTCTTCAGCGGGAACTTCTGCAGGATCAGGTAGGCGTTCATCACCTTGGTGACGCTGGCGATCGAGGACGGCGTCTCCGGGCCCGAGCTGCCGAGGCTGCCGATGCCGACCACCTCGGCGGCGGACTGACCCTTGGCCGGCCAGGCGAGGTCGAGCGCGTCGCCGGAGAAGCTGTAGCCGCCCGCGGCGGTCATCTTCAGCTTGGGGTCCGGCAGCGGGCGCAGCAGCTGGGCGACCGCGAGCGCGCCGAGCACCACGGCGAGGAAGACCGTCCAGATGGTCACCCGCTTGAGGGCGCGCCGCAGCGGCGAGACCGGGCGGGCGTTGAGGGAGGCCAGGACCTCCATCGCCTCGGCGGTGTTCTCCGGCGACGGCAGCGGCTCCGGTGCGGGCAGCGGCTCGGGCTTGGGCAGCGGCGGGACCGGCGGCACCGGCCGCGGGTCGGGCTGCGGCAGCGGCTTCGGGGCCGGCCCGGGGACGGGCACGGGGGTCGGCTTCGGCAGCGGCGCCGGAGCGGGGGTCGGCTCGGGCTCGGGGGCGGGCCTGGGCTCCGGACGCGGCTCGGGCTTGGGCGCGGGCTCGGGCTTCGGCTCCGGGACGGTGCCGGCCGCGGAGGCGCGCAGCGGCGCGGGCTTCTCCAGCTTCTCGGCCGGACCCGACGGCTGACCAGGCTGCCCGGTCTTGGTCAGCGCGAGGGTCACGTCGCCGTTGGTGGGGGTGTCCTCGGCGTCGGTGTCCTCGGCCTCGCCGGTACCCTCCGGGTCGTCCTCGGTCCCGGCACCGTCGGCCTTCTCCGACTTCTCCGACTTCTCCGTCTCGTCGGCCTTGTCGGCCTTGTCGGACTTGTCGGCCGCTCCGTCAGCGGCCCCATCCGGTACGGCCGTCGGCTCGGCACCGCCCTCGGCGCCGGTCTCGGCACCGGTCTCCCCCGACGACTCGGCCGCCTTCCCCGTGGCCCTCCCCGCCGCCGCGGCACCCGTCCGCATGGTGAGACGCGGGTCGGCGGTGACCGGACGCCCGGCGGGCTCGGCCGCCTCCGCGACCTCCGGCGAGGACTCCCCCTTCTCCCCCTCACCTTCGGAACTCGCCTTGCCGGCGGCCTTCACCAGCTCCTCGGGCAGCCGCAGCGCGGTGGTCTTGTTGTCCACCGGCAGCCGCAGCATCGTCGTCTCGCTGTCCACATCGTGGACGCGGAGCTGTACGGTCGAGCCGCCCTTGGGGGCCGTCGCCGGAGCGTCGGCGGACGCCTTCGGGGCCGTCTCGCCGGAGGTCTCCGCGGGGCCGTCCGAGGAGGTGTCCGAGGAGGCCTCGGCAGAGGTCTCGGCGGTCGCCTCGGCGGCGGCCGTGCCTGACGCACCGTCGGCCGCCGGGCCGGAGCCGCCCGCGGCCGGCTCGGCGCCGCCCGCCGCCGCACCGGCCCGTTCGCGCTCGCGGTCCCGCTGCCGCTCGTCGCCGTCCCTCAGCACCCTGTCGGGGGACTCGCCCACGTATCCCAGCCTCCTCAACGCCCGGCGGGGCACCGGCGAACCCGATTTCGGGAAGCCGACGCCCCGCCCCGTGTACCTGTACAGTCTCCGCCACCGGCGGCCGTTCCGGCCGTGCACACCCCGCCCGACCGGCGCTTATTGTCGTCGCCCGGTCGCGCCACGGCCTGTTCACCGGTCAGACGCCAGGCCCGCCGCCGCCGGTTCCGCGCCTTCACCGCAAGGTCACGATTCGGAGGCGTACTCGACAAGCCCGTGTGAGAGGCGTCACCCTGTCTCTCATCCACGCGGGGAGGCTTGGATGGGCAAGAGCCGCAGAACTGTTCCCGAGGAACTCTTGCTGCTCGCTTTGGACCCGACCACGGGTACCACGGCGCAGCCGCAGACCCTCGACCTCGGACTCGCCGGGGCGCAGCTCGTCGAGCTGTCCCTGGCCGGACGGATCGTACCGGAGGGAGACCGGATCGCCGTCGTGCTCGCACGGCCGACCGGCGACCCGACCCTTGACCACGCACTGGAACTGCTGCGCCGACGCGGCAGTCCGGTCCGCGCGGCGCACTGGATCGGCGGGCCCCGGCTGGGGCTGCGGCAGACCTATCTGGCGCACCTGGAGCGCTGCGGCATGGTCACGGCCGTGCCGGGCCAGGTGTGCGGGGTGCTGCCGACGACCCGGTACCAGGCGTCCGACGACTGCACCAACGCCGCGATCAAGCAGCGGTTGGACACCGCGATCCGCACCGGTGTCCCGCCGGACCCGAGGACGGCCGCGCTGGCCGCGCTGGCCCACTCGGTCGGGCTGGGCAAGCACCTGTACCCGGGCAACGAGGGACGGTCCTCGCGGTCGCGGCTGCGCGACCTGATCCGGTACGACCCGCTGGGCGGGATGGTCGCGCACGCCGTCATGGACGTGCAGAACGGCCTTCCGGCACAGCAGAACCGTTCTTCCCAGGGTTCCGGGGCCGCCGCCGGCCGCCCCGGTGCCCGTGCGGCGGGCCGGGGTTCGGGCGGGCGGGTTCCCGCCTCCCGGGTCGGCGCACGCTGAGCACCACGATCCGCTGAGCACGGCGGTCGACCGAGCACCACGATCCACTGAGCACCACGGTCGATCGAGCAGCACGATCCACTGAGCACGACGGTCCACCGAGCACCACGGTCCGCGCGGCCCGGCGGGCAGCCCTCACGGCGCCCGACACCACCGACCGCGCACCCGGCGGCGCGGGCCGCTCGGCTCGCACCGCCCGAGGGCCCCGAGCGACCCGACGCACGACCGGTGCCACCGGCGCCAGGAGTACGACGAGCGCCGGACGCACCGCACGCACCACCGGCACCACCACCAGCACCGAGGGGCGGTCGCCCCGCGACGCAAGTCGCCCGGCGACCGCCCCTTCGCCGTCCCCGGACGCCCGGCAAGCCGCCCGCCCCGCACGTGCCGTGGGCCGGGGCAGGTGCCGGCCGGTCCGGGGGCGGTCTGCGCAGCATCTGTCCGAGCCACCGAGCCGCACTACCACCTGGGGGCTTTCGCTGTCTCGCGGAAGCGCTTTTCCGATGATCTGTTCTACCGCGCTGCGGTGAATCCCCGGCGCCGACCTGGCCCAAGGTGACATGCTGCTCCGAGTCAGGGGGGTTGGTCCCAATGTCCGAAGTGTTCCGAGGACTGCCGTTCCAACGAGCACCAGAGGTCCGGCCGGAGGTCGAAGTGTCCGCCAACGTCAATCCCACCGTGCGCCGTCGGCGCCTCGGTTCGGAGCTGCGCAAGCTCCGCGAGGGCCTGGGCATGACGGCGGAGGAGGTCGCAGGCCGCCTGATGGTCTCCCAGTCGAAGATCAGCCGACTGGAGAACGGCCGCCGCAGCATCAGCCAGCGCGACGTGCGCGACCTCTGCGACGTCTACAAGGTGCCCGACGACCAGTTGCGCGCCAGCCTGATGGAGATGGCCAAGGAGTCCCGCCAGCGCGGCTGGTGGCACGACTTCAACGACATGCCGACCCCGTACAGCGTCTACATCGGGCTGGAGGCCGAGGCCTCCTCGATCCGCGCGTACGAGTCCTCCTTCGTCCCCGGGCTGCTGCAGACCGAGCACTACGCCCAGGCCGTGGTCGAGGGCACCCAGCCGGACACCGACGCGGTCGCCGTGCAGCGCCGGGTGCAGGTCCGGATGAAGCGCCAGGAGCGCATCCACGGCGAGAACCAGCTGGGCAGCCTGTGGACCGTCATAGACGAGGCGGTGCTGCGCCGCGAGGTCGGCAGCAAGCAGGTGATGGCCCAGCAGCTGCGGCAGATGCTGGAGCTCAGCCAGCGCCCGAACATCACCATCCAGGTGATTCCGTTCTCGCACGGCGCCCATCCCGGCATGACCGGGACATTCTCGCTGCTGGAGTTCCCCGAGTCAGCCGATTCCACGGTTGTCTACTTCGAAGGTGTGACGAGCGATCTCTACCTGGAGAAGGAGGCGGACGTGCGCCGCTATACCGGTCTGTACGACTACCTGAGAGCGGCCGCGCTCGGTGTCGCGGAGAGCCGGTCGCTGATAGCCGACATCGAGAAGGAATTCCACGAATGATCACCCCGTCCGAGTACGGAGCCGGTTGGCGCAAGAGCAGTCACAGCGGAGGCCAGGGCGCCTGCGTGGAGATCGCCGTCCCAGGAGCGGGGGAGGTGGCCGTCCGGGACTCGAAGGACCCCCGGGGCCCCCAGCTGCGCTTCTCGGCCGAGGCCTGGAACGCCTTCGCCTCGGCCGCCGCGGGCGGCCTCTTCGGTGAGCTCCCGGGCTGACCCGCCCACCCGGTTCCGCACTCGGACCAGTTGCCCGTAGCGGTGTCCGTCGCCCCTCGGCGGCGGCGGCGCCACGGGCAACTCCCGTTTCGGGGGCCCGGTTTCCGGAAGTCCCGGTTCAACTCACCACCGGGTAGCGGCTGGTCCAGTTGACCCCCTCCGGGGTCCGCCGGTCGTGCAGTTCGGTGCCGTGCACCAGCTCCAGCACGAAGTCGTCGGCGAGTTCGAGGATCGCCCCGCGCCCTTCGAGCCCGGCCAGCAGGCCCGGCGGCAGCGCGGTGTCCCCGTGCAGTGCCCCGAGCAGGTTGCCGCAGACGGCGCCGGTGGAGTCGCTGTCCCCGGAGTGGTTGACGGCGAGCAGCAGGCCCGAGCGCACGTCGTGCGCGACCAGGGCGCAGTAGACCCCGATCGCCAGCGCCTCCTCGGCCACCCAGCCCTCCCCGAGCGCCTCGACCCGCTCGGCGGACGGCTCGCCGGCCCGCACCGCGTCCAGGGCGGCCCGCAGCGCGGCGGTGGTCTCCTCGTGCGCCGGCCGCTCGGAGAGCAGCGCGAGGGCGAGGTGCACGCCCTCCTCCAGGGTGCCGCCGCGGGCGACGGACTGGACGATCACCGCGAGCGCGCCCGCCGCGAGGTAGCCGGTGGGGTGGCCGTGGGTGAGCACCGAGCACTCCACCGCGAGCTGGAACACCAGGCCCGGCTCCCAGGTGGTGAGCAGCCCGAAGGGCGCCGCCCGCACCACCGTGCCGCAGCCCTTGGAGTGCGGGTTCTTGGGGGCCGCCAGGGTGCCGAGCCGCTCCGCCTCGGCCCCGCTGAGGCCGGACAGGCAGCCCTGGCCGGGGGCGCGCTGGGCGTACAGCCACTCCTCGCGGCCGAGCCAGCCGAGGTCGGGGCGGCGCTCGTCCGGGCCCCAGTCGCGCTGGGTGGCGGCCCAGCGCAGGTAGGCCAGGTGCAGGTCGGTGGGCGGGTGCCAGCTGCCGGTGTCGCGCCGGATGTGGGCGCGGATCAGGCCGTCGACGGTGAACAGGCTGAGCTGGGTGTCGTCGGTGACGGCGCCCGTGCGGCCGTACGCGGGGAGGTAGCCGGTGACGCCCTGCGGGCCGTGCTGGGCCCGGATCTTCTCCAGCGACTCGAACTCGACGCCGGCTCCGAGCGCGTCGCCGATGGCACCGCCGAGCAGACAGCCCCGCACCCGGCTGCGGTAGTCCTGCTGCTGGGCGCGTGACCACAGTGGCATCACGACGGGGCGCCTTTCCTCGGGTGTGGGGGCCGCGCGACGGTCGGCCGGCCGCGCGCCCTGGCACTGTATTCGAAGAGCCGATCGGATCGGCCCCTCCCCCGGCGTCCGGTGCCCCGTCCCGGCCGCCCGTGCGGGGCGGCCGGGACGGCACGGGTCTCAGTCCACCACCGGCAGCAGCTGCGGCAGGTGCCCGTCCGAGGCCAGCGCCGCGGCCCGCCGCTCGGCCGGCACCTCGCCGTAGGTGGTGGTGCGCTGGCGGTGCGGGCGGCCCGCCGCCTCGGCGATCGCCTGGAGGTCGCGCACCGACTTGTAGCTCCCGTACGCCGAGCCGGCCATCCGCGAGATGGTCTCCTCCATCAGCGTGCCGCCGAGGTCGTTGGCGCCGGAGCGGAGCATCTCGGCCGCGCCCTCGGCGCCCAGCTTGACCCAGCTGGTCTGGATGTTGGGGATGTGCGGGTGCAGCAGCAGCCGGGCCATGGCGACCACGGCGCGGTTGTCCCGGGCGGTCGGGCCGGGCCGGGCGATGCCGGCCAGGTAGACCGGGGCGTTGGTGTGGATGAACGGCAGGGTCACGAACTCGGTGAAGCCGCCCGTCCGTTGCTGGATCCGGGCGAGCAGCCGCAGGTGGCCCAGCCAGTGCGCCGGGGTGTCCACGTGCCCGTACATCATCGTGGACGAGGAACGCAGGCCCAGCTCGTGCGCGGTGGTGACCACCTCGACCCAGGTGGCGGCCGGCAGCTTGCCCTTGGTGAGCACCCAGCGGACCTCGTCGTCCAGGATCTCGGCGGCGGTGCCCGGGATGCTGTCCAGGCCCGACTCCTTGGCCCGCTGCAGCCAGTCCCGGATCGACAGCCCGGTGCGGGTCGCGCCGTTGACCACCTCCATCGGGGAGAAGGCGTGCACGTGGATGCCGGGCACCCGCTCCTTCACCGCGCGGGCGATGTCGAAGTAGGCGGTGCCGGGCAGGTCCGGGTGGATGCCGCCCTGCATGCAGACCTCGGTGGCGCCCACCTCCCAGGCCTGCGCGGCCCGGTCGGCGACCTGCTCCAGGGAGAGGGTGTAGGCGTCCGCGTCGGTGCGGCGCTGGGCGAAGGCGCAGAAGCGGCAGCCGGTGTAGCAGACGTTGGTGAAGTTGATGTTCCGGGTGACGCAGTAGGTGACGTCCTCCCCGACCGCGTCGCGGCGCACGTCGTCGGCGATCCGGCAGAGCGCGTCCAGGGCCGGGCCGTCCGCGTGGAACAGGGCCAGCGCCTGGTCGTCGGTCAGCCGCGTCGGGTCGTCCGCGGCCACCGCCAGGGCCTCCCGCAGGTCCCCGGCGAGGCGCTCGGGGGCGCCCTTCGCGAGCACCTGCTCGCGCAGCACCTCCCAGTCGCCGTACACGTCCTCGAAGTCGGCCCGGCGGTCGCCGGTGCGGCCCTCGGTGTCGATGGTGGCGTGCAGGTCGGTGCGGCCGTACGACTCCGGCAGGTCCTCGGGCTCCTGCCAGGGCAGGCCGCGGACCACCGCGTCCGGGTCCGCCAGGCCGGTGGCCGGGTCGGCGAGGGCGCGGACGTGCGGCAGCACCCGCGGGTCCAGCCAGGGCTCGCCGCGGCGCACGTACTCGGGGTAGACGGCGAGGCGCTCGCGCAGCTCGAAGCCGGCCGCCGCGGACCGCTCGGCCAGCCGCTCGATCTGCGGCCAGGGGCGCTCGGGGTTGACGTGGTCCGGGGTCAGCGGGGAGACCCCGCCCCAGTCGTCGATGCCGGCCGCGATCAGCCGCTCGTACTCGCCGTCCACGAGGTTCGGCGGGGCCTGGAGGCAGGCCGCGGGGCCCATCAGGTGCCGGGCCACGGCCACCGTGGCCACCAGTTCGTCCAGTTCGGCGTCCGGCATGCCGCGCATCGCGGTGTCCGGCTTGGCCCGGAAGTTCTGCAGGATCAGCTCCTGGACGCCGTGGTACGCCCGGGAGACCCTGCGCAGCGCGAACAGCGACTCGGCGCGCTCCTGGTACGTCTCGCCGATGCCGATCAGCAGGCCGCTGGTGAACGGGACGGAGCTGCGCCCGGCGTCCTCCAGCACCCGCAGCCGGACGGCCGGCTCCTTGTCCGGGGAGCCGAAGTGCGGGCCGCCGGGCTCGCTCCACAGCCGGGTGGCGGTGGTCTCCAGCATCATGCCCATGGAGGCGGAGACCGGCTTGAGGCGCTGGAAGTCCGTCCAGCCCAGCACCCCGGGGTTGAGGTGCGGCAGCAGGCCGGTCTCCTCCAGGATCCGGATCGACATCGCGCGCACGTAGGCGATGGTGTCGTCGTAGCCGTGCGCGTCCAGCCACTCGCGGGCCTCGGGCCAGCGGTCCTCGGGCTTGTCGCCGAGCGTGATCAGGGCTTCCTTGCAGCCGAGTTCGGCGCCCCGGCGGGCCACCTCCAGCACCTCGTCCGGGGACATGAACATCCCGTGCCCCTCCCGGCGCAGCTTGCCGGGGACGGTGGCGAAGGTGCAGTAGTGGCACTTGTCGCGGCAGAGCCGGGTGAGCGGGATGAAGACGCTCTTGGAGTAGGTGATGACGCCGGGGCGGCCGGCCGCTTCGAGGCCCGCGTCCCGGACCCGGGCGGCACTCGTACAGAGGTCCAGCAGGTCGTCGCCTCTGGCCTGGAGCAGCACGGCGGCCTCGGTCACGTCGAGGGCGACGCCGTCCCTGGCGCGGCGCAGGGCGCGGCGCATCGCGTTCTCGGTCGGCGGGGTGCTGGAGTCCGTGGCGGTTCCGTCCATGGCGCGAGCCTATGTCAGGGGTGGTACCGCGGATGGAGCGAACCCTGAGGCCGTCTCAGGGTCGGCGTACCCAAGAAGGCCACCCCGATCTGGCCCCACAGGGCGATGACGGCGGCGGCGCGGCGGCCTCTAATGGGAGGGCAGGGCCAATCACACGTGTTCGCGGAGGAGTTGAGGACGCCATGACCATTGAGAAGGCGGCGGGGGCCGATCCGGACGGCGGTGTGCCGTACCGCTCCCGGCGGCGCGTACTGATGCGCGCCGGGGTGCCGGCGGCAGTCGTCGCGGTGATCGCCGCAGGGGTGGGGCTGGTCCCGGCGCTGGCCGCCGACGGCGCGCCCGACCTGCCGGCGGTGTCGGCGGAGCAGCTGGTCGCCAAGGTGCTCGGCTCGGAGGCGCAGACGCTCTCCGGGACGGTCTCGATCTCCACCGACCTCGGGGTGCCCGGCCAGCTGCTGGGCGCGGCCGGCGGTCTCGGCGGGGCGGTCGGCGGGCACGGCGGCGGCAGCGGCCAGGGCTCCGCCGCGGACCCGCAGGCCAAGCTGATGGGCCTGCTCGGCGGGGACCAGACGCTGCGGGTCGCGGTGGACGGTCCGGAGCGCCAGCGGGTGGACCTGCTGGAGAAGATGTCCGGCTACACCCTGGTCCACAACGGCGACCAGACCTGGGCCTGGGACAGCTCCTCCAACAGCGCGGT
Organism: Kitasatospora sp. NPDC048298; assembly: GCF_043201465.1. Lineage (NCBI taxonomy): Bacteria > Bacillati > Actinomycetota > Actinomycetes > Kitasatosporales > Streptomycetaceae > Kitasatospora > Kitasatospora sp. NPDC048298. The sequence goes on from NZ_JBICYZ010000009.1 coordinate 172,516, forward strand.
GCACACGACCGGGCGGGCCGCCGAGGGGCGGCACGCCGAGGCGCCGCTGTCCGAGCTGCCGACCACCCCGCAGGAGGCCGCCAGGCAGTTCCTGGCCGCGAGCGCCGGCACCACCTCGGTGACGGTCGCCGGGACGGCCAAGGTGGCCGGGCAGAACGCCTACCAGCTGAGCGTGAAGCCCACCCAGTCCGGCTCGACGCTGTCCGAGGTCCGGATCGCGGTGGACGCCGACAACGGGGTGCCGCTGGCGGTGACGGTGACGTCCATCGACGGCAGCACCGTGCTGAAGGTCCGCTTCACCGAGGTGTCCTTCGCCAAGCCGGACGCCAAGACCTTCGAGTTCACCGCCCCCAAGGGCGCCAAGGTGACGGACCGGAAGGCGGACGCGGCGGCCGAGGGCGCACCGGGCGGCGCCGGGGCGCACCCGGGCGCCGAGGGGCACCAGGGCGTGAACGTGATCGGCGAGGGCTGGACGACGGTCGTCTCCGCCCAGGTGCCCGGCACCGTGGACGCGGCGCCCAGCGGAGACGGCAAGGGCGACGGCAAGGGCGGCAAGCACGGCGGCCGCGGAGGCGAAGCGGCCCGGTCGATGAACCCGCAGGCGCTGGTGAAGTCGCTCGGCAAGCCGGTCGACGGCGGCACCCTGGTGAGCACCAAGGTGCTCAACGTCCTGCTCACCGACGACGGCCGGGTCTTCGCCGGCGCGGTGACCCTGCCGGTCCTCCAGCATGCCGCCGGGGTGAACTGACGGATGACCAAGGCTCCCGTAACGGGGGACGTTACGGAGTCGGCCGGGGGTCCGGGCGCCGCGCCGCGCCCGGCCCCCGTTCCCGTCCCATCCGCTTCCCCCGCCGCCCCCGACGCCTCCCCCGACGCCTCCTCGGCCGGCTCCGACGACGTCATCCGGACCCGCGGCCTGACCAAGCGCTTCCGCGGCGGCCAGCTCGCCGTGGACGGCCTGGACCTCGCCGTGCCGCGCGGCTCCGTCTTCGGCTTCCTGGGCCCCAACGGCTCCGGCAAGACCACCACCATCCGCATGCTGATGGGCCTGATCGCCCCCACCTCGGGCGTGGCCGCCGTCCTCGGCGAGCCGATGCCGCAGTCCGTCGCCACCGTGCTGCCCCGGGTGGGCGCGCTGATCGAGGGCCCTGCCCTGTACGGCTTCCTCTCCGGACGGGACAACCTGGTGCGCTTCGACGCCGCCGACCCGACCGCCGACCCGCGCACCCGCCGGCGGCGGGTGGACGCGGCGCTGGAGCGGGTGGGCCTGGGCGCCGCGGCGGGCAAGAAGGCCCGCGCGTACTCGCTGGGCATGAAGCAGCGCCTGGGCCTGGCCTCCGCCCTGCTGCAGCCGCGCGAGCTGCTGGTGCTGGACGAGCCGACCAACGGGCTGGACCCGCAGGGCATGCGGGAGATCCGGACGCTGGTCCGGGAGGTCGCGGCGGAGGGCACCACGGTGTTCCTCTCCTCGCACCTGCTGGACGAGATCGAGCAGGTCTGCACCCATGCCGCGGTGATGTCCCGGGGCCGGCTGGTGGTGCAGGGCACCGTCGCCGAGCTGGCCGCCCGGGCCCAGGGCCGGCTGGTGGTCCGCACCCCGGACGTGGCGCGGGCCGCCGAGGTGCTGGCGGCCCACCGGGTCACCGCGCTGGTGCCCGGCGAGGACCGGGTGGACGGCGAGCCGGGCGTCCTGGACGAGGAGGCGCTGCCCAGGCTGTGCGCGGCGCTGGTCGGGGCCGGGGTGCGGGTGCAGGGTTTCGGGCTGGAGCGGGGCACGTTGGAGGACGCCTTCGTGGCGCTGACCGGGGAGGGTTTCGATGTCGCGGGCTGAGTCGCTGCCGGCCGAGTCGCTGCCGCCGGCCGAGGCGCTCGCGCCGGTGGCGGGTCGGCGGCCGCGGACGGCGGCCGGGTTCCTGGCGCTGTTCCGCAGCGAGCTGCACCTGACCTTCCGCCGGCTGCGCACCAAGGTGCTGCTGGCCATCCTGGCGGTGCTGCCGATCCTGATCGGGGTGGTGGTCAAGCTCAACACGGACGGTCCGCACGAGGGCGGCGGCGGTCCGAGCTTCATCGCGCAGACCACGCAGAACGGGCTGTTCCTGGTCTTCACGGCGCTCGCGGTGGCGCTGCCGGTCTTCCTGCCGATGACGGTCGGCGTGGTCGCCGGGGACGCGGTGGCGGGTGAGGCGGCCGCCGGGACGCTGCGCTACCTGCTGGTCGCCCCGGCCGGGCGGACCAGGCTGCTGGCCGCCAAGTTCACCGCCGGGCTGGTGTTCTGCGCGGCCGCCACGGCGGCGGTGGCGGTGACGGCGCTCGCCGCGGGCGCCGCGCTGTTCCCGCTGGGCCCGGTCACGCTGATCTCCGGGGACACCATCGGCCTCGGCGACGCGCTGCTGCGCGCGCTGCTGGTGGCCCTGGTGGTCGCGGCCTCGCTGGCCGGGTTGGTGGCGATCGGGCTGTTCGTCTCCACCCTCACCGGCAGCGGCATCGCGGCGATGGCGGCCACCGTCGGGCTGGTGGTCACCGTCCAGATCCTGGACGCCTTCCCGCAGCTGGACGCCGTCAGCCCGTTCCTGTTCTCCCACTACTGGCTGAGCTTCGCGGACCTGCTGCGGGCGCCGATGTACTGGGACGGCGTGCTGAAGGACCTCGGTCTCCAGGCCGCCTACGTCGCCGTGTTCGGCTCGGCGGCCTGGTCCCGCTTCACCAGCCGGGACATCAGCGCGTGACGGCCTCGGTGGCGGCTTCCGGGGCGGCCGCCGCCACCGGTGCGGGCTGCGGCACGGCCGCGGCCCGCGCCGCGCGGTCGGCCCGCACCTGGCGCAGCGCGTCCCAAGTGAGCAGCGCGAGCGCGGCCCAGACCAGGCCGAAGCCGGCCCAGCGGGCGGGCGGCATGGACTCGTGGAACACCGCGACGCCGATCAGGAACTGGAACACCGGCGCCAGGTACTGCAGCAGGCCGAGCACGGTCAGCGGCACCCGGACGGCGGCCGCGCCGAAGAACAGCAGCGGGACGGCCGTGATCACCCCGCTGAGCATCAGCAGCCCGGAGTGCCCCCAGCCGTACGAGCCGGCCACCGTGTGCCCGAAGGTGCCGCGCCCGCTGACCTCCAGGTAGACCAGGTAGCCGAGGGCGAACGGGAACATGAAGGCGCTCTCGGCCGCCAGGCTCTCCAGCCCGCTCAGCCCGACCTGCTTCTTCAGCAGGCCGTAGGTGGCGAAGGAGAGCGCCAGGGTGAGCGCGATCCAGGGCAGCTGCCCGTACGCGACGGTCAGCACCACGACGGCGGCGGCGCCGATGCCCACCGCCGTCCACTGCGCGGTGCGCAGCCGCTCCTTGAGCACCAGGACGCCGAAGCCGATGGTGACCAGGGGGTTGATGAAGTAGCCGAGGCTGGTCTCGACCACGTGCCCGGCGTTGACGGCCCAGATGTAGACGCCCCAGTTGACCGAGATCACGGTGGCGGCGCCGGCCAGCATGGCGAGCCGGCGGGGTTGGCGCAGCAGCGGGCGTATCCAGCCCCAGTGCCGCTGGGCTATCAGCAGCAGGACGACCGCGACCAGGGACCAGACCATCCGGTTGGCCAGGATGTCGTCGGCGGCGCCCGGTTCCAGCAGCGGCCAGAACAGCGGGAACAGGCCCCAGATGCCGTATGCGGCGACGCCGTACCAGAGGCCCCGGCCGTTGTCCTGCTGGTCTGTTCCCGCCATGGCCTGGTGCCCTCCCGCGCGCGTGTGTCGAGGCGACGGTAGCGGGCGGGAGGGGCGACTGTCATCTCCGTTTCCGGATTTTGGTCATGACATTGCCTGGATGCCGGACGGTCCCGCCGTTCCGGGGTCCTGAGCTGCGGTGTTTCAGGCGCCCAGGGCCGCGCGGACGGAGTCGGCGAGCGGGGCGGTCGGACGGCCGATCAGCCGGGCCAGGTCGCCGGTGGTGCCGGCCAGCTCGCCGCGCGCGATGCCCGCGTCCACGTCCACCAGGGCCTCGGCGAAGCCCTGCGGCAGGCCGGCGCCGACCAGCGCGTCCAGGTGCTCGGCCGGGGTCACGTCCCGGTACTCGACCGGCTCGCCGGAGGCCTTCGCCAGCTCGGCGGCCAGCTCGGGCAGGCTCCAGGCGGCGTCGCCGCTCAGCTCGTACACCCCGCCCTCGTGACCCTCGCCGACCAGGACGGCGACCGCCGCGTCCGCGTAGTCCCGGCGCGGGGCGGTGGCGATCCGGCCCTCCCCGGCGCTGCCGAGCACCACGCCGCGGGCCACCGTGCCGGCCGCGTCGCCCAGGTAGTTCTCGGTGTACCAGCCGTTGCGCAGGAACGCGTACGGCAGCCCGGAGGCGAGGATCAGCTCCTCGGTCGCCTTGTGCTCGTCGGCCAGCCGGAAGGTGGCCGCCCCCAGGATGCCGGTGTAGGCGAGCAGCGCGACCCCGGCGGCCTTGGCGGCCTCCACCACGGCCCGGTGCTGCGGGATCCGGCGGCCGACCTCGCTGCCCGAGATCAGCAGCACCCGGTCGCCCTCGGCGAAGGCGCCGGCCAGGGTCTGCGGCTCGTCGTAGTCGACGACGCGGACGGTCACGCCGCGCTCGGCCAGGTCGGCGGCCTTCTCGGCGGAGCGGACGGCGACGGCCACCTCGCTCGCGGGGACCTCGGCCAGCAGGCGCTCGACGACGAGACGGCCGAGCTGGCCGGTGGCACCGGTGACGACGTACATGGTGTGCTCCTCAGGGTTGCTACGCGGGGACCGCCAGGGGGATTGCCGTGCGGGTCCGACCTCGAAGCTCACCCTAGGCCTGGCACTAACCTTTCGAAAGTACGCACTTCAAAGTACGGTACTGACATGAAGGTGAGCGAGATAAAGGCCGGCGGGTTGCCCCCCGCCGACGTCTTCGACCGGATGTGTCCCTCCCGGGGCGTGCTGGAGCACGTCACCAGCCGCTGGGGCGTGCTGGTGCTGGGCGCGCTGCACGAGCGCGGCTACCGGTTCAGCGAACTGCGCCGCAGGGTCTCCGGGGTCAGCGAGAAGATGCTCGCCCAGACCCTCCAGACCCTGGAACGGGACGGCTTCGTGCTGCGCGAGGCGCACCCGGTGATCCCGCCGCGGGTCGACTACAGCCTCACCCCGCTGGGGCGGGAGGCGGCGGAGCTGGTCGCGGCCCTGGCCCACTGGTCGGAGCGGCGGGTGCCGGAGGTCGAGGCGGCGCGCGGGGAGTACGACGGGCGGGCCGCCGCGCGGTGAGCCTGCGCCCCGCGCGCCGAGGAGGGCGCGTCGGCCCGGCTACCGCCCCGCGATGAGGGCGTCGAGCCCGTCGAGCAGCCGGGCCAGGCCGAAGTCGTAGGCGTGGTCCGGGCTGTACGCGCCGCCGTGCGCCTCACCGGCCGCGGCCCCGACCCGGGCGGCGACCGGGTAGCGCTCGGGGTCGAAGACCCGGGCCAGCAGCTCGGCGTTGGTGGCCCACCACTGCTCGTCGGTCATCGCGCTGTCCTGCCGGGCGGCGCGCTCGTCGGCGGCCATCCGGGCGCAGGTCTGGACGAAGCCGAGCAGGTGGGTCAGCGCCGCGTCCAGGTCGACGTCGGGCAGCCCGGTGCCCTCCAGGGCGCGCAGCTCGTACTCGTACTTGGCCATCAGGCCGGGACCGAGCGGCGGACGGCTGGTGGAGACGGCGGCGACCCACGGGTGGGCGCGGTGCAGGGCCCGGTTGTCGTCCGCGACGGCGGTGACCCGGGCGCGCCAGCCCTCGTCGGCGGGGGCGCTGCGGGGCATCGTGGCGTAGACGGTGTCCAGCATCAGGTCGAGCAGCTCGGCCTTGCCCGGCACGTAGGTGTAGAGCGCCATCGGGGAGAGGCCCAGCTCCTGGGCGACCCGGCGCATGGTGACGGCGTCCACGCCCTCGGCGTCGGCGAGGGCGATCGCGGCGGCGGCGATCTCACCGGTCGAACGCGCCTGGCGTGGCCCGCGCCGGCCGGGCTTCTCCTCGGCGGTGAGCCCCCAGAGCAGGGCGAGGGTGCGTGCCGGGTCTCCTGCGCTGCTGCGGTCGGTGGCCATGGGGCCATCGTTTCACGCACCGGCGGCGGCCCGGACGGAGCGGGCGGCTACCGTCTCAGCATGACCAGCCCGACCAATCCCCCCGGCGCGATCGGCGCGGCCGGCCCGACCGGCCCCGAACCGCTGCCCGGGACGGACACCGCGCAGACCCTCCGCCCGCGGGTGACCTGCCGCCGCTGCCACCGGCCGCTGCACGACCCGGAGTCGCGGATGCTGCGGCTGGGCCCGGAGTGCCGGGACCCGGCGGAGCGGGTCGCCCGGTTCGACGTCGACCAGGAGCCGCTGCCCGGGGTCTAGGACGGGTCCGGGACGGGGTCTAGGACCTGCCCTGCCCCCGGCCGAAGAGGCGGCGCAGCCGGCTGGGGCGGGGCTCCTCCTGCGGGGCCCGCGCCGTCTCCTTCGGCTGCTCCCGCGCCTGCTCCCGTTCCGCCGCCTGTTCCGGTTCGGCCCCCGCGTCGGCGGCGTCCTCCCGGGCCGTCAGGTGCCGGGCGAGCGCCCGGTCCTCGTCGGACGTCCAGGGCGCGGCGAGCACCAGCGCGCAGAGCGAGCGCAGGATCGTCACCACCCGGGTGCGGCGGGCCCGGGCACCGTGGTGCAGCCGCTGCCGGAGCAGCTCGGCGACGTCGGCCCGGGTCTGCGGTTCGGTCCAGCCGATCGCGACCAGCGCGAAGCCGGCCGCCTCGACCACCCAGTCCTCCGGCCCGAGCAGCAGGTCGCGCAGCACCCGGCGGCGCTCGGAGCCCTCCCAGGGCTGGTCGGTGCGGTGGTGGGCGATGCCCAGGCAGGCGAAGACCTGGACGGCCCGCACCCAGAGTTCGGGCTGGTGGGCGAGCAGGGCGCGGCCGAGTTCGTCCTCGCGCGGCATCGGCGGGTGGACCAGGACGCCGAGCAGGTCGTCCAGCGGCAGGCCGGCGAGCCGGACGGCGTGGTCGTAGGCGGCGGGGACGGTCGGCCAGAAGATCTCGGCGGTGGCGCGGACGAGTTCGGCGCTCTGCGGCGCGGGCGGGGCGACGGCCGGGCGCGGGTCGGTGCCGTCCCAGGCCCAGATCCGGGTGGTCGGCTCGGTCAGCGGCAGCCGGGGGTCGGGCTCGCCCACGGCCTGGTAGCCGACGGTGGAGCGCGGCAGCGCGAGCCGGACGGCCAGCACCGAGCTGGGCGGCTCCAGGGTGGAGGCGGTGCAGTCGATCTCGGTGTCGCGGCCGGTGTCGGGGGCGGAGAGCACCTGGTGCAGCACGTTGACGGTGGCCTCGGTGGCGCCGGAGACCAGGCCGAGCCAGGGCTGCCGGTGGCTCAGCCGCTCCAGCAGCTCCAGGGCGTACTCGTGCTCGGGGTGGGCGCGGTGGTGGTCGGCCAGGGCGAGCAGGTGGGCCGGGTCGCCGTCGAGGGCGTGGCGCAGCCCGTGCCGGGCCGGGCCCGCCTTGGGGTGGTCGGGCTCGGCGGCGAGCACCTTGTCCAGCCAGGCCAGGCCCTCGGCGGGGCGGCCGAGGGCGCCGTACAGTTCGGCGACGTCGACGGCGAGGTAGCTGCTGGAGTCGTCGCGGCCGGGTGCCGTCCTCGCCAGCTCGGCCTCCCAGACGGCGAGCGCCTGCTCCGGGCGGCCGGCCGAGCGCAGGGCGTTGCCGAGCATCACGGCGGGCAGGTAGCCGGGAGCCAACCGGTGGGCGCGGTCGGCGAGTTCGACGGCGCGGGCGGTGTCGCCGAGCCGACGGGTCAGGCCGGAGGCCATCGCCAGCAGCAGCACGTGGTCGGGGTGGCGGGCCAGCACGGCCTGCACGAAGTCGTGGAACGGCTTTACGGCGTCCGCCGGTTCGGCCGGAAGCGGGTCGGGCAGCGCGCCGGCGGCGCGGGCCACCGCCTGGGCGACGGCGTCCGGGTCGACCAGGCCGGGCAGGTCCTCGCGGGCGAGCCAGGCGGCGTGCGCCCAGGGCCGGGCCGGTTCGTACTGGACGGCGGAGGCGAGCAGGCCGATGGCGGTGTCCCAGTCCCCGGCGGCGGCCTCCACGTGGGCCCGGCAGACCACGGTGCCGAGGTACACCTGGCCCTCCAGCGGGAACAGCTCGCGGGCCGCCGCCGGGCCGCCCGCCGCGGCGCACAACTCGGCGAGGGCCTCGTGCAGTTCGGGCAGCTGGGGGTCGGCGAGGATCGCGTCGCCGAGGTGCTCGGCGGCGTGCGTCAGGTCTCCGGAGTCGATCGCCAGCCGGGCGACCGCGACCTCGCCCTCGGCAGCCAGGCGCTCGGCACCCTCGTCGTCGGTGTGACCGCTCATTCGCCCCTGCTCCCCCGCCGGCCTCGCCCTGTCCCGTCCCGCTCCGAACGAGGCTATCCGGTGCCACCGACAGCGCGATGATCACCCCGGCGGCGGCGCCGTCCACCCTTCGGATCGGATACGACTCGTACGGGTGGTTTAGACCTCCGAGGGCTTCAGCCGACGGCCGGCGCGCACCACGATGGCCGGGGTTCTTCGCAAGCGAAGTGCCAATCCTGCCAATCAGATCGAGGAGACCAATGAAGCTCTCTCGCACCCTGTCCCTGGCCGCCTCCGCCGCCGTGCTGAGCACCCTCGCCATCGCCGGCCAGAGCGCCCCGGCCTCCGCCGCCGGCTCCTTCGTGGTCAGCGAGGCCCAGTTCAACAAGATGTTCCCGAGCCGCAACCCCTTCTACAGCTACAAGGGCCTCACCGACGCCCTGAGCGCCTTCCCGAAGTTCGCCACCACCGGCAACGACGCCACCCGCAGGCGCGAGGCGGCGGCCTTCCTCGCCAACGTCAGCCACGAGACCGGCGGCCTGCGGTACGTGGTCGAGCAGAACACCGCCAACTACCCGCACTACTGCGACACCTCGCAGGCGTACGGGTGCCCGGCCGGGAAGTCCGCCTACTACGGGCGCGGACCGCTCCAGCTGAGCTGGAACTTCAACTACAAGGCGGCCGGCGACGCCCTGCACATCGACCTGCTGCACGACCCGTACCAGGTCGAGAAGAACCCGGCGACCTCCTGGAAGACGGCCCTCTGGTTCTGGAACACCCAGAGCGGCGCCGGGAGGACGACCCCGCACGACGCCATCGTCAACAACAAGGGCTTCGGCGAGACCATCCGCAGCATCAACGGCGCGCTGGAGTGCGACGGCAAGAACCCCGACCAGCGCAACAGCCGCATCAACCTCTACAAGCAGTTCGTCCGCGTCCTGGGCACCGACGTGGGCGGCGGCAACATCTCCTGCTGACCGGTTCCCCGGCGAGGAGTGGGAAGTCGGCCGGTCCGACTGCCCACTCCCCGTCAGTGCCGCCTGCTTCACTGCCGACCGACGGCGAACGCGGACGAAGGGGTGGCGGCGATGGGCGTACTGACCGACTACTTCCGGGCGGCCGACGCGGCGACGGTCGTCCGGGCGCTGGAGCCCACGGACGGCGGGCTGCCACCGCTCGGCGCGGACGGCTCCTTCGACGGGGTGGCGGCCAAGGGCGTCGACCCGGACGTCGTGCTCGGGCAGCTGCTCGCGGCCGTCCTCGGGGAGCCCTGGCACGTCGACCTGGTGACCGAGACGGCGGTCTGGCCGACGACGACGCCGCCCGGCCCGTCCGGGCTCGCGGACGAGGACGACCCGTGGGCGACCGGCCCCTGGGTCACCGAGCTCGGCGGTGCCACCCGGGACGCGCTCGCCGGGGTGCCCGACGACCGGATACCGGAGGTCGTCGCGCGGTGGGCCGAGGCCGAGGAGTGGGACGGCGCCGACCCGGCCGATCTGCTGCCGTTGGCCGAGGAGTTGATCGCCCTCGCCCGGCGCGCGCGAGCCGCCGGGGAGCAGCTGTACTGCTGGATCTGCCTGTAGCGGGCCCGCTCAGCGGAGCACCGGGGCGGCGCCGGTCGCGGCGAGGGACAGCTCCCACAGCCGGGCCGCCGCTTCGGGGTCGACGGCGTACGGGCGGACGCCGCCGTCGTCCATCGGGGTGTCCGGGCCGCAGACCGGGGCCACCTCGCAGTTCTCCAGGTAGAGCCCGCCGAGGCCGTCGAGCAGCGGCGAGGTGGCCGCCCACAGTCCGGTTGCGGCGCCCTGGGAGGCGGTCTTGAAGCCCACCCCGACCACCCGGCCCTGCGCGTCCACCCAGCCGCGGTCGACCTGCTCCTGCCGGGTCATCTCCCGCTGCAGCCCGGTGATGATCCTGCCCGGGTGGAGCGAGAACGCCCGGACGCCGTCACCCCGCCCGAGCACGTCGAGGTGCACGGCGAACAGCGCGTTGGCGGTCTTGGACTGGCCGTACGCCAGCCACTTGTCGTAGCCGGTGCGGAAGTGCGGGTCGTTTCGGCGGATGTCGGTCAGGGCGTGCCCGGCGGAGCTGTTGACGACGACGCGGGCGCCGGCGGGGGCGGCAGCCAGCAGCGGGTACAGCTCGCAGGCGAGGAGGAAGTGCCCGAGGTGGTTGGTGGCCAACTGCCCCTCCCAGCCGGGACCGACCCGCCGCTCCGGGGTGGCCATGACGCCGGCGACGGCCAGCAGCAGGTCGAGGCGGTCCGTGGCCTCGCGGATCAGCCCGGCGGCGGCGCGCACGCTCCCGGGGTCGGCGAGGTCCATGGGGAGGACCCGGCACCCGGTTCCATGGAGCGCGGCGCGGGCGACGTCCGGGCGGCGGGCCGGGACGATCACGCCGGCGCCGGCGGCGGTCAGTGCCAGGGTGGTCGCCAGGCCGAGGCCCGAGTAGCCGCCGGTCACGACGGCGGTGCGGCCGGAGAGGTCGAGGCCCACCAGGACCTCCTCGGCGGTGCTGGCGGCGGAAAAGGGCGAGTCGGTCGGCCGCTGCCGGTCGGCGACGGCGTCGCAGCTTGTGGTGGTGGTCATGGCGACGACGGTAGGAAGTGGAGCGCGGTCTAGATCAAGCCCCGACCCGCCGTGAACTCCTAGGCTCTGACGCCATGACGGAACTCAGCATCGGCGAGGTGGCCGAGCGCACCGGGCTCAGCGTGCACGCCCTGCGCTTCTACGAGCGCGAGGACCTGCTGGTCGGCCCGGTGCGGCGCACGGCGGGCGGGCGGCGCCGGTACGCCGTGCTCGACGTGCAGTGGCTGGAGATCTGCGTCAGGCTGCGCGAGTCCGGCATGCCGCTCGCCGACCTCCGCCGGTTCGCCGCACTGGTGCGACAGGGCCCGGGCAACGAGGCCGAACGGCTGCGGCTGCTCGACGCCCACCAGCGGCGCGTCGACGAGCGGATCAGGGAACTGGAGGAGTGCCGCTCGCTGATCGCCTGGAAGGCCGCCGTCTACGCCGACCACCTGGCGCGCGGCGAGGCCGGCGGGCTCTGGGACCCGACGGCGGAAATCCGTTCGCCCGGGGCCTGATCCGCCTGACACCATGTCCGGCGCTACCACCGGCCCAGCTCAGGGGGCTCGGGGCTCGGCCGCCCGGCCTCGTAGCCCAGCGCCTCAGGCCTCCTCCACGTCCTGGTCGTGGGGCGGGATGGTCCAGCGCAGCACCGTACCGCCCGCCCCGTCGGCTTCGAGGGTGACCGCGAAGGCCTGCCCCCAGTCCCGCCCACCGTGGTGCCGGAGCGAGTGGTCACCCTGGCACCAGTCGATCCCGAGCACCCGGCAGCCACCCACCTCGATCACGCCGGCCTTCAGCGGGTGGTGCACGCCGGCCCGCCGGAAGCGGAGGTAGTCGACGTGCTTCTCCACCATGACGGCCACTCCCTTGCGCGGCAGGCCGCCTCGCCAGGTGCTGAGCTCGGCCTCCAGCGCGACCGCCTCCGCCACCGGAAGGTCGAGCCACCCGTACGGTCCCTGGACTCCGCCGTGCTGGGGGATCCGCTCACCGCCGAACCGCGCGTGGGCGTCGTCCTCGTACCGACCCCAGTAGGAGAGGTCTGCCAGCCCGTCGGCCGGCTCGTCCTCCAGCCCCGTCCACGCGTCCAGCCCCACGGCGTCGCCGACCACCATGCCGGACCGGTCGACCGGCAGGTCCCCGAGCAGCACCGGACCGTCCACGCCCTCGGGCCACGGCAGGCCGAGCTCGATCTCCAGGGTCGCGACGGTCGGCTCCTCGTCGAACACCGACGGCTCGGTGGTGGCCCGCACCGCCAGCGGCCGGTCGGCGGCGGCCGGGACGGCGACCGCCTCGCACTCCCCCTCCCGCAGGTGCCCGCCACCCGCCTTCGCCGCCGCCGCGGCCCGCACCGACAACGGCTCGCGCAGCTCCCGCCAGTAGTCGGTCCAGCCGGCCAGGCCGAGCACCACCACCCCGGACGGCGCGGTGACGAATCCCAGGTCAACGAAGGTTTCGGACATCCGCCGATTATCTCCGGGCAGGACGTCGACCCCATCACATAGCCTGGCGCGGTGAATCTCGACGATCTCGCGTGGCAGCGGCAGTTCGACGGCGGAATCGACCCTCCCATGGCGGAGTACCTGCTCGAGCAGGGGCAGTTGGAGCTGCTGATCGAGACCGCCCGGGACCGCGGCGAGTGGTTCTGCGCCCAGGCGGCGGTCCGCGAGCTGTGCGCGGCCGGGGAGTTCGAGCGGGCCCTGGCGGTCCTGGAGCCGTTCGTCGCGGTCGGCTGGCCGTTCGCCGTACGGGAGTCCGCCGCGATCCTGGTCCGGCAGGGCCGGACCGAGGAGGGGCTGGCGCTGGTGCGCCCGGACACGGCCGGCCTGGAGTCGGCGTTCGACTGCCGGTGGTTCGCCGAACCGCTGATGGAGGCCGGGAGGGTGGACGAGGCCGTCGAGGTGCTCACGCCCCACCTCGGGGAACCGTGGATCCTGGAGTCACTGGTCGATCTGACCAGGGGGCAGCACCGCGACGCCCGCGCCCTGGAGCTGCTCGCCCCGTGCGCCGAGCGGGCCCTGGGCGGCACGGCGGACTGCCGGTGCCCGGCGGCCGGGGGTGAGCGCGGGTGCCGGCACCAGCCGTCGGCGGTGCTGGTGCTGTACGCCATGGTCCTGGAACGCATGGGCCGGGCGGACGAGGCGATCCGGGTGCTGGGCCCGGTCGTCTCCGAGCTGCCCCGCATAGCCTGGCTGTACGCGGAACTCCTCGCCCGCCAGGGCCGGTTCGAGCAGCTGCGCGAGCTGGCCACCGGCGAGCACGCGGAGGCCGCCCTCACCGCGTACGCGGACGGGCTGGAGGAAAGCGGGCGGATCCGGGAAGCCGAAGCCGTCCTGCGCGAGGCCCTCGAAGCGGAGCACGGGCGCGCTCGCCCGCACCTCATGAAGTTCCTGGGCCGCCAGGGGCGCCTCGACGAGGCCGTCGACGTCGGACGGCCCACGTACGAGGACGACGAAGGGAACCTCCTCCACGAGGCGATCGACCTGCTGGTCCGCGGCGACCGCCCGGACCAGGCGCTGGAGCTCCTGGACGGCCTCGGCGCCGCGTACGTCGACGGGCATCCCGACGTCGTGCACCTCACGCGGTTCTACCTGCTCGGGAAGGCGGGGCGCTACGCCGAGGGCGCCGCGGAGGCGAAGGCCCTGAGCGAGCGGGAGCCCGGTCTCTGGGACAGCACGCTGGCCTGGATGCTGGCCCGGGACGGCCGGGAGGACGAGGCCCTCGACGTGCTCCGGTCGTCCACCGAACACGAGGCTTTCCGAACCGTGGCCATGATCCTGGGCTGGCAGGGCCGCTTCGCCGAGGCGGTCGCCGCCATCCCCACGGTGTCCGCGCAACGCGAGGCGTGGGAGCGGCGCTGAGGCGGGAGGCCGCCGACCGGCTCGCCTGAATATTTCAGTGCGAGAAATATCCAGGTGCCCGAAGGCGTTCCGGTGGGCGTTGGCGCGGGAGGTCCGCGCGAGGCTGGAAGGAGTGCGGCGCCGTGCGCGTGGAGATCTGGAGCGACATCAACTGTCCGTGGTGCTACGTCGGCAAGGCCCGGTTCGAGCAGGCGCTGGCGGCATTCCCGCACCGCGAGGAGGTGGAGGTCGTCCACCGCTCCTTCGAGCTGGACCCCCGGGCGCCGCACGAGGCCCGTCCGGTCGTGCCGCTGCTCGCCGCCAAGTACGGGATGAGCCTGGAGCAGGCCGAGGCGGCGGAGGCCCGGATCGCCGAGAACGCGCACGCCGAGGGCCTGCCGTACCTGCGCGAGGGCCGCGACGCCGCGAACTCCTTCGACATGCACCGCCTGCTGCACTTCGCCAAGGAGCACGGCCGCCAGGCGCAGTTGCTGGACGCGCTGTACCGGGCGAACTTCGCCGAGGAGCGCTCGGCCTTCGAGGCGGGCCGGCTGGTCGAGCTGGCCGTCGGGGCCGGACTGGACGGCGAGGCGGCCGCGGCCGTCCTGGCCGATCCGGAGGCCTACGCGGAGGCGGTGCGCGAGGACGAGGCCACGGCGAGCGCCATGGGCGCGACGGGCGTGCCGTTCTTCGTCCTGGACCGGCGGCTGGGCGTCTCGGGCGCCCAGCCCGCGGAGACGTTCACCCGGGCACTGGAGCAGGCCTGGGAGAGCCGGGTCGCCCTGCCGCTGACGCCGCTCGCACCGAAGGAGTAAGGGACCGCCGCGCAGGAAGTCGGGCGGGCCGACTTCCTGCTCTAACGGTCGAGGGTGTTGAGGAACTCCGGCCGCAGCGCGCTCATCACCCGGGAACGCCGCAGATCACGGACTCCGGGGTTTCCGCGAAGCCTTCGGCACAGAAGAAGCTCATGGGGATGGGCCCGAGCCGCGAGGAGATGAGGGCGTTGCTGAACGGCCCCTGCGCGGGAGCACCGTCCGAGGCGACGCAGTGGCCGAGGCCGGCGATCGGTTCCTGGACCACGTCGCACGTGTAGGCCGGGGTGCCCTGGGCGTGGGCGGCGGGTGCCGCGAGCGCCACCGGGACGAGCGCCAGTGCAGCGGTGGCCGCGGAGGCGATGAGGCGTCGGACGGACATGAGGGTCTCCCTTGCTGTCAGTGCGGGGTCGCACACCAGCAGGTTCGACGGGCCGTGCCCGGCCGACAACCGTACGCGCCCGAACGAGGGTTGCGGCCGAACGGCCCGCCGGGCTTCCTGTGCTCTCCCTAGGCGGTCTCGCCCAGGACGGAGTCGAGGCGGTCGAGGACGTGGGGCCAGCCCCTGCCCATGCCGTCGTACGCCTGCCGGCCCATCGGGGAGTCGAGGTCGAAGCCCGCGTGGACGAGGACGAGGCGGGTGCCCGTTCCCTCCGGGTGGAGCGTCCAGGTGATGGTGGTGTCGAGCGAGCCCTCGGCGAACCGGTAGGCCAGCAGCCGCTGGTCGTCCACCTCGGTCACCTCGCAGGACTGGCTGCCGAAGTTGCCCATGTCGAGGGTGAAGCGGTGCCCGACGACGGGCTTGATGTCCCCGGCGGCCCACCAGCGGGCGTGCAGTTCGGGATCGGTGAGGGCCTTCCACACCGCCGCCGGCGGGTGGGGCAGGAACTTCTCGCAGATGATCGTGTTGTTCTCGGTCATGTCCCCTTGTCCTCGTCCAGGAGGTCGGACAGCGCGTCCAGGCGCTGCTTCCAGTAGTGCTCGAACGGATGCAGCCACTCGCTCACCTCGGCCAGGCGAGCCGGTTCGAGGTGGTGGAAGCGGTGCCGGCCACGCGGTTCCTCGCGCACCAGCCCGACGGAACGGAGCACTGCCAGGTGCTCGGAGACCGCAGGCCTTCCGAGCTCGAACATCGAGGCCAGTTCGCCTGTGGAGCGGGGGCCGTCCCGCAGGCTTTCGAGCAGTCTGCGCCGCACCGGGTTGGCCAGCGCGCCGAACACATCCGTTGGCATGAGACCAGTATGCGTCGGAAATTTCCGACGCGTCAAGAATCTCCGACGCGTCTGGGGGCTACTGGGGGCGCGGGTTGAGGCGGGTGGCGGACCAGGGGGAGTTACGGCCGGCGGCCTCGCGGTAGGCGATGCGCTGGACGGCGAAGAGCAGGCGGTAGAGGTTGAGGGCGGTGTCGGAGTCGTCGGCGGCGAAGCCCAGGTGGTGGACGAAGGCGTCCAGCTTCGGCCAGTCGAAGTCGTCGGGGACGGGCGGGGCGACGGCGACGCCGAAGAGGGCGTTGAAGGCGGCGGCGACGGCGTAGTTGGCCGCGGCAAGGGCGTTGCTGACGTCGGGGTCGTCGGTCGGGTCGGGGGTGGGGGTGCTCACGGGAAGGGCTCCTCTTCGTCGGGATTTGCAAGGTTGAGCGCGACGGTCACCGGCGCTCGGGGTTGTGACCGGCGTCGAAGAGGAGGGTGAGGAGGTTGAAGAGGGTCGAGGCCGGCGCCGTGTTGAAGCGGACGAGGACTCGGCCGTCGAGGGTCTTGTCCGTGGTGGCGGACGGGAAGATCAGGCCGAACTCACGGCCGCGCTCGTGGAGTTCGCCGAGGAGGCTGCGGACCTGGGCGTCGGTGTAGGCCCGGATCCGCGGGTCGGTGGGCTGCATGGGGTAGCGACGGCGGGGCTTCACGCGGCGGACTCCTTGATCAGCTCGAACCAGACGACCTTGCCCTGCTTGCGGGGCTCGGCGCCGAAGCGGTGGGTGAGGGCGCGGACGAGGAAGAGGCCCCGGCCGGAGAGGGCGAGCAGGTCGGTGGGGAGGGAGGCCTCGGGGAGGACCGGGCTGTTGTCCGAGACCGAGACCCGGAGGAGGCGGTCGGCGAGGGCGAAGACGACCAGGGGTGCAACGGTGTCACCGTGCCGCCAGGCGTTGAAGAAGACTTCGTGGAGGGCGAGTTCGGCATCGGAGATGACAGAGGGTCGCCACCCGGCGGAGGTGAGGAGGCCGGAGAGCTCGGCACGAGCCGTGGACCAGTCAGGAGGGTTGCAAGCACGCATGAGACCCCCGAAGGAGGGAGAAGGGGAATCACTGACGTCCCGTCATGTGATCGGTGCAACACTGAGAGTAGGGCCGTAGGTGTTACGCGTGCAACCTGCTCGCGGAGAAACCCCACCCAGTTTGGCTAAGCTCACTCGTGTGGGTGGAGACTGGCCCGACACGGAAGGAATCCGCCTTGGCACTCAGGACCCAAATCAGCGAGCGGCAGCGGCGGTTCGGCGCTGAGCTGAGAAGGTTGCGCGAGGCCGCGAGCTTGTCGGTCAAGGATGCCGGTGCTCTCATCGGCATGCTCGGCCCGCAGCTCAGCCACATCGAGGCCGCTCGAACGGCGCTCGACCCGGAACGGCTCACGACGTTGCTTGCCGCCTACGGGTGCACGGATGAGACCTATACCAAGCTCCTGCATGATCTCGGCGCGAGCAACGGCAAAGGCTGGTGGAGCGAGTTCAAGGGCAAAGTCCCCATGCTCGCCCTGGACTTGGCCGAAGCAGAGGACCGCGCAGAGTCCTTCGCCGTCTTCGATGCCCTATACATCCCTGGAACGCTCCAGGTTCCAGGCTACGTTGAGGCCATCTACAAAAACGCTTACAAGGACGGCCGTTGGGACACCGCCACGGCCATTGAGTTCCGTCTGCAGCGCCAACGCATCATGACCGACCGCAAGCAGCGGCAGTTTCGGTATGTCATCCACGAGGCAGCGCTTCGAATGCAGTTCGCCGGCAAGCACGTGATGCGCGACCAGCTCCACCACCTCGTAGACATGGCAGAACTCCCCAATGTCACGATCGAGATCTTGCCGTTCGATGCTCCAGGAAGGGCCCCATACGCTGGCGCATTCCTGATCTGCGACCCGGGATGCGCGGATCTCTCAACCATCATCCTGGACGGACCGAAACGGGCGATTCACCTCGGCGACCCGGATGACATCGCGGCCTACCATCAGAAGTTTCAGGAGGCCCGGGATCTCGCGTTGCCCGCTGTCGACACCAGCAAGCCCCGGCGTGACAGCTCTCGCGACTCCTGGGGGCTACTTCAACACCTTCTTTACGAGCTCCAGCACTGAAAGGCATCCCATGTCCCACCTGGCCTGGCAGAAGTCTTCCTTCAGCGATGCCGACGGCGGCAGCACCTGCGTTGAGCTGGCCACCGGAGGCGCCGACGATCGCCACCTCCGCGAATCCGATGATCCCTCCGTCGTCATCACCACTAGCGCTGCCAAGCTCCGCGCCTTCCTCCGCGGCGCCAAGGCCGGCGAGTTCGACCACCTCACCTGAGCCTCGCCCGCTCGCCAGCACGGCGAGCGGGCGAGGGGGCTATGCCCAAACGCAAAGAACCCCCATCCGGAATCCGGATGGGGGTTCTTCAGAAGAATTGTTCGGCGGCGTCCTACTCTCCCACAGGGTCCCCCCTGCAGTACCATCGGCGCTGTGAGGCTTAGCTTCCGGGTTCGGAATGTAACCGGGCGTTTCCCTCACGCTATGACCACCGAAACACTATGAAACTATCAAACCGACACCCGGAATCGGGCGGGTCGTTGTTTCAGAACAACACAGTGGACGCGAGCAACTGAGGACAAGCCCTCGGCCTATTAGTACCGGTCAACTCCACCCCTTACAGGGCTTCCATATCCGGCCTATCAACCCAGTCGTCTACTGGGAGCC